>CAZGOM010000078.1:0-25258 GCA_964527265.1 uncultured Phycisphaeraceae bacterium | reverse complement strand
TGCGCCGGTCTACTACAACTCTTATCGACATTCGCCGGAAACTTGGACTACACCCCGAGCCCATCACACATGAACCCCCGGCCGGGTGCCACAGTTTGAGCCGAACTCAAACTGTGTCTTGCACGCGCTTTGGTTGCCTCCAAAACGCCTCCTCCCCGGAATTTAGACTCCACCCCCGAAGCCATCACACATAAACCCGGTTACCTGGGGCTGTTGAATTCAACCGATCTTTCCCCACATCTTCGTCGCCATCCTGGAGGGATGACATAACTCAGCCGGTGGTTCCGAATCCATCTACTTACGACTCACTCCTGCTCTACTTTCTAAGCGCGTCCCCGCGATTTCGCGCACTCACATCCATGCCCACCCACCCGTAACGACTCAATCGCTCCACTTTTTTCAATCCGATCCTGTAAATCCTGAAGATCCTGTGAATCCTGTCAAAAATTCCGCCTCTTCAAAAATGTGAGAAAAAATCAGTTGAACTCAACCAGCCCCCCGCAACGCCTCACAACGCCCTCCTCGTCCAAATCCCTCTGACCAGACCTCAGACCCTAGACCCCAGACCCTTTTCCAGATTCCCTTTCCGCGATAATCTTTTGTCATGACCAATCACCTCCTCCTCGCCGAGATTCCCTACAAACCCCACGCCGCCACTCCTTACGAGCAATCCCGCTGCACCCTCGATCTCTACCTCCCCGACACCAACCTTCACAAAAACTTCCCCACCGTCCTCTGGTTCCACGGCGGCGGCCTCACCGACGGCCACAAAGCCGATAACCTCCTCCCCGAAATCGCCGCAAACTTCTGCGCCCGCGGCATCGCCCTCGCCAGCGCCAATTACCGCTTAAACCCCCACGCCAAATACCCCGCCTACCTCCACGACGCCGCACACGCCTTCCTCTGGCTCCATCAAAACATCGCCTCCCACGGCGGCTCGCCCGACCGCCTCGTCGTCTCCGGCCATTCCGCCGGCGCTTACCTCTCCGCCATGCTCATCATGGCCCCCGCCACCCTCGCCCACGTCGGCCTCACCCCAAACCACATCAAAGCCGCCTGCCCCATCTCCGGCCAACTCTTCACCCACATCACCATCCGCGCCGAGCGCGGCGTACCCAATCCCATGACCACCCCCGTCATCGACACCGACGCCCCCGCCTATCACATCCGCGCCGCCACCCCCCCCATGCTCTACGTCATCGGCGATAACGACTGGCAAGGCCGCTACGAAGAAACCCTCTATTTCGTCACCATGCTCCGCATCGTCGGCAACAAAGTCACCACCCTCCACAAATCCGAAAATCGCGACCACGGCTCAATCGCCACCGAAATGGCCAACCCCTCCGACCCCACCCTCCAAACCTGCATCGACTTCATCCTCAAGCACGCCTGACAATCCCCATCCCCTCTCTTCTTCACTTGTCACCTCCACCTTCTCCCTTGTACCTTTGCTCCCATGCCCCACAATCCCCCCGCCGACCTCGAAACCTTCTGGCAAAACACTCTCACAGAAGCCCGCGCCACCCCTCTCAATCTCAAAATCGAAAAAATCAACTCCGGCGCAGGCCATTGGGTTTACAAACTCACCTTTAACAGCCTCGGCGCCATCCCCATCCGCGCTTACCTGGGCCTCCCCGTCAACACCATCCGCTCAGGCCGCACGCCAAAACCCGTCCCGCTCATCGTCACCACCACCGGCTATGGCGGCTCCGAATTCGCCCAAACCTTATCCGAATGCC
Organism: uncultured Phycisphaeraceae bacterium; assembly: GCA_964527265.1. Lineage (GTDB taxonomy): Bacteria > Planctomycetota > Phycisphaerae > Phycisphaerales > Phycisphaeraceae > CAZGOM01. The sequence goes on along the minus strand of CAZGOM010000078.1, from coordinate 23,519 downwards.
AGCGCGGCTATGCCCTCCTCCAGGTCTTCCCCCGCTCCCAGGGCGAATCCGGTGAACTCTGGAAAGTCGAAGAAAAAGCCATCCGCGCCTGGATCCAGCACGGCCGCCCCGGTCCCCAGGGCTTCTACTATCAGGGCGCCGTCATGGACCTCGTCCGCGCCGTCGACGCCGTCCTCTCCCCTGAATCCGGCCTCGCCGATCAGATCGACCCATCCCGCATCGGCGTCAACGGCACCAGCCAGGCGGGCATGCTCGCCTTAAATCTCGCCGCCGCCGACAAACGCATCATCGCCTGCGTCTCCCACGTCCCTTACCTCTGCGACTTCACCGACAACGCTTACTTCGCCCCCACGGATGAAGCCAAAGACCCCGCCTTCTTAAACACCTGGCGCTACTTCGACCCCGTCAACACCGCCTCCCGCATCCAGGCCGCCACCCTCTTAAGTTCCGGCGGCAAAGATATCCTCTGCCCCCCCAACACCATCCACGCCGTCTACGCCCAGCTCCCCGCCATCAAAGCCATCGCCCATTTCCCCGACCTCACCCACACCTCTAGCACCGATTTCTACGAAATGGGCTGGGAATGGCTCCAGCGCTATCTCTTAAAAGCTTGATGCTGCGATTTCCGTGTCATCTCGCTCGGGTTCCCGCCTGATCGGGTTGCCCCGCGTATCCATTGATACCAATCTCCAATAGCAACGATCAAATGGTGTCATTCCCGTTATGACATGTGCATTCTCGAAGCCCCCCGGTAACCCGGCCACCCGATCACCCGAGCGCGAAAATCCACGGCACTCACTCAGCAAACTGAAAAAGATCCGTCGACGCATATTTCAACCCCGTATCGCACACCACAAATCCCACCGCCTTCCCCTTCTCCGTCCCGCGCAAAACCTTCACCGCCCCCGCCAGATTCGCCCCCGACGAAAAACCCCCGAAAATCCCCTCATGACGCGCCAGCAGCCGCGCATGTTCTTCCGCCTCCTCATCCGTCACGGCTAAAAATCCATCAATCAACCCCCGGTCCACCAGCGACAGATCCGCCTTGCAATACCCCCCGCCCTGGATCTTGTGCCCCGCATTTGTCACCGCTTTCCCCGCCATCACCCGCGCCCCCGACGGCTCAATGAAATACCCCTTCACGCTCGCCTTCGCCTCCTTCAACGCCGCCACTGTCCCCGCATACGTCCCCCCGGTCCCGCCAAAATCCACAAACACATCGATCTCCCCGCTTGTTTGAGCAAAAAACTCCGGCCCCGTGTGCCGATAGTGCGCCAGGTAATTCCCCTTGTTGGCAAACTGCCCCACGCGAAACGCCCCCAATTCCTTCACCAGCCGTTGCGCCTCCACCTCTACCAGATCCAGATCCGCACCCGTCACCTTCCCGGGCACACCACCCGGCATCTGATCCACCAGCACCACCTTCGCCCCCAGTGCATTCATCATGATCGCCCGCTCAATCGAGTTCCCCCGCGAGATCACCGCGATAAACGGATGCCCCATCGCCTGGCACACAATGGCCAGCCCCGTCCCCGTATTCCCCGATGTCAGCTCCACCACCGCCTGTCCCGGCTTTAATTCCCCCGTCCGCCGCGCTTCCTCAATAATCTCCCGCGCAATCCGGTCCTTCTTGCTCAGCCCTGGCGAATAAAACTCCACCTTCGCAAAAATCCGCCCATCCAAGCCCAGATGCTTCACCAGGCGATGCAGCTCCACCACCGGCGTCCCATGAATCAGTTCCGCCGCGCTATCAACCTTGGGCCTCAGAAACCGGTTTGTATCTGCCATAGGAAAAATTTCCATCGTAGTGGAATTAGCCCCCACATCATAATCAAAACCAGTACATAAAACCCAAAGCAAAGAAGCCCGAAGTAAAAACTCCGGGCTTCTTGAATCAAAAACTCATTGCTTCGCTGCGTTACCGATAGCCGTAGCCATAACCGTAACCACCACCATTTTGGTTCTGCTGGTAGTTCACGTTCACATTCACGGCATTCCCGCTCGAATTACCGCCACCGCCGCCATTATTACTCATCCGCCGCGGACCGCCACCCTGCCGGTAGCCTCCGCTTACCTGGATCGCCGGCCCGCCATAGCCCGTGCCGTAAGCCCCGCCCACTCCACCCGCGTTGCCCACACCGTAATTCACATTGGGCACTGTCATCGTCGGTTGCGACCAGAATGCCGACCGGCCTTGGTGCAAGCCACCCGCAAACGGCACAGTCGACGGCGGTCCGCCCGCATAACCGTTGCTGTATGACGACAGCCCCGTAAACGGATTGTTGTTGTACCCCAGGTACGGGTACTGATACGGCGGGAAGTTCACCGGGCCATAACCCGCATTGTTCATATATCCGTTGCCGGCAACAAAGCGCACGCCAGACCCTGACCGCCTGCGAGCCAGCTGCGTCGAGGCCAAAACAGCCGATCCTTGCGGGTCTGGCGCTGCCACCGCCACCACATCTGAGAAATAAGGCGCAGACAGAGTCGTTGCGTGCCCAGGCGTCACAGGCCGCAACCCTTCACCGACATTCACCGTCCGCTCAGATGCCGGAACATTCACATTCGAGGTCGCCACCTTCTCCGCCCCGCTCGGCGACGCATTCTGCACGTTCTTCTCGCTCGCCGACCCCTGCACCGCCGAAAGCCAGTTATCCCCCCCCTGCGCCGACATCGCTGGCGCAGGCTCCGCCTTCACTACCTCCACAACACCCGTCTTTGCCGCCGAACCATTAAGCGGCTTGGCCGAAATCGTCTCCCCGCTCGCTTCGCCCGAACGCGTCAGCCACCCCGCCCCTCCTGAAACCAGTCCATCGTCGCTCGCCTGCGCTTGCACAGCGCCCAACAACGCCCCAAACACCGCGATCCCCAAACCCAACCCACAACAAGTGCGTAATCGTTTCATGGCCGGACTCCTTTGAAATGTACGTCCTGATTATCCCCTGCCAAACGCGCCATTCCAAGCCCTATTTCCCGTCTTTCGTCCTCTGCACATCAGATGGTGCAAACCCCGATACCCGCTTCCAGCCCTTTCCCGATCCCAAGACCATCACCCCTTCACACCTCTATAAATCCATGCCACACCAAAGGTTAAAGCCGTCGCCTTAAGTTCCTTGAACCCCGCCTCCCCCATCATCCCCAGCATCCCCTCTTTATCGATAAACGTCGACACACTCTGCGGCAAATACTCATACGCACCCGTTTTATCCCCCGCAATCATGCTCGCCGTCCGCGGCATGATCCGCTTGAAATAAAAGTCATACGCCCCACGAAAAAGCCTGCTTTTAGGCCGCCCAAACTCCAGCACAATCAACCGCCCCCCAGGCTTGAGCGCACGCGCAAACTCATTGATCGCGCTCTGCGGCGTCGCCACATTCCGAATCCCAAATGCAATGCTCGCCACGTCAAACTGACCATCCGGCACCGGCAATCGCATCGCGTCCCCCGTCGCAAACCGCACTGGCCCCGCTTTTCCCTCACTCGCCGCATTCTTTTGCCGCGCGATATCCAGCATCTCAAATGTGAAATCCACCCCCAGCACCTCACCCGCCCCGGCACGCGCAAAGGCAAAACTCAAATCCCCCGTCCCGCACGCCACATCCAGCACACGGTCCCCCTTCTTCATCGTCGCGGCTTTCACCGCCGCCCGCCGCCACGCCTGATCGCGCCCCAGCGAATGCACCCGGTTATTCAGGTCGTAGCTGCCCGAAATGGCCGCAAACATCTTCTGCACCCGCGAGGCCTTGTCTTTGACCTCATGCGGATTCGCCAGATTCTTGTTTGACCATAACGGTTGCGTCATAAAACCCCTTTTGCATCCCCAGCAAGCCACTGAACCCTTACTTCTTCTTCAACCCCTTCGACTCCGCCGGAGCTACAGCGGGAGCAGCCGCGGCCGGAGCCGGCGCAGGCTTCGGCGCGGGTGCCAGTTTCGACAGCGGAACCAGCACATTCACCTTGAAAGGCTCAGGCGCATACGTCCCATTCTTGCTCTGTTCCGGATACGCCTTGGTAATGTCCGCATCTAATTCCTTGATCCGATTCGCAGTCAACGGATGGGTCGATGTCCATTCGCTCATCCCCGCCGGGCTTTCCCCCGCACTGGCCGCCAGGATCTCCATCACCTGAATCATCGCCAGCGGGTTGTACCCCGCCTTAGTCATGTACCGCAGTCCCAGATGATCCGCTTCGTACTCATCGTCCCGGCTGAACTTCAGCAGGAAACCCTGCGCCGCCATATTTCCCCCCGCCGCGCCAAGCTGGACCAATGTCGGATTGGCCCCGTACTGCTCCGCGCCCATCTGGGCGCCCTGAAGCAGGATCGCCGCCCCCTGCTGATTGGTGATCTGCTTGCCCGAATGCTGGCCCGTCACATGCCCGCATTCATGCCCAAGCACGCCCGCAAGCTGCGCCTCGTTGGTCATCCGCGAAAGCAGACCCCGCGTGATGAACACCTTCCCCCCGGGAATCGCAAATGCATTGATATCATCCGAATTAAGTACATTGAAGTTCCACGGCAAGCTCGGCCGCTCGGTCATCTTCGCCAGTTTCATCCCCAGGTTCTTTACATAAGTCTGAACCTCCGGCGACGGCACCAAGCCACCATACTGCTTGATGAACTCAGGCTCCGCCTCCGTTCCCAGTTTGATCTCCTCATCTTCGGACAAGGCGTAGTAATAGCTCTTGCCCGTCGCGGCATTGGTCGTGCAGCCCGTTGCCGCCACCAACGTAAGACCCGTCAAAAGCGCCATCGCACACACGCGGAGCATCGAGCCGAACTGGAATGTCATGGGAATTGCCTTGCTGTGAGAAGAAGCCGTCGTATTTTACCGGTTCCTCGCAGTAGCGTCGGTATCCAGGCATGTATTTCGCCGCAACACCTGGAACCTCGCAAAACCCGCTATTGAAAATTCCAGCTTTGCCCGCTCAATGGCCGATGAAAAGAATGTGACAGACCACTCCCAAAGCACATTTGACCGCATCATCGCACCCATCCCGGGCTGGGTGCTCCTGTTTGCCGGCATGGCCATCACAGCCACAGGCATTTTCGCCGAAGACTGGGCTCGTAACGATGCCATCCACTGGCAGCGTGAAGTCATCCAGACGCAAGCCAAGCAGATTGCCGAGCAAAAAAACAACTATGTCATGTTCAACACCGCTCTGGCCAAGGAGGACCCCATCCTTCTTGAACGCCTGGCCATGACCCAGCTCCGTCTCAAACCTGAACAGTTGGATGTCCCCGGCGTCAGCAAACCTGTTCTGGTCGCCAATGCCGCGCCCCTTCCTGCCAAGCAAAAGGGGAAGGAGGAAAACCGAGCCCTTCCTCCCATCATTCCGGTGGAGGACCTCCTCTCCCACCCCGTTTCCCACCCCGGCGTCAACATCTCCGAATACCAGCCGCCCAAATCCACCCTCCTGAGCATCTGCTCAGGAAACAGCCGCCTGGGCGTCATCGGTGCCGGCATCCTGTGCATCCTCGCCGGCCTGATCTCCCCCACCGGCAATCCCCGTGAAGATGAAGCCATGGAATAAACGATTTCTTTGCCAAGAGCTCTTTACAACCCGCCTTCTCCTGATATCTTCTTAACCAACCTCTAAGCCTTCTCCTTACCGCCGACCGCGCAGCCGGCGGTTTTTATTTGGCCCCTGCATCACCAATCCGATCCCTACAAAAAATCGCCCGGGCAAGAATCTCCTGCCCGGGCGATATCAGTCGTTGTCAAAAGCCGTATTACTTCTTGGGTGCGGATTCCGGGGTCACTTCTGCCGTGAACTTGTCGATTGTCGCCACCACATCGTTGGTCTTCAAGCGCAGCGCATTGGCCTTTTCATACACTTGCTTGGTCACGCCGCTGGCGGTATTCAAGCCGTCCTTGGAAAGGTCATTGCCCAGCAGGGTCTTGATGTCATTGAACTGGCCCACCAATGGGGCGTAATCCGCCTGGATGGAATCAATCTGGGCTGAAAGGGCCTGAAACTTCGCCTTGGCGTCTTTCAAGCGCGTATCCGCAGCAGTGCGCACTTCCGGGTTGGCGATCGCGTTGATCTGCGCCGAGCGTGCGTTGAGAAAGTTGGTCGAAGCGGTCTTGAATGCTGCGTGGGACGCCGCAAGATTCTTCCCCGCAGCATCAACCTTGGAAATCTGACTCACATACTGGCTAAACAGCGAACGTGAATCCTTGGACTGGGTCGTATCGGTCAGCTCGGAAAGCACCTTGGTGGTCGTTTCCACCTGCTTTTGCCCTTCAACCAGTGAGCTCTTAACGGTCTTGGCGCCATTCACCTGGCTGTCGGCCTGTTCGTACGGCGCGGTTTGGCAGCCCGGCAGCACTGCCAAGGATGCAAACGCCAGTACTGCCGCGGCAGGCAATGCCGCAAATACGCCCAATGTTTTTTTGTTACCCAGCTTTTCCATAACCCTGACTCCTTCTGATAAGGATGAGACCATCGCGGCGCTTTTCCCTCACAATTGGGGAAACCAGTGAAATACGCCGATAGTCAACAATACAAAAGATTAGGTTAAAAATAAACCGCGATTACGGAATCCCCTAATTACACAACGACTTAGACCTTGGATTGCATCCATTCCCACTGCTTGGCGATCCCCTGCGCAATCGACGTCGCAGGCTGATATCCCAGCTCTTTCTGGCTCCGCGTCAGATCCGCCCAGGTCCGCTCCACATCGCCCGGCTGCATGGCTTGCCGATTGATTTTCACTTCTTTCCCCACCACGTTTCCTATGGTGCTTAACAAATCCGCCAGGGTGATCGGGTGATTACCTCCCAGATTGTAGACCCGGTATCCATGCCCGCCTTCATCCGGACGTTTGCACCGCTCCATCGCACGGGTGATCCCCTCAACAATATCCCCCACAAACGTGTAATCGCGGCTTGTGCTTCCATCCCCAAACACCGGCACGCTCTTGCCGTCATGCACCAGCTTTAAGAATTTCTGAATCGCCAGATCCGGCCGCTGGCGCGGGCCAAACACCGTGAAAAACCGCAAACAGGTGATCGGCATTCGATACAAATGCCAATAGGTATAACAAATCAATTCCCCCGCCTTCTTCGTCGCCGCATAAGGGCTGATCGGGTGGTCGACATTGTCCTCTTCCGAAAACGGAGCCTTGGGGTTGTTCCCATAGATACTTGAGCTGGACGCAAACAAAAAGCGCCTCACCCCGGCTTTGACCGCGCCATCCAGCAGGTTCACTGTCCCATCAAGATTCACCTGCGTGTAGTAGTCCGGCCTTTCGATGCTCGGCCGCACCCCTGCCATCGCCGCCAGGTGAACCACCGCTCCCGGCTTGTGCTCCTCAAACAGTTTCAACACCCCCGCCCGGTCACGGATATCCCCACGGACCAGGTGAAACCGCCCGCTCTTTTGCGCCTGTGCGAGATTCGCCATCTTCGTGGCTTCATCGTAAAAATCGCAAAAATTATCCAAACCAACCACCGTCGCCCCGTCGGCCAAAAGCCGATCCGTCAGGGATGACCCGATAAAACCGGCAGCACCGGTTACAAGCACAACGTTTGACATACTTTTCTCCCTCCAAGGAGCAGGAAGATATTACAAGAATCGCGCAACCGATGATCCCCCGCATTCCCCGCAATCCCCTTACCCCTGGCCGCTTCACACGATTCTTTGTTTATCCAATGGGGAAATGCTGCACTTGGCCACGGCATCCACCACATCCCGGATCTCGTCCATTCGCGGGTTGATCTCCAGCGCCTTGCGGTAATACTCCAGCGCCTTCCCGCAGTCCCCCTTCTCGCAATAGCAGTGCCCGATACCCGCCATCGCTCCAAAATGACAAGGCATCAACTTCAAAGCGCGCTGGCAATCATCAATCGCCTCGTCATATTCACCCAAAAAATAATGCGCTATCGCGCATTGGTTATAGGCCTCGGCAAATTCTCGATCCACTGACGCCGCTTTGCGGAAAGACTCGATCGCCCCGTGGTAATCCTGACTCTCTATCAGCGCCAGACCTGATTTGAATGCACCCGCCGCTTCACACTTGCCCAACCGAAACCAGATCGACCACAAACTATGCTCCGCCATCGAGTTCACACAGTCATCCGGGTCATGAAGCGCGCGCGCCAGCGGTGCAATCTGCTTTTGACCCCCTACCAGCCCCAGGGCGATAGCCGCCACTCGCCTCACATCAAGGTCTGAACTCTCCAGGAGGCTCGCCACTTGGCACGCCTTCCAGCGCATTCCAACCTCTTTGGCAAGGGCCGTGGGGTCTGCGCACGCAAGTGCGGGACGAACCACTTCGATAAATGACTTTTCATCAATCATGCTCATATACAACCGGCTCCGAGGCGCCGCCCGTCGCGTCATGGCAAAACAGGAGATTCCCAAACCCGCCGGTCCCGCCTATTCCGCCCTTGCGCGGCAAATCGACGCAACCGGTCTGCAAAGCAGGTTCTCTCTCCCTGCTGGCCGTCATTGTAGGTACATAACTGATCAAAGTTCAAACCTCGGTGATAAATCAACACCCAGAAGCAAATGTCATTGGCCTTGCCAAACCCCAGCAGATATCATTTTATCTCACTATCACATCAGGAGCCGCATTATGGCCACACCCACCAAAGTCAAAAAATGGGGAAGCAGCATGGCCGTCGTGATCCCCGCCCAGTTCGCCAAGTCCCACAACATTGATGTCGGATCGGTTCTCGACCTGGAAACCGTCAAAGTACTGGCTCCGGCCAAACGCACCCGCTACAAACTTGAAGACCTCATGAAGGACTTCAAACCCGAACATCGCCAGGAAGAATGGGATCTCGGCGAGCCCAAGGGAAAGGAGGTTTGGTGATTGGCCAAACTCTCCTACATCCCGGATCGTGGCGATCTGGTCCATGTCAATCTCGCACCTTCTTCCGGCCGCGAACTCACAGGCCCCCACTACGCGCTGATTCTTAGCCCCAGGGCTTATAATCACGCCACCGGCTTGGTCGTCTGCGTGGCGATTACTTCAAGCGTCCGGGGCGGTCCATTCGAGGTAATCCTTCCCAAAGGCCTTCTGCCCCCCCAGGCAGGGGTGGGTGATGTCGACTCCGTCGTTTTGGCCGATGCTCTCAGGCAATTTGACTATCGGGAGCGGTCCATGAGCCTCGTTTCCCGCTTTCCCCGTGAAGTCCTGGATGAAGTCACATTGCGTTCACTTTCGCTGATCGACCCCGCGGCACAGTTTTAACCCCCCCCCTGAGTTTTGAACCCACCTGGGTTATCATGCGTCACAACACTATGGCGGCACCCAACACAGTACTCGACACCAAAGCCCTCTTCGAAGTCACGGTCAACCACTACCTGGCTCCGATCAAGCAATACCTCGATGACCCCAGCGTCACCGAGGTCATGATCAATCACTTCGAGCAGATTTTCATTGAACGCGCCGGCAAAATCGAGCGCGTCGCCGCCCGCTTCACCGATCAGGAAGCCTACGAAGCGGCCATCAACAACATCCTCCAGTTCACAGGCAAGAGCTACTCAGACGACTCGCCCCTCATTGATACCCGCCTTCCCGACGGCTCCCGCGTCCACGTGGCCAAAGCCCCCTGCGCACGCTTTGGCACCGCCGTCAGCATCCGCAAATTCAATAAAGAAGCCCTCAACGTCGAAAAACTCGTCCAATTGGGCTCCTTCACCAACCAGGCGCGCGATTTTCTGAACGTCGCCGTCCATGCCGAGCAGAATATTCTCGTCGCCGGCGGCACCAGCTCGGGTAAAACCTCGCTCTTAAACGCCCTTTCCAGCTTCATTCCCTCCAGCCAGCGCATTGTCGTCATCGAAGACTCAGCGGAGCTTCAGCTTCAAAAAGAACACGTCATCTCCCTGGAAGCCAAGCCCGCCGACCGTTACGGCAAGGGCGCCGTCACCATCCGCGACCTCTTCAAAGCCAGCCTCCGCCTCCGACCCGACCGCATCGTCATCGGCGAAGTCCGCGGCGGCGAAGCCCTCGAAATGATCCAGGCCATGACCTCCGGCCATGGCGGCTCCATGGGCACACTCCACGCCAATAACCCCGCCGATGCCTTAAACCGCCTTGAAACCATGGCCATGATGAGCCAGGTCGAACTCCCCCTCCACGCCATCCGTTCGCAAATCTCCAGCGCCATCGACATCGTCGTTCAAGTTAGCCGGCACGTTGGCGGCAAGCGCTGCCTCACTCACATCACTGAAATTGAGCCTCTTGGCACCGATGGCCGCTATGCCACGCGCGATATTTTCAAGCTTCAAACCGTAAAATCGCCGACCGGCAAAAAAAGCATGCAATTATTATGGACCGGTGCGCGTTCAAACATGGCAGGCAACTTAAAGCCTGGCGAAGACGACCTGATCACCGATTCGATCAGGCCCATCTTCGAGTTGAGCAGCGCCGAGAAAAAGGCTCGCAACGAGCAGGAAGAAGCCGATGGAGTCAATGAACAGTGAAATTCACTCGGACACTCAGGAGGAACAGGCCCCCAGGCCTGACGTTCTGACCCGATTGATCAAAGAGGATTCCGGCGCCACCACGCTTGAGTGGGCCCTCCTCCTGGCAGCCATCGGCCTCCCCTCCTACTTCATCCTTCAGGCCTGCCTCGGCATCCTGGTCGACCATTACCGAATGACCACAACCCTCTTGGCTTTACCGTTGCCTTGAGGAAACAAACCGTCTCTGTGGATATCATTAAAACACCGTTTCTCGCAAAGGAATCCGCCATGAAAACTGCCTTCAACTTCATCAGCGACCGTCTTTACAGCCTTGCCCGGGAAGACCGCGGCGCCGAGGGCCTCGAAAAGCTCCTCATCGTTGCCGCCATCGTTCTGCCCCTCCTGGGTGTCCTGCTCTTCTTCAAGGGCGCGATCTCAGACTGGGTCAACAAGTCCTGGGGCGATGTCGCTGCCAACCCCAATGCCACCAACGGCAACACCGACCCCTTCACCGGCGGCCCCGGTAACTGAGTCGCGCTTGACCCTCCCCATGCGTCCGACGCGTTCCCGGTGGCTTGGCCACCAACGCCTGCGGGAAGTCGCGAAAGTAATGAATTCGCTGTTCATGCTCTGCCCGCAGATAACACGGGTCATGACTTTCAACCGCTCCACAGTCTCTCTGTCCTAAGGATGGCATGAACCCGGCAGCACCCTACGCCTATACAGCGCTGCTTGGAATCCTGATTTGGGCAGCTTGGTCTGACATTAAGACCGAACGCATCCCTAATATCGTCACAATCCCCGCGATCTTCGCGGGGATTCTTTTTTGGGTCATCGCCGCCCTCATTCTCGGGCAAAACCCCACTGAAGCCTTCACAGCTTCCGCCTACGCAGGGCTCGCCGCCTTCGGCTTCTGGGCAGTCATCTTCATTCTCGGCGGTATCGGCGCCGGCGACGTCAAGGCCATGACCATCGTTGGAACATGGAGCGCCAGCCTTTATTGCGTCCTGGGTGTCACGATCTATAGTCTTATTTTCTCCGCCTTACTATCAATCTATATCATGATCCAGCGCAAAGCGGTCAAAAAAACCCTCACGCGCCTTTACGTCGCGCTCTTCACTCTCGCCGCCCGCGCCAAGCCTGACTTGGAAAATTCCGAAAATAATGTGCCCTTTGTCGTCCCCATCCTCTGCGGCACCATCCTGGCCGGCATTGAATATATGCTGGGTCATAAATTCCCCTGGACGACCTGAAACAGGCTCACCTGGGTTTGTTCCTCAGCCTTATCCCAACTAAAATCTTTCACTTGTGTGCCTTTGCCATGCAATCGGGCTGCCACAGTGACCGTTTTAACTTACAGTCCTCGGGAACTACACCTGATATCCGGGCGTCCTACGATTAAAGGCTACCCATGCATGGCTTAAATTCACAATTCGTACTCGGTGCCGCCTGGCTCTCCTCCGGGCTATCCAATCCGCTTGGGTTGTTTTGTCTCCTGGCCATGGCCACAAGCGCCATCCTTGTCGCTTTTTCAGGCGTCGCGCTTCATCGCGCCCGCCCCAAACACCCCCCGCTGGCCAAGCGTTTCATCGAGCTCTTCACCGGCGATGGCGGCACCGCCACAATGGAATTTGCCCTCGTCTGCCCCGTCCTCCTCTTCTTCTCCCTGCTTCTGGCTCAGACCACCCTCATGATGTCCGCCAATCTCTTTGTGAACTATTCCGCTTTCATGGCCGCTCGCTCAGCCATCGTCCAGATCCCCATCGATAAAACCGAAGAAGGCTACGAATCCGCCAACCAGTTCAGCAACTCTCCTTCCTCCCCCAAATACATCGCCATCCAACGCGCCGCCGCCATGTCTCTGGTCCCCGTCGCCGGCCGATCCACCGAATCCGAAGGCTCCAGCGCGCAGCTTGCCGCAGGCATGACACGCTATTACCAGACTTACGGCAAAGACCCCGCCGCCTGGGTTGAAAAGCAACTCAACGAAAAAGCCGCCTACGCCCTTAAAAACACCGACATCACCGTCTATCAGACCATTCCCGAATACAACGGCGTTGAACTCAAGGAACTTCCCGGCGAAGGGTTCACCTTCGGTCCCAAGGATCCCATCACCGTTAAAGTCGAACACAAATTCAGCCTCGCATTCCCTTACATCGGCGCCATCTTCGCAAATGGACGCCTCTCCGAAAGCTCCGGCGGCGGCCTCTACTCTAAAATCGCCGCCACATGCACGCTCACCAATGAAGGCATCATCGACGCGATGCCCGAAGTCCCCACCCAACGAAACCCGGCTTCCCTAAGAAAGTAGGTTCAAGCGGCCTCCGGGCCGTACGGGTCAGGACAACCACGCGCAATCCTGGGCATTGGGGCCCAGGAACAACATGAGGGATGTTCCGCTCATATCAGGATTTACCTGATGCGCTCGGAACCTTGTTCGTTTTTATGCTTCCGGGCCACTAACTAAGAGTACAATCTTCCCATGAGTTCAGGACATAACCAATCCAGCCACGCTCCACTGAAAATCGGCGACAAACTCGGCAAATACGACATCATTGCCCAAGTCGGCGCCGGCGGCACCGCCATTGTCTGGAAGGGGCATGACAAGCTCCTCGACAAATACGCCGCCATCAAACAACTCCTCCCCCCTGAAAGCGATTGGGAAAACGCCAAGGAACGCTTCATTGAGGAAGCTGAAACCTTAAAACGCGTCTCTCGCCTCAGTAAGCACACCGTCGCCGTGCTCGACACCATCAACGAGCCGCGCGGCATGTTCATCATTATGGACTTCATCGACGGCCAGTCCCTTGAGCAAATGCTCGCCTCACAGTCCGACCCCATCAACGAACGCCAGGCCCTGGGCATCGTCGGCGGCGTCGCCCTCGCACTTGAGGCCATCCACGGCGCAGGCGTCATCCATCGCGATATCAAGCCCTCCAACATCCTCCTCCCCAAGGGGGGCGGACTCAAGCTCGTCGATTTCGGCGTCGCCACGTTCATCGACAATCAGGAAACCATGTCCGCCGGCACCGTCCGCTATATGGCGCCTGAACTCTTTGGAGACGGAAAGGCTGACGGCCGCGCAGACATCTATTCCCTCGGCTTCATCGCTTATGAAATGCTCGCCGGCCGGGCCAAGTTTGAAGAAGCTTTCCGCATCATCATGAAGGACCAGCGCAATGCCGCGCTCCGCTGGATGAAGTGGCACACCAATCCGCGCGTCAAGCCCACGCCTTTAAGCCAGCTTAACCCTGCCGTCCCCCAGACCCTCAGCGATCTGGTCATGCGCATGGTTGAGAAAGACCCCACCCAGCGCGTCGGCTCTCCCCAGGAACTCCTTGCCGCCATCAGGCGTCACTTTGCCGGAGGTGAAACCAAGCCCTCTGAAACCAAAACAACCCAGGCGGCATCCACCATCCCTTCTCCCGAGGCGCTGGGCGATAAGACCGCACCCATCCAGAAACGCAGCAAACTCCCCCTCATTCTTGTCATCGCACTTTTGGCCGTCAGCGTCCTGGGCTTTGGTGCCATTGCCATTGTGCGCGACTACCAAGCTGGCATCCAGAAACAAAACGCATACGATGCGGCACGGAAAAAGGCCGGCGAACTTGAGACCGCCTTTGCTGCGCTCGACACCGCAAACTCTGAGCTAAACGCCGCCAAAGAAATTCCCAACCCCGCCAAGCGCAACGCCCTTATTGCCAATTACGAATCACTTTCCAAGCAATTCGAGGAATTCGCAAGCCAGTGGGCCGGCAAAGACGAAGCCTTCGTCCGTCCTGCACGCGCTCGTGCGGCCCTCGCCCAGGCCAAGGCCGACATGGAAGCCAATCGCCTCAAAGACGCCCAAATCGCCATTGAGCGTGCCGATTCCTTCGGCATCTCCAACCTGCGCGACAAAACCCTCGCCATGGACACCGAAGTCAAGCGTCGCCTGGCGTTCCAGGACGTCGTCAGTGAAATCCAGGGCATGATCAGCCGCCAGGATTTCGCTCAGGTCCGTATCCAGATCAGTGAACAGCGCCGCCGCAGCCTTACCCCTGCGGAAGCACGCACCATCAACGAGATTAATACGCGCCTTGAGGACCAGGTCTACCAGTCCCAGATCAACGCAGTGATCGCTTCCGCAAAAGAAAACGAAAAGAACAACAAGCTCAACGAAGCCATCCACGAGCTATCCGTGGCGCGCGGCAAATACAAAAACACCGGCATCGAAGCCCTCTACCTCGAACTCACCCAGAAACGCGAACACGCCAACGCCATTGAAGCCGCCGTTGCCGCCGAAAGCCGCAACGACCTGGCCAAGGCCATCGAAAACTACAACCGCGCCCTCAACATCAAAGCCGACCCCGCCATCTCCACCAAAATCAAGGGTTACCGCAGCCAGATCGCCCTTCAAGAAGGCCGCGCCGCCCGCGCTCAAGGTCAGCTCGATAATGCCCGCACCAAGTTCCAGGAGTCCATCGCTTACCAGGACAACGAAGACGCCAAGCGTGAGCTTCAGGAAATCATGCGCAACGCCGACCGCGACAAACTCGTCGCCGACGGCCGCGAAGCCATGCGCAACAAGGACTACCCAACCGCCATCGCCAAGTTTGAGCTCGCCCTCAGCATCCGTGACGATCAGGACCTGCGCAACGCCATCCGCACCATGAAGACCGAGACCGCCCAGACCACCGCGGTCGCCCTCCTGCAGCAAGGCAAAATCGACGAGGCCCGCAAGCAATTGGAAGCCGCCGACGGCCTCAGCCCGGGCAACCAGTTCACCACCAAAATCCGCGAAGCCTTGAACCTCCGCGCTGACTACGAACGTCTTCGCGACACCGGCGACAAGCTCCGTGCCGAAAGCAACTTCACTGAAGCCAAGGCGTCTTACAACCGCGCCCGCGAATTGATCAAAAATATCTCCGTTCCTGAAACCAAGAAGGAAATCGAAGCACGTCTGGATGACATCGAATTCGACCACCTCATGGCCCAGGCCCGCGCCCAGATGGCAAACTTGAACTGGGACGTCGCCAAAGCCCTTTTGGGCAACGCCTCCCAGATCCGCCAGAGCTCCGACGTCACCGAACTCATCAGGCAGGTCGGCGAAAAAATCAAAGAGCGCGATGCAAGCAAGGAACAGCAATAACCGCCATTCCCACGGACCCAACCCCAGGGAACAAGTCAGTCCATGGCGATCTGCAAATCCACTTCGCGCGCTGGGTATTTTGAAAAACGCCCATCCGTCAGGCAATCACGGCCTTCTTGGAACGTTAGAAGCATTGAACCCGCCCGGCTTCGATGCCTCCCCCCGCCTTAGGGCTCATCGCTGCTGACCCGTGCAAAGCGCTCAAATGCGGGAGTTCCTGGTTGATCCATCGGAAAAACGCCATGCATAGCCATCACCCCCATACCGCAATTCGTTTCCGCAGACCTGGCGCCGCCCGCCAGCGGGGCGTGGTCCTGGTCATCACTCTTCTGGCCATCCTTCTCATCGCAGGCCTTCTGGCCTACACCATGAACCTGGGCGACCAGGTCAGCAAGAAAATCGAAACCCAGAATGCTGCCGACTCCACCGCCATCGCGGGGGCCACGCAGATGGCACGCTCCATGAACGGCGTAGCTCTCAACAACACCGCCATGGCGCGCAATATCGCCCTTATCAACGTCATGGACGCCATACCCCTGGCCATCGATTTCTCCCTCACTGAAGTTGAAGAAACCAAGCTCGCAGATTCCTCCGCCCTTTATCAGGCTGTGAACTTCCAGATCAAGCAGGGCTTCAACAACATGGCCCTTCGTTCCCCCGAGAAAGATCTCCTCCTGCGCGAATTCGACAAGGCACGTAGCGCCATCGGCGAACCCGGCGGCTCCAACCAGGATAAATCCGATGAAGCCATGCTCCGCCAGATGGACGACTACTTCAAACGCAACCCCAACGTCATCACCGATCTGACCTTCTACAATCCTCCCGGCGCCAGCGAACGAGGCCAGATATGGAACGCCCTCGCCGGCCTCGACAAGTACAACAAATCACTCATTCAGAATATGGGCATTCTCGCCCAGGTCAATGCCGTTGAAGCTGGCGAAGCCAACCTCCCCTCCGTCGCCGGCGCAGCCGCATTCATCGCGCCTGTCATCCCTTCCATCCCCACCAAGCGCGGCAAATTCAACGACTTCCAGCGTCCCGTCCTCTCAGGCCTCCTGCCTGAGGATGTCGATAACACCCGCACCAACCGCGGCCCCTGGGACACCATCTACGGCTTCCGCCACCGCCAGGGCGGCGGCGGCGGTTATGCCCGCTCCGGCCGCGATCAACTTGCCGACCCCCCACGCTGGGATCCCCCCGTCGCTCCCTCCGAAGCCACTTACCCCAACCGTTACTCTGTCTTTGGCACTCAGGAAGCTCAGATCCGCGTCTTCACACGCGTTGAAGAACAAAAGTACTACACCCGCCTCGGCAGCCACCTGCGCAATATCGCCCGCATCAAGGCCGGCTACATCTGGCCCAAGCGCAACGATTCCACCAACGACACACTTCAGAAAATCAACAAGCCCGACTGGGAAGTCGATGTCGAACGCGACAACGAACGCTCCACCGCACCCAAGCTCGACGCTTACAAGGAAGGCGACAACGACCCCGCCCGTGAGCGCATGGATGAAAATTTCAACATCATCCCCCTGGTCCCGCCGGAAGTGAAACCCCAGCCCAACACCATCTACACCTACGCTGATTACAACAAAAACCTCACCGGCAAAAACAGGATCATCAAGGAAACCATGTACCTCGTCCTTGACGTCTATCACGCCGATGAAAACCCCACCTTCGATCCCAACCGCCGATACACCGGCAGCGCCGACAAAAACAAGCCCACAGACTGGATGATTCAGATGCACGGCCGCTTTCACGGCCGCCTCAGCATGAATGTCCGCAACGGCTGGGCCGACCCCAACGGCAAAACCCCGCCCATTGGCCGCCTCCGCAGCAACATCCGCGAAAACCAGGCCTCCATCGTCCCCTCTTCAGACCCCATCTACAAACTCATGTATCCCGATCCCCGTACCGACGACTACGAATACAAAATGGTCTCCACCGGACGCCGCGACTTTTACCGCGAATCCATCCGCTACGAAACAAATCCCTGGGTTCCTGCTGGCAAATACATCAACGGCGGCTTCCCTGAACTGGGTCTTGAACCCATCAAAGTCGGCGAAACCTACGTCGGCGAAGGCGATGCAAAGCGCCTCGTCGCCGTCTACAAAGCCCAGCCCTACTACCGCACACGCTACATCTTCCTCGTCGGCATCAACATCGGGCCAGACATCCTCGTCCGCGATCCCTACACCGGCTTCAATCCCAATGCCTCCGACGCCCCCGCACCCACCGACCTTGACCACTCCCTCATCGGCGCAGACACCACCAATAAGCAAAGCTATCTCTCCGTTCTGGCCTTCGCCCGCCAGCCCTCCGAGAGTGAAGTCTGGGCCAAAAAATTCAGCCAGGCACAGCCCCATCAGTTCGTCACTTCCGTCGCCCAGGCAAAGGTTTTCAATAACCACTCATGGGACCTCTGGACCCAGATGTGGCATGCCCAGCTCCAGCCCGTCTCCAACATCCAGACCTGGTCGGAGCGCATGAACGTCTCCGAGCAATCTGACCTCTCCCGCCTGGGGCTTGATTCCCAGGTCGTCTCCGACACCAAGGAATTCCTAAACAGTATTGAAGGTCTCTCCGAGGGCATGATCAGCCATTGATCATGCTTTCCCTGACCAATTCACCTTGTTTACACCGGTCCCCCCCATGCCAAACCACATCCTTAAAAACCACGCCCGCGGCACGGCCATGACCGAAATGGTCCTCGTCATCCCTTTCGTCGCCGTTGTCCTCTCCCTGCTCCTGTATCTCGGCGGCGCCGTCGTCCGCCTCAAAGGCGCACACGTCGTTGACCGATACGAAGCATGGCGCCAAGTCGGCAAAGGTCCGGCTCCCGCCGCCTCAGGCGCTCCCGTACCGCCACGGATCAAGGAAAACTCCACCGATGGCGAAGCCGGCAATAACCAGCAGTTAAACGCCCTCTTCTTTGACAAAAGGGCCGCAGAGCTCGAATACGCTTCTGAACGGTACTACCCTGAAGCCGCACTCGCCGGCCAGGTCGATTTGGCCTACCAGGAATCCGAAGTCGTCGGCCGCCTCGCCGCACGCCAGCTCCAGACAATTCGCGACATGGATGCGCAAAACGACTCCATGATGATCGGCCGCAAGGTCAAGTTCACCACGGACTTCCCCGTCGGCGGCTCCATCTGGAGCAAATTTGAAAAACCATACAAACACCAACACGTCAGGATCGGAAACACCTGGCGAGCCGCCAATGGCTGGAAAATCTACAACAACGATATGGAGATGTATACAGAGGGAGGCCCCATGCTCGTCATCGAACCTGCTGTCCGTGACACTTTCTACACCAGCTTTGATGTTAGAATGGGGTCCATCAACGGGCCGGGAAAACGGCTCGCAGACAGCATCCGGACCTTCTACAACCGCAGTTATGTCTATTGCGGGCCCGACCTGAGGTATCGCTGCTGGTACTGGTGGAACTAACCGTTTGGCGAGTCGGTAGAGGCACACGATATTGAACCGTCCAATCCCCACCCAGCCTGTTCCCACCAAGAAACAAAAAGAGCGACACCCCGCGCTTTTACCGGTCCTTGCGGTTCTTGCTGGCCTCGGCGCAATCGCTGCCTACCTTTTCGTCGAAGACAACTACCTCAAGCCCCGTCGTGAAGCGGAAATCGCCAAAGCAGCCGCGCGAAACGAAGACCCCATGTTCGTCCCCGTCGACCAGTTCATGGACACCATGAGCATCCGCGCGCTCGACTTTTCCAACCCCGCCACGCTCAGCGCCCTCACATCCCGTAAGTTTGATCTCTTCGAACGCGAGCCGCTCAACCTCGGCGCCCCCAAATCCAAGGCCGTCAGGGAACTGGGCATCCGCCGCGAAGCTCCGCCCTACGAAGAACAGATCACCATCTGGTTTATCCCCGATAAATCACCCACCCAGGTCCTTCCCGACTACTACTACAAAATTCTCAAACGCAACTTTCAAATTCCCGTCTCCTATGCCGCGGGCGAAGCCGGCCCCGTACCATTCCCTGGCACCACTGGCCCTCGCGTCCCCGCCGGTACCCCGCCCGTCCCGCCTCCGCCCCCTGCTCCTGCCACACGCCCCAGTGAGAGCGACTTGGCCGAAACCCTCCCCGGCCCTGAAAACATTGCAGACATGAAGCTCCCGGATCCCGAACTGGTCATCACCCCCATCTCCGAAGATGGCGAAGAACACCCTACCACCCAGCCTCTCCCCTCCTACAACCTCATGTTCTCGCGCAAACTCCACGAAAACCAGGCCGATAACAGCATCAATCCCTACAAAGCCCAGTCCGAAGTCCTCATCTTCCGCCTCATTCCAGTCGACAACGGCACAAGAATGGTCGTTTGGTTCAGAACTCCACTCAAGGATCGTGCGTCCAAGTCTCCAGAAGAACGCAAAATTCAGGAAGAACGCAAAAACAACAATCCGTCCGCCACTCGCCCAAGCAGCAACACCGGGAACAAACAGAGGTAATTCATGGCTGAATCCAACAACTCCGCCCCCAATCAGCAATCCAGCCTCATGCTGCTGATCCTTTCCATGGGCCTTGCCCTTGTGGCCGTCATCGCCGTGAACCTCTACATCATCCATGTCAAAAAGGAAGTCGAAGGCGAAAGCTTCAAGATCTACACCTTGAATCGCACCGTCCGTCCCGGCACCAAACTTTCAATGGCTGATGTCAAAGATGTCCTTATGCCTAAAAAATATGAAGGCACTTTCTTTGGCCCCGGCGGCATCGGCGCCGTCGACGCCATGGATTTAAACAGCAAGCTCGCCAAGGGCGAAGTCTTTCTCCGCGGCGCCGAACAAAACGAATTTCTCACCCACAAGCTCTTCACCACAGACGACAGCACCAGGCTCGTCCAAACCATCACTCCCGGCCAGCGCATGGTCTTCCTCCCCATCAACAGCAAAATGGTCCCCGGAAACCTCTCTCCGGGCATGTATGTCGATATCGAAGCCCCCTTCTCCCGCGGCGGCGCCATCCCTGACGTCATGATCATCATGGAGCGCGTCCAGATCAAAGCCGTCGGCAACCGAACCGTCGCCGATGAGGTCGATTCCTCCGGCCGCCCACGCCCCATGGGCAGCTACCTGGGCATCAGCATCGAAGTCACGCCCCGCGAAGCCACCCAGCTTTCAGAAATCGAACGCCTCGCCGCAGGGGAATTCGAACTTCATCTGCGTAGCCCCATCGACAACGACACCCCCAAACTCCGCGGAACCCTCGGCATCAACAAGGATGTCCTCGACATGGTCGAAAAAGCCATCCGCTCCGGTTCCCCCTCCCCTTCCTCTGTCGCTAAATAATCCGCAAACCATCCTGCCCATCAAACGCCTTGCGCATCACCTTGAATCAAACCCTTTGACGCCGGACCCGCAGGAACATCACACGCATGGAATTCTGGCTCTTTGACCAAAGCACAAACACCCGGCAAACCCTCAACATCGAGGCAGACCCGGTCCTGATCGGGCGCGATCCAGATTGTCACATCGTCCTCAAAGGCGCCTTCATCGGCAAAAAACACGCCAAGATCTACCGCAAGGGCAACATGATGATGCTCGAGAATCTCTCGCGCAGCATCACCCGCGTCGCCAACAAAGAAGTCGCGATGGGCAAGCCCGTACGTGTCGACTTCGGCGATGAACTCCAGATCGCCCAATACTCCATCGCCATGATCCGCCCCGGCGCAAAGGGCCGCAAAAACAACGACCGTACCGAGCTCCAGCGCCAGCTCATGCAGTTCGAGCAAACCATCCACGCCGACCTCCTTGAACGCCTCAATCTCCGCGTCACCGGCAGCTTCAACAAAAACGACGCCAATTTCATCACCCAGATCATCTTCACCCTCGAATCCCTCCTTGAAAAACGCGTCGCCGAGCTCGACGAATCCGTTATCGAACACGCCGTCCACCAGCACCTTCACCGCGCCATCGTCGGGGAGGTCATCCGCCAGAGCCAGGGCAAAATCCAGACCGAATACCTCCACGCCGACGAACGCCTCCTGGACGCCGGACGCGAAAAAGCCATTGCCGATCTCGTCGCCTCTTTCATCGACATGATGCCCCTCCTCTTTGAGCCCAACAGCGTCAATGAGGACCTGGCCATCGCCGAGGAATCCTTCGACGAACTCCTCCCGCAAAACTACGACAACATCCCCCGCGAACTGCGCCGCTACATGGTCCGCCGCTCCCTCGCCAAGGACATCCAGGACATCATGTTCGGGTTAGGCCCCCTCCAGGACCTCCTGGAAATGGCCAACGTCTCCGAAATCATGGTCGTTGGCCGCGAACGCATCTACATCGAAAAGAACGGCGTCATCCAGGCCACCAGCCGCACCTTCTTCTCCGACGAAATCCTCCTCTCCATCATCGAGCGCATCCTCACCCCCGTCGGCCGCCGCGTTGACCATTCCACACCCCTTGTCGATGCCCGCCTGCTCGACGGCAGCCGCGTCAACGTCATTATCTCCCCGCTCTCCCTCGTCGGCCCCTGCCTCACCATCCGCAAGTTCAGCTGGATCCCCTTCACCATCGATGACCTCATCGAGCGTGGCGCCGTCAGCGCTGCCTGCGCCCAATTCCTCCAGGGCTGCGTCATTGGCCGCAAGAACATCGTCATCTCCGGCGGCACCGGCTCGGGTAAAACCACCCTCCTGAACACTCTCTCCTCCTTCGCCCGCCCCAATGAACGCATCATCACCATTGAGGAATCCGCCGAACTCCGCCTCCCCCAGCCCCACGTCGTCGGCTTGGAAGGTCGCCCCGCAAACGTCGAAGGCCGCGGCGCATACACCATCAAGGAACTCGTCAAAAACGCCCTCCGCATGCGCCCCGACCGCATCATCATCGGCGAAGTCCGCGGCCCCGAAGCCATGGACATGCTCCAGGCCATGAACACCGGCCACGACGGTTCCCTCTCCACTCTCCACGCAAACACTCCCATCGACGCCTGCCACCGTCTTGAAACGCTCGTCCTCATGGCCGTCGAAATGCCCATCCGCGCCATCCGCGAACAAGTCGTCACCGCCGTCGACCTCATCGTACAGGTCACCCGCTTCCCAAACGGCATGCGCCGCGTCACCCACATCACCGAAGTCACCGAAATCGATAAAGACAACGGCACCATCCGCACCGAAGACATCTTTGTCCTCAAAGACCCCGCACAACCCCGCCTCCGCCACACCGGCTACATCCCCACCTTCACTCAGGAACTCCTCAGCAAAAACTTCATCGACATCAACTGCTTCCTCTAAACACATGACCACAACGCCCCATAACCTCTGTTTCGCTTTCATTGCCTTCACGGCAACCGCAGCGCCCACGCGCCCGGGTTATCGGGTTATCGGGTTATCGGGTGCAAGACCCGGAATCACCCCTGCTTTCCAAACAGCTTCCTCTGTGCCCCCGGCAACTCGGCTACCCGGCTACCTGGGCGCATCTGCTCCCGCATCGGCCCACGCCCAAGGAGCCCTCCTATGAGTACCAGCCCCATCTGGCTCCTTGCCATAAGCTTCATGGTCTTCGCCAGCGTCTTTGTCTTCATCAATTTCGGCTATCGCGCCCTCCTTGCCTTCATCAAGCGCCAGGAAGCTTGGTACGACCGCACCCTCAACCAAAAACTTCTCCTCGACGTCGATCCCCGTAATTGCTTCTACCTCAGCGTCATCGCCATCATCAGCGTCGCCTGCATGGGCTATCTCGTCCTTGATCTTCCCGGCCTCTTCATCGGCGCAGTCATCGGCTTCATCCTCCCCATCGTCTTCATCAAACACGCCGAAGCCCAGCGTGCCCGCAAGCTCGACGAACAAATCGTCGACGGCGTCACCACCCTCTCCTCCGGCGTCCGCGCAGGCCTTAATCTCGTCCAGTCCATGGAAAATCTCGTCACCAACACCACCGGCCCCATCCGTCAGGAGTTCAACCAGCTCCTGGCCGAATACCAGATGGGCATCGACTTGAACCAGG
>CAZGOM010000077.1:0-25338 GCA_964527265.1 uncultured Phycisphaeraceae bacterium | reverse complement strand
CTATCGGCCGATCTTTACACCTTAAGCACTGGTCCGAAAATTGGGGAGTACTTCAAATGACATGCCAGCAATAAAGAGATGAGCAGACCCAGAACCCACTCACGCCAGACGATCCTAATGGGATCGAGGTACCAGAGCACCCCTCCAATGGCGATTGGAATAAGGGCCAAGACGTAAAAAATCCACATGGCCCACTCTATTTTTTATTGAAGACCTGGGTGTCGTTATCGATGCCGGTCTGAAAAACGGCCTGTGTTCGGTCGGAGGTGACAATGATGACGTCGATGGGCTGTTTGCCTGCAAGCGAGCAGAATAAGCTTGAAGGGAAGGTGGTCAGGACGTTGTCGTGTTCACGCTTTAAATCCAGAAGCACGGATTGATTGGCTTCGACTTTGGCGCGGGAAGCCGTGACGATGTTCTGGAGATTGATAAAAGTTTGGCTGCTGCGTTCGAGGTTGGGCACAGCCTCATGAAGCGCGCCCGCGACGGAACCGATTGGAGTGGAACGCGCAGAAGCGTAGTCGGCGTAGACTTTGGAAATAGCCTGAATCTGTACTTCCGTGATCTCGGCATTCTGACGAATGGTCTTGATCATGTTGTCGTAAATATTCTGATTGTCCACCTGCTTGGCTTTGATTTGATTGCGAAGCCGCGTTTCGCTGTTATTGGCGGAAACGAAGCCTACGATGGCGAGAAGAATGAAAAGTCCTCCCACAGAAACAGCCACGACGAGGACAATGAAAATCTTATTCATAGCAATAAGGGCACTTTCCGGAAATTTAAAGGATGGTGTCAGACAAGCTACCTACGCGAAGAATTATAAGCCGGAGATACGAATTGGGTTCAAAACAATGGAGCTAAATTCCCAGTTATAAGATGCCCTCATGAGCCGCCAGTGGAAATCGCCGGGTGCGGGCGGTAGTCTTACGGCAATGCGACACTACGTTGATGCGGGGGCTTGATTCATTGGCTGAACAACCACTTAAAAAAATAAGCGTGCGGATCTGGGCGGCGAGGTTGAAGTCGCTGATTTTCGGATTGCTGGTGATGTGCTTTGGCGCTCTTCCAGCCGTAGCGGCAGTGGAACCGATCAACCTGACTGTCGCGCAGGACGACATCGGATTCATGGGGCAAATCAAGCCGGGGGTGTGGAACCCGATCCGATTGACAATCGAAAACCCTTCGGCAACGCCAATGGCCGTAGACTGCCAGTGGAGTTTGAAGGATTTTGACAAAGACATTGTGATCGCGAGTCGACACGTTACCGTGCCGGCGCGCCGTAAACAGATCGTGTGGGTCTATGGCTGCGTGCCGGTTAATGTGACTTCCGATGCCGGCTGGAAAGTTCAGATCATCGAAGCGGAGACCAAGCAGATCCTGGCGGAGAGACAAATCGGCAAACTCCACTTTTCTGCGACGGATCAACGCTTTCTGGCGGTTTCAGGGAGCTCACGACTGGGCCTGGGGGATTTTACGATCGATGCGACAGGCTCAAACGATTCGAATCTACAGGTGCATCACCATGAATTAACCCAGATGGCCCGCGGCCTGGAAACGGCCAATCTGCCGGATCGGTGGTACGGATACGACACGCTCGACAGCCTGGTGCTAACTCCGGAGATCGACCCGGCACGAATCCCCGTGGAGGTATTTGCCGGGATGCGTGAGTGGGTCAAACGCGGCGGGCATGTGGTGATTGTGATGCCGACAGCCAACGAATCCTGGTCACAATCAGCTGGCAAAGACTTTTTGCCCGATGCGGAATTGGTGCGCAAGGAAGGCATGGAGCTTCCCAAGTGGCTGGGCGACCCCAAGCGAGTAACCAATCTGAAAACGGATTACTACACATTTGCGCCTAAGAATAAAAAAATGGGCGTGCTATACAAGGATGACAAGGAAAATGCGGTCATCGTAAGCAAGCAAATGGGATTTGGAGCGGTGACGGTGATAGGCATCAATATCACCGATGGAAATCTTGAGACACTCGGGTTGCCAAATGGATTGTTCAACATCTGGCACAAGATCTTCGGGTGGCGCGCACCGGCCTACAACAAAGCACTGCTGACCTCCTACACCCTGGATACGAGCGCGACGAAGCTCAAAGAGCGGGGCGACAAGTTTGAGATCGACACGCTGCTTGTGAACAGCTCAAGCGCGATAACCGCTTCTATCCAGCTTTACGCATTGGCAGCTATAGCGATTTTCGCCTCTTACTGGCTGCTGGCGGGGCCGGTGAGCTATCTGGTGCTAAGGGTGAGAAAGAAAACGTACCATAGCTGGGTGGTGTTTTTTGCCGTGGTGCTGATTTTTTCCGGCGGCATATGGCTGGTGGCATGGATATCCAGACCTCAGAATACGCTGCAAAGCCACGTGACTTTTTACGATGTGGATGTGCCGCAGAAATTGATACGTACGCAGAGCTGGGCGCAGGTGAGCTGCCCGGACTTTGCGCGGCAGGAAGTGGCTTTGAGCCCAGGTGAAAGAAACGACACTCCCAACACCGTCGCCTGCCCGGGAATGAATGCGGACAAGGCGATGGCACGCGCATGGGTGGATGTGCAGACGATCGATATCGATGCAGGTGCGCCAAACCGACAGTTGGTGCCGTTTAGAAGCTCTGCAAAGATGTTTCAATTGCGTTACTTCGGACGCACACCTCAGCAGGGCTCGACAAGCCAAAGCACATCAGACGCCGAAGCAGGCTCCAATTCCAATGAGACAGATTGGCCGATGCCGACAGGCACGGTGAAGACCACGCCCAAAAACAACCTCACAGGAAAACTGAAACATAAGCTGCCCGAAGGCCTGTCGAATGTGCTGCTGGTGTATTGTCCCGGGTCTGATGCGCCGCCCCTGGTGTGGCGCTACAACACGGCGTTATGGGAGCCCGGCACAGAGCTGGACCTTGATCATGTGACGGCACCTGTGCCTAAGTGGCTGGTGCGCGATCCGGCCGCGAATGCCTGGCACAGCCGCCAAATCAGCGAAGTGGAAGGGGCTCTGGGTGGAACTCTACAAAGCGTGCTTAACGGGTTGGGTGCCACTACGTATGGAAATTATGGCCATTACCCTCAAGATACGAAGATCATTCAAGAGCCCACGAAGGTATCCATCATCCAGGCGATCAGCTTCTTTGACATGTTGCCGCCACCTGATTTCCTGGTGCGCCCCTCCGATAAGAATTCAACCGGCAGCGCCCTGCCCTATGAGCGTGGAACTGTCAATGCGTTGGTGCGTGGGCAATGCCGTTCCCTGGATCTGACCAAGCTGACCACGCAGTCGAAATTGATTGTGATCGGCGTACTTTCCAACAGTGCCAACCCCACACCGGTGACAGTCGCGAGCAAGCCGGTTGAGGGAAAAGGCATGACGGTGGTGCGTTACATTTTTGACGTCGACTAGCATGAGACAAGTCCTGCTGCAGATAGCAAATTCTCAGGCCGATTTCCAGAACCGGAACCTCGCAACCAGTAACTGAATCAATCAACCCTGATATAAGAGCGCTCCATGCCCGCGATGATCCAGACCATCAACCTGACCAAGCGCTACGAAAGTCTTACCGCGCTCAACAACCTCAACCTGGTCATCGACCAGGGCGACTGCTTCGGTTTCATCGGACCAAACGGCGCGGGGAAATCCACGACCATTAAAATCCTCGCAACACTGCTGAAACCGACCTGGGGCGAAGCGCGCATTGATGGCTTGTCGGTTGGTCCCGTCAATGCCCGTCAGGTGCGCTCAATCATCGGATACGTTCCCGATTATTTCGGATCGTACGACGACATGATCGTCCGCGAATACCTTGAATTCTTCTCCTCGGCGTACGGTATTCACGGCCCCAAACGCGTCAGTGTCATCGACGATGTGCTCGCACTCACAGATCTGACCTATAAAGCCGATGCCGAGGTCAACAGCCTCTCGCGCGGCATGCAGCAGCGACTTTCAATCGCACGCGTCCTTCTCCATGATCCCAAAGTCCTGCTGCTGGATGAACCAGCCTCCGGACTGGATCCACGGGCCCGCATCGAAATCCGCGAGTTGCTCAAAGAACTCCACCGCATGGGTAAAACAATCCTGATCAGTTCACACATCCTTTTGGAACTGGCAGACTTCTGCAACAAAGTCGGCATCATCGAACGCGGCCAGATGGTGTTTACCGGCACTGTCAACGAAATTCTCGAAAAAGCCAAAGTAGGCCTCATTCTCCTGGTCAACGTCCGGGAAGGCCATGAACAGGCGGCGGAACTTTTACGCAGCGTGCCAGGCGTGATCACCTCGGAAGTCCAGCACGGTTTGGTGCGCGTCAGCTGCGTACCCGATCAGGCGGATCCTGCAAAAGTAGCTGAAATCCTCGTGGGGCACGGATATAAAGTCACACGCCTTGAAGAAGAGCGCGTGAATCTGGAAACCGCATTCATGCGTCTTACGAAGGGATTGGTGCAGTAAAATCAGCCGCACGGCAGATTTTGTCCCCCCTGCCGTTCCCAGAGAAAACAGGAGATATTTCAAAAGCCCTCGGAGTCCATGGTAAATATATGATCTAAAATACGTCTGTGATATAGTTAGGACAATGGCGGAGTGGAGACCGCTGAATTTTTTAATCGCAGTAGAAACGAGAGAGTTTTTTATGTCGCTGATGAAAATGCTTTTGATTGTGGTGGTGATTGGTGTGATTGCAGGCTTAATTGCTGCATACACCGGGGCAATGAACATGGATAAAGACGGCAATGTCACTTTTGAAAAAGTGAACATGGAAACGTCGGACATGACCAAGGCAGACCTGCTTGCCGCGCAAGCCAAGCCTATGGAAGCAATCCCGCTGTATGAATCGTACCTGGCCAAAAACCCTAAAGCAGCCGACGCACCGGAAGCCAAGTTCCGCATCGGCAAATGCTATGAAGACGCCAAGCAGGAAAGCTGGGCCATCAAGGCCTATAAGACTTACCTCAAAGAATTTCCCAACGATTCGGTGGACCGCAAAAACCGCGCAAACCAGCGCATCAGTTTCCTGGAAAACGCTGGCTTCAAGGAAGCCAAGTAAGCGCATTGGTTTGATTTGAATCCCCAGCGGGTCGGCTCCTTGAGCCGACCCGCTTTTTTATTCCGCACTTGCATTTGCAGTGGCGCTGATTTATTTTAGCCTCTCCTAAATTCAAAACACTTTACTCCTAATGGGTGCGTACCATGAAGCGATTGGCAAGTCTGTTGGCGGTATTGGCTTTCAGCAGTCCCACATTTGCGCAGGATACCCAACCGGATAAATCGCCCTATACCCTGCTTAATCCAACCCCAAGGGACTTGATGCGCCCGATGTCTACGGATCGCCCGGATAAAACTGAAAGCCCCTACACGGTGGATGCCGGGCACTTTCAAGCTGAGATCAGTTTGATCGATTTCACCTACGCCAACCCGGAACCGGGTGTCTCGTCGGATACGGTGAAGGCCATGCCTTCAAACCTGAAGATGGGTTTACTGAATAATGTGGATTTTCAATTTGTGCTGGAGCCCTACGTGAATGAAAGCTCGAGTGTGACAGGCGGGCCAGACAACCAGGCACAGGGATTCGGCGACATTCAATTCCGCATGAAGTTCAATTTGTGGGGAAACGATGGTGGCAAGACGGCCTTCGGCTTGATGCCGTTTATTCAACTGCCGACCGGAACGGGAGACCTCACCAACAACCACGTGGAAGGTGGCCTGATCATACCGCTGGCCGTGGAACTGATGGAGGGCTGGGGCCTGGGGATGATGGCGCAGCTCAATGCCGTGCGCGACAATGCCAACGACGGCTACGGCATGGAATTCGTGCACTCGGTGACCACTGGTTTTGATCTTGTAGGCAATCTTGGAATGTACATGGAATACGCCGGAAACTACAGCGTTAAAACAGGCAACAATTACCAGGGCACGGCGGGAGTGGGATTCACCTACGCCCTGACTGAAGACATTCAATTCGATATCGGGACGGCGCTGGGTGTGACACCTGCCGCTGACCGCGCCAACGTGTTTGTGGGGATATCGGTGCGATATTAAAAATGAGTCTGGGTAACATGGCTGTATGGCGAAAAAAACAAAACAGGACAGTCGTGGGACGGGAAATTCCATTCCCCTTCGGACGGGGGGCGGATTTGAATGGGAGAAGGAAAACCACGCCTTGACGGCTCAGTTGGAGGAAAACCTGGGGGCCACCCTTCATGTTTTTCGCGAACTGATTGCGACGGGACCGCGGGTGGATGTGCATCTGGCGGGGCCGACGGAAGAGTTGCCGTTCTACAAGCTGTTTACGGTTGGCATGAGCCAGGTAGAGATGCCGGCGCCCAAAGAATTTGCCGAGTGTACCCGGGCGGAACTGATTATGGGGCTCCCGGAGGATTGGCCAACAACGGTCGAGGCCTTCGCTCAGGAGGCGTATAACTGGACAGTGAAGGCCCTGCGCCACATTGCGCGCGCACCAGGCATCGGAGGTACAGCGCACTGGGTGTTTGCGGGCCACACAGTCGGCT
This sequence comes from uncultured Phycisphaeraceae bacterium, assembly GCA_964527265.1. GTDB lineage: Bacteria > Planctomycetota > Phycisphaerae > Phycisphaerales > Phycisphaeraceae > CAZGOM01. The sequence goes on along the minus strand of CAZGOM010000077.1, from coordinate 18,835 downwards.
TCGGGGCTGAACCTCTGGCGCCGGATTTAAAGTTCACTGGAGCTCTACTACTGCCTCCCCTGCTGTTGCCTGAAGAGGCGCAGGTGGCATTCAACACGGATCTCGACCCCGTATTCCTGTTGGGAGTGGTCCCGCTGTTTCCAGAGGAAATGGCACAAGCCGGCGACGGGGTTGAGCTGCTCACCGCGCTTGATGAGTTGGAGGTAACGGAGATTCTGGATCCCCAGCGGCCTAACACCTGCGAACCCGGCTGAGCCGGGTTTACTTAACCGTCACATTCATATCAAGTGATTGATGGGCAGCCACCAATTTAACCAGGGTAGTGTTCTTGGGAACATGGAAGATCAGATAGAGGCGGTCCCCTTTTTTAACTTCATCCATCGCCTTGATCTCGGAGATGGTCTTAATGCTTCCGGGAGCATCGAGCTTGATCAGAAGCTTGTCGCCTTTCTGAAGCATATAGCCAGAAGGATTCGTGAAAGAGCCCTTGTTGTCCTCGACTTTGATGACCTGGAGTTTTTCCTCAAAATTACGTGCGCCGCGCAGATAAGTCGCGACCTGATCACTGGTGAGGACGACCTGGACCACGGGCATGTGAGATGGCCCGCCAATGGATTTAAGAACGATTTCCGGGTCTTGCACATTACCTGCTGAAAAAGGCACTAAAAGGCCGTTGGCGCTGGTGATGGCGGGCTTGGTGTCTGGCGCTGGTTTGGCAGCACTGGACGCCACGCGGCTGTAGATTCTTGATTCAGGAAAAACCGAGGTGACCGAAGCGGAAACCTGAGGCTTCTTTTCTTCTTTTGCTGGTTCATTGGCCATCAGGCTCGAATGGCTCGGAACCAGCGTAATCAGTGAGAGTGTTGTGATTGCGGCAATAACGATAGGCAGAATTAAAAGGCGCGATTTCATGAAATTCCTCCGGTGCGATGCTAAAGGGTAATCCGAGTATTCGGTGGAGTATAGGCTGGAAAGTTCAAGGCTGTCTATAACGCATCAGGTCAAGTTGAAGGATCAATGTCTTACTGATTAAATGCTGAACCTTGTCAGCGAAAAAGGCCCGCGATGCGGGCCTTTTTCACTGCAGTCATCAAATGTGCGCATCAATTGGTTGCCGCCGGAATGTCCAGCGTAATGTTGACCTTTTTGTTGGCGGCAACGAACTTGGTGAGGCGTACACCCCTGGGGATGTAAAACACAAGCCAGATGGTTTCCGCTTTGGTTAGCGTTTTGGCGCCTTTGATATCCGAGATGTATTTGATGCCTTCGCGAGGATCGATCAAGAACTCCATATTGTCGCCCTTGTTGATCAAGTAACCAACGGGACTGTAATGCTGGCCATTCGCATCTTCTACAAAAATCTCTTGCAGGTTTGCGGCGAGATTAATGGCCGCCTTCAGGTAGGTATATGACTGTTCGCCACTTAGTGGAAGTTGAACGATTTCATACTGTCTGGGCGCATCAAGTTGCTTAACGATGATTTCCGGGTCGGGGCGATTGCCTGGTGCCGGAGGGACCAAAATGCCGTAGCCAGACTTAATGGAGGGGCCGGCCGCAGGCTCCAGAGAAAGGGCGTCACTGGAAAGCGTACGGCTGTATTGGCGATTGCCTGGGAAGAACTTGGTGATTCGCGGGGATGCGAGGTCTGACCCGTCGGTAACCGCTCCCGCAGTGCCGCCATCTTCCGTTTTTACACTGGCAACAGGCTCGCCAAGTGCCTTGGTAAGCTGCGTGGGGTCTTTCTGAAGCGGGATGGGATTCAGTGGACGATACCGATTCTGACGGACGAGAATGAATTCAACCGTATCTTCTTTGGGCACAGCAAAGAGCCACATGATTGCAGCGTGATCGCCAAGAACATAGCCGGTGTCCAACGCATCCTTGATAGGGTGATAGATCGGGGTGCCCGTGTCGTTTAACGTAAAGCCAATCGGGGCCAGAAGCTCGCGCTCAAAAACACCTGATTCATTCTTGGGGTTGGCAACCTGGAGACGGATCTGCGTGGGTGGAATACGGACAGTGCCGTCGGCATCAGCGGCGCCAGCGCGGCTGATATCAACCTCCACGCCATAGAGTTTGTGGAGATTTTTCGCAACTATATTGTCAGGAATGGCGGTGGCCATGTCATTGGAGAATTCTTTGACAGGCGTTTCAAGCTCATAGATCTTATTGATTTTAACAGCAGCGGCAGTAGCGCTCAGGGTGGAATCCGGTTCATAAACCACGCGATACATGAATGCCTGCCTGGCCAGGTCCGGATGATGTTCTGCCAGAGGTGTGTCAGAAGAAAATGAACCAACTGACAGACGCTGGTAGAAGGAGGCGGTCATTTCGTCTACAGCAAAGGGAAAGAGCTTCTGAGTTTGCGAGACGGTGCCATCGGTGCCGACTGTGTACGGAACATAGCCGTAGAGGTCTTTACCGATAGGCATCATGCTCATGCCGATAATCATGATGCCCGAGGTAAGAACGCCAGTGAAAAAGCCGCACAAGCCACCCCCCAGAAGGTTGGTCACCTGGTTGAACTTCATGTTGAACTTGATGAGGTTGTCATAACACGCGCGGATGAGCAGCAAAGCCAGAATGAAAGAGCTCAAGAGGGCAACGCCGCGGGAATAGTCTCCCTGACGCGGCAAGAGCAAGCCAAGCCCAAGAGGTTCCCAAATCGCAAAAGCGATAGCGCCGGCGGCTATGACGGCGGTCAGGTGGAGAAAGGCGGTAAAAATGCCTTGCGAGCCCCACCAGAGGATCATGGCCAAAATGAAACCCGATACGAGAACACCTGTGATCACTGACAAACCCTCCCTTGGAGGTAATTGGATTTGATTTCACGACTGACCGTAGACGACAGACTTTTAAGACAAACAAGCAACGAACCTACGGCCCGCATCAGCCTCCAGCCGCAGCGTCACTGGCTTGTTTGGTCTGAGCGCTGACAACGTCCTTATTGGGATCCTTGGAGAGGGCACGGGTGATTTCCGCGATGGATGTCACACCCTCGACGGCTTTGGTCAGGGCGGCTTCCTGAAGCCACATGGTTTTGTTCTTGCGGACGTGCGCCCGGAGTTGCTCATACTGGTTGGAGATAATCAGCGCGCGCGCTTCATCGTCGATGACGACCACCTCATAAACACCCACGCGTCCGCGATAGCCCAGCCCCATGCAGTCGGGGCAGATGGCTGGCTTGTTGCCAACGATGACCTGACCGGAATGCTTGTAAAGCTGATTGACTTTGTTGGCCGGCAGATTGAGCTTGCGAAGCGCATCAGCATCAGGCTGATAGGAGATGCGGCAGGTGGTGCAGAGCTTGCGAACAAGCCGCTGGCAGATGATCAGGCTCATGGACTTGGCCGCGGCTTCCTGCTCACCCACGAGTTTGCAGTAGCTCTTGATCATGGCAAATGAGTCGTCAGCGTGCATGCCCACATAAAAACGCGTCTGGTGGGAGTAATGCGCCACCATGTTGGCAAGGGCATTATCCGGAATTCGGCTAAGCATGACGATCTGTGTCTCGCGCAACATCTGCTGCTTGAGCTTAGAAATGACATTGGGAAGGTCACCGGTCATGTCGACCTTGGTATGAACCACGCCTTCCAAGTCAAAAAGGACTTCTTCCTCAAGAGTGAAAATGGTGGTCGTGTAGGGGTCGTGGCGGCCGATCATGCTGTACATGGTCGTGGTCTGGCCGTTGCCCGGAGGTGAGCCAACGAGTGCCACGCCACCTTCTTTTTCGAGAGCTTTGGTGATCTGTTGGCGTTGCTGCTCGACAAAGCCAAGATCGTCGAACTTGATCTGCATGGCTTTTTTGACGTCGATAAACATGATCAGGAACATGCCGCGCGTTGAGCCGGCAGTGGTGATGCTGATCGTCTGCTGCCCGGCGAAATCGGTGTCGATGCTGATGCTGCCGGTTTGCTTCTTGCGGTTGTCGTTGACGTCGAGATTGGCATGCAGCTTGAGGTATTTCGCCAGTTCTATGCCTGTCTGGGGTGAGACGGGCGGCTGCATGTACTTGATGCCGTCGATCTGCACGTTGATCGAAGCCTGGCTGGGCTCCACCGTGAGTTCGACACAGTAAGCCTTGCGCTGAATGGCAAACTCCATGGCGATTTCAAGGGCATTGTGCGCGGCAAACAAAGGATGGTCAGGAGCAGGCGGAACCTGCGGCTTACCGCCCTGGATGATGCGCACTGTCGCGGCTTGAAGGGCCTGTTTCGTCTTGACGCTGGAAACCTTGGCCTGAAGGTTCTTCCACAGGATCAAAACGTCCCATTTGGCTTTTTCAGGAACCCGCGCGTTGCGGAAATAAACGTAAGAGTAAAGCGTTCCGAAGATGATGATGGCCCCCAGCGGGAAACCCACCCAGAAGTATGGAATGAAGACGATCAGGAACGCTGCCAAAGCGGCCGCGCCAACCTGTGCGCCATTCCACAACTGCCTGGGGAAGAAATACTTCATCAGGTCTTTATCGAAGAACCCGGCGACCCATCCCCAGATCCCAATCAGAATGACAAACAGGATCGGTTTGATGAGACTCATCAGCCAGACAATCTCGATCGGCGAAACGGCTTCATTATCCATAAGCTAAAGTCCTTAGATGGCCATGAAGGCCGTCTACTCTCAACGGTTCCCAAGAGGAAAGTTTTAGAAGCTGGAGCTCATGATGCCCTTGAGGCGCATCTTGAATTCGTCGGGGTTAGGCGCGGCGGCCTGTGCCACCTTGGGATGGATGCTCTGAGCTTCCACCAGGGTCACAAGCGCGTCGGTGAATGTCTGCATGCCCATATCACGGTTTTTCTTGATCACTTCGCCCAGTTCGTGTTCTCGCGCCTCAAGAATGAACGTGCGCGTGGCAGGGCATTGGAGGAGGATTTCTACCGCCGGCATACGCTGGATGTCCTTCAAAATCGTCGGCATCAGTTTCTGGTAAACGAACGCCTGCATTTGATAGGCGAGCATGTTGCGGATATTGCCGCGCTCTTCGGAGGGGAAGAGATCGTAGATGCGGCCAAAAGCCTGGCTGGCCGAAGAAGCGTGAATGGTGCCGAACACCAAGTGGCCGGTTTCAGCGGCATGCAGCGCGGCTTCAAACGTTTCACGGTCACGCATTTCACCGATGAGCACCACGTCCGGGTTTTCACGCACAAGGGCTTTAAGACCTTCAGGAAACGAGGAACAGTCGATGCCGATTTCGCGCTGATTGATCATCGCCTTGGCATCGTTGAACAGATATTCGATCGGATCCTCAAGGGTGAGGATGTGACAAGGGCGCGTCTCGTTGATGTGTTGAAGCATCGCCGCGATCGTGGTGCTCTTACCTGAACCGGTGACACCGGCCAGGAGCACGATGCCCTGATGCGCCTCAACGACCTTGGTCATCGAAGGCGGCAGATAAAGCTGGTCGAAGTTCAAGATCTTGTTGCTGACACGGCGGGCAGCCAAGGCGCTGCGTCCACGCGTCTTAAAAACGTTGAGACGAAACCGGTGAGAGCCTTTGGCGCCCATGTCCAGGTCAAACCCGAAGTCGACGGAGCCCTTAGCCAGATAACGATTCCAGTGGCCGTCGCCCATGGAGTCCTTGATCCAGGTCTCAAAGTCTTCGTTGGAAATCGGCGGCACGGCCAGCGAGTTGAGCGCGCCACGAACACGGAGCTTTGGCACGTGCCCAGCACGGAGGATCAAGTCCGAGCCTTCGAGGTTAACAGCCGCCTCGAAAAAACGCCGCAACGGTGTTTTACCTGGGTCCTTTTTGACACCCTCGGTTTGAAATTCCAATGTTTCTTCTGACCGACCGTGAGCCATGCTGCAGACTCCTAATAAGCTGAAATGGTTCTGCCGCGCCCATTTTGGCATGAGCCTTGACGCTTAAGCGGCCACTATAACACGGCTTGCGCGTCTAGGGTAGATGAGAAAAATGACACCCGAACAAATGTATACAAAATAATGCGAAGACCGAACTACCTCTTCATTCAAAACCAAAGTCATGAACCCTCAAATACGAACGGGAAGCCCGTTGGTTTTGAGGTGTTCCTTCACCTGCTGAATCGAATATTCCCCATAATGGAAGATGCTTGCGGCCAAAGCAGCATCAGCGCCTCCCCCCTGCATGGCCACAGGCGTCAGGACGCGTTTGATGTCTTCAGGGCTTCCGCACCCACCCGAGGCCACCACCGGCACATCCACCTTGCTGGAAACCGCAGCCGTCATTTCCAGGTCATAGCCATTCTTGGTCCCGTCTGCATCCATAGACGTCAGGACAATTTCACCCGCCCCAAGTTCCACCACCCGCTGAGCCCACGCCACTGCTTCAATCCCAGTAGGTTTGCGACCGCCATGAGTATGAACCTCAAAAACGTAAGGCTTGGAACCCAAGTCCTTAGGCGGCATGGTTGCGCGTGAAAGAAACTCCTCTACTGGCACTCGCCGTGGATCAATGTTGACAACCGTAGCGCAACGCCCAAAACGTTTCGCTGTCTGAGAAACAATCTGAGGGTTCACGATCGCGGCAGTGTTGATGCTCACCTTTTCCGCCCCCGCCTGGATCAATCGCATCACGTCTTCAATCGTGCGGATTCCGCCCCCTACCGTGAATGGCATGAAGCATTCTTCCGCCACACGCCGCACTACATCCAGCATGATCTGGCGGTCTTCATGGCTCGCCGTGATGTCCAGAAACACGAGTTCATCAGCCCCCGCGCGGTCATACTGGCGCGCGATTTCCACCGGATCGCCCGCATCACGCAGCTGCACAAAATTTACGCCTTTTACAACGCGACCCGCTTTAACGTCCAAACAGGGGATGATGCGGTGGGAAAGCAAATCCGTGACTCCTTGTGAGACCGATATTGTACGCCAACGGACAACACACGTCTCCGCGGCAAAGTGCCTCCACCTTGCCCTACAACCGCTCCACTTTCTGGGGCCCATACAGCCGATATTTGATCCCCCGCCATGTCATCGTGCGCCCTAAGAGCGCCGAAAACGCCAGGCAAAAGTGCAGGATCATCCAAACCGGAGTGAACCACCGGTCGTAGAACATCGTCGGTTTCAGCCGGTCAAGCGTCGCTTCGCCAAGAAGCGCAACGATGGCTGTTTTCCGCATCGAGGAACGCACTTGGTTGCAAACAAAAACAGTCACAAGCGTGGAACCCGCCACAGCCGCAAAAACCCAGTCCCTGCATACCACCCCGTAGATCAATGCTGCCCAGGCACTCAAAAAAGCAAACACATAAAAACCCAAAATCATCAAGGCCGAGTAGTAAATATGGGGAACGTACACCCGGGTCAACAGGTATTGGCGATGCACAAAGTTGGACATCGATGCGAAAGAAAAATCCACACTGGATGCCGAAAGCGCTTTGGGCACAAAGTAGATTCGCTGGCCCTGAGCCACCACAAGCCGTGAGAACTGATAGTCATCACACAAGGCGCCCTGAAGCATCCCACGTAAATCACCCGTGCGCGCCAACGCCACACGAATGGCCATCGAACCGCCCCAGGCAAAATTGAACTCATCCTTGCCCAGCCACACGGCACACGAACTATTCATGCAACTCGTCAAGTGCGACCACACCGTCGCCCCCCCGCTGCTGCCGGCCTCGGGAATCAGCCAACGATATCCCGTCGTCATGCCGGTTTTCCCGATGTACGCCAGCGGATCGATCATGTGCCAAAGCCAGGTCTTTCCAGGCACGGCATCACTGTCTGCAAAAACCCAGACATCCTCGTCCTGTGACGTCTCCCACAGCGTCGCCAGCGCGCAAAGCTGATTGTGTACCTTCTGCCCCTGATTGGGCCCCGCAGGACCGGCCACAAGAATGGTGACATCCGGCCCTATATGCTTGTCGGCAAACGCCTTGAGCACTGGATAAGCCGGGTCACTTTCGGCCTCCACCACAAAAATGAGTCGGTAATTGGGATAGTCCTGTGAAGCCAGGGATTCCAAAGCCCGATCAAGTTTGAGATCCAACCCCTTGAATGGAATGATTACCGCCGCGTGCGGTGTGAACTGCGGATTTTTCAGCCGGCTCACCTTCACGGAACGGGAAAAACGTCCTGAGAGAAAAATGGACAAAACCGCCTGAACACCCCAAGCCACCCAAACCACAATGGCAGCCACAAGCAGTGGGATCACAGGAGGCTGATTCCTTCCATCGCGTTGGGCTTGCCTAGGCCCATCAAATCAAGCGCGGTGGGGAAAACATCGGCCAGACGGCCACCCGGGCGCAGCGTTTTAGCCTGCTGTTCCATGCTGCCGGTGGCGCGCCCTTGATAACGCGGATCGACAATGATGCATTCCACGTCATAGGTCGTATGCGCCGTGTGCGGGGAGTTTGATATCGGGTCCCACATCTGCTCGGCATTTCCATGGTCAGCCGTAACGATCAAACTCCCGTTTCGCGCCAGGGTGGCTTTCACCAAGCGGTCAACTTCCTTATCCACCGCCTCCACCGCCTTGATGGCGGCCGGCAGGCTCCCGGTATGCCCCACCATGTCACCATTGGCGAAGTTCACCAGAATAAAATCCTCGCAATCAGGAGCGGCAAGGCGACCCAACACATAGTTGGCCACTTCCGCGGCGGACATCTCGGGCTTCAGGTCATACGTGGCAACCTTGGGAGACTGTGCCAGCGCCCACACTTCACCAGGAAATTTGCCGTCGCGCTGATCATTGAAAAACTTGGTCACATGCGGAAACTTTTCGGTCTCCGCCGTGCGGAATTGCGTTTTGCCGATCTGGCTCAGATACGCACCGGCAATATCGGACATGGCGCCCGAGCGGGGGAAGGCCACCTTCACAGGAAGGCCTTCTTCATAAGGCGTCATGGTGATGTAGTTCAGCGAAAGCTTCTTGATGCGGTCAAAGCCCTTCTTCCCCGAATCCGGCGAGGGCGGTTGCTGCGCCCACTGGTCGTCAGGCAGCACAAACGCCTTGGTGATTTCTTTGGGCCGGTCGGTGCGGTAGTTGTAGAAAATGACCGTATCACCGTCTGAAATGCGGGTTTCTCGCGTATCAAACGGAGTTTCGCCGCCAATGAGAGTGGCAGGAATAAACTCGTCACCCTTCTGAGAATCGTTGAACGGCTTCTGATAGTAGCTGCCGATGGCGGCTTCAGAAGTCTTCGCCCATGCATGATTGGCATAATCGATGCCCAGCCCGGTCATGGCGTAATAAGCCTTCGCCACGCGTTCCCAGCGGTTATCGCGATCCATGGCGTAGTAACGCCCGGCCACCGTCGCCACTTTGCCGACTCCGATCTCCTTGCACTTGGCTTCGATTTCTTTGACGAAATCCAACCCGGCAAAAGGAGCCGTGTCGCGCCCGTCGGTGAAAAGATGCAGGGCCACTTTGTCATGCCCAAGACGCTTGCAGAATTGAATGCATCCGTAAAGATGCAGCAGCAAGCCATGCACCCCGGCATCCGACGCGATGCCCAGAAGATGCACATAACGCCCCGCCTTCTTGGCGGCCAGAATTCCCTCTTCAAGCACCTTATTCGTAAAGAATTCACCCGTTTTCACAGCGCGCGAGATCCGCACCGATTCCTGATAAACCACCCGCCCCGCGCCCAGGTTCTGGTGTCCCACTTCACTGTTACCCATCGTCCCTTCAGGCAGGCCCACATCCTCCCCGGATGTGTGGATCAATGTCCACGGGTATTGCTTAAGAAGAGCATTACAAGCGGGAGTCTGCGCCAGCTTGATGGCGTTGAATTTGTCATGCGAAGGGTTGGGGTTGCGGCCCCAGCCGTCACGGACCACCAGAATGACAGGGCGACGGGTCTCGGACATGGCTGACTGCTCCAATTGATCGGGTGCGGGCTTTCCAGAGGCGAAAGGAGATTGTAGTTTATCCCTGTCGACAGTGCCTCAAGCCGGACAATCCGCCACATCAATTCACCACTTCCAAGGGGCTCTTCATGCAGGTGTTTGACGAGAATGTCGTATGCGCCAAATGCGGCTATCGGCTCAAAGGCCTGTCAGACCCCGGCATCTGTCCCGATTGCGGCAGCAAATTCAACGTGTCCGCCAATGTCGGGGTCTACAAACCCAGGTCCACCCGCGCGCGCATGTCCGGCACGGCGGTCATCGTGGCGATCACCACCGCCATGTTCACCGTTCTTTTTTGTCCCTGCACCGGCTTCATGTGGTTTGCCTACCACTACGGCCAGGGTAAGGTCAAAATGCCCGTCATCATCACATTGATCACGGCGGGCCTGATGATCACATGCCTGATCGCCGTGGGAACCGCGGCCAAGGAATGGTGGGACGTCAAAAAAGTGATGCGCGGGCCGGAAGATTGAATGCCCAACCCCAGGATTTACCCTTGGCAGCGGGTCCGCAATGCCTAAGATAAGCCGTGTCGTAGAAAACCCATCCGTGATTCAAGGAGGAATCAATCATGCAGCACATCCGCACTTTCACATTGGCCTTTGGTTTAACCGCTCTGGCAGGCCTGGCTACCTTCGCGCCCGGATGCGACTCCGCCCAACCAGGTGTAAGCAACGAAATGGGCACCTATGTGGCCCGCATCAAAGGTGAGCCAGACAAGGTAACTGCCGCGGCCAAAGCCGCCCTGGATGACCTGCAATTCAAATTCGTCATGGCCACCAATTCCAAGGTGGATGGATATCTGACTGCCAAGACCGCGCAAAACGACGATGTCGTGGTCAAGATCAACAGCGCTGGCGCGGACCTGAGCAAAGTGGAAGTAAAGGTCGGGGCATTCGGCGACGAAGGCATCAGCCTGCGCATCATCAGCGGAATCCAGTCCAAACTGTAAAACTAGGCGTCGCAACCAACCTTCGCCAAGCCCTTCCTTAGGGCCTTGATGGTTATTGGCTGGATTGTTTGAACGACAAAAAAAGTTTATTCTTGCAAAATATTTGGTTTCAATTCGTGAGCCAGCGGACTAGAATTGCCTATGTTAAATGAGAGACGCCACGATGCGCTCCAATCAGCATTCAGTCAAAGCATTCATCTTGTAGTTCATCGTTTCTGGTTTTTAGATTTCCGGGGTGATTCCTCGCTTGATCATCACTCCATCACCCATTGAAAATGTGTTGTTTTTTTCCAGCTATCCACCAGGCGTTTTCTTTCAATGATTGATTTTAGCGGCTTCGTCCCGACTACTTTGTTTCCCGATTGCTTTGTTTAAAGGCCAGTGGTCATCCTCTGCGATGATTGCCGGTTGAAAAATTGATTCTTTTTTACGGGTTTTGTGTGAGCCATGCTTCAAATCCCCACACCAAACAGTCCTGACCTGGTAGCCGAAACGGCCCGCGATTTTCAAGTGCCCTCCCGGGCCAGTGGGGTGATTGAACCTGCGCGCCACAACACGGTAACCAGCACGCTGGGCTGCCTCCTAGGCATGGCCGTCGGCGACGCCATCGGTCTCCCCTTTGAAGGAATGCACCCCCGCCGCATCCGCAAGATGCTTGGCCAAAATCCGCTCGAACACCGCTTTATCGCCGGTCGAGGTATGTGCAGCGACGATACGGAACATGCGTGCATGACCGCCCTCTCGCTGATCCAATGCGACAACGACCCTGAAAAATTCGCCCGTCTGCTCGCCTGGCGTCTTAAATGGTGGTTCGCCCGCATCCCCGCCGGGATCGGCATGGCGACGCTTCGAGCGTCCGTAAAACTCTGGCTGGGAAGCACGCCTCAAAACGCAGGAGTGCGCTCGGCCGGCAACGGCCCGGCCATGCGCGCACCGATCATCGGCCTCTATGCGTTGGATAATCCGGAACTGCTCAAGGAATTCCTGATCCGCTCCACCATGCTCACCCATAATGACACCCGTGCATTGGACGGCGCCTATCTGGTGGCCATCGCCACGCGTCAGGCCTGCCTTCATGCCGGGTCACGGGTTGATCCTGAAGACTTTCTGGTCCTGGCGCCCCAGCATGTGTCTGACGAGCAGCTTCTGAAGCATGTGGGCCTGGCTGTTTCCTGCGCACGGGCCAAACAAGGACCCGAAGCATTTCTGGATGCGCTTAAGCTCGACAAAGGCGTGACGGGCTACATCAATCACACCGTTCCCGCGGCGATCTATTGCTGGTTCCGCCATCCGCACGACTTTCGTGCCGCCATCGAAACCGCTGTGCGCCTGGGCGGCGATACGGACACCGTGGCAGCCGTCGTCGGCGGCATCATGGGCGCTTCACTCGGGCCGGGAGCCATCCCGGAAACCTGGACACGACGACTGATTGACTGGCCGCTCACCAACGATTGGATCACACGCCTCGCCGATGACCTCATGAGCAAGCAGCCTGGCGAACCCGAAAAGCCGCCCGGTGGGCAGCCCAAAGCACAAGCCAAAGCGATGGAGCTGTTCTGGCCTGCCCAGATGAGCCGTAATTTCGTCTTCACAGGCATTGTGCTGTCGCATGCGGCCCGGCGCATGCTGCCGCCGTATTAAATCGCCTTGGCAAACGCTGCGATCTGGTCGCGGAGCTGAATGGTTTCGGAGATGTTGTCGCACTCGTTGCAGTGTTCCCAGTCGATCCAGACATATTCAACACCCACCCAGCCGCGGTACCTGGTCTTTTTCATCTCGGCCAGGACGCCGGCATAATCGATGGTGTTTTCGGGAACGCGGGTCTGAAGGCGACCAGTGCGAGCGCCGCGGGCATGGAAGTGGGAGGCGTGCTTCACCAGCGGCGCGATGCGGGAATCAGGCATGCCGGCGCGGGTGAAATGGGTGTAGTCGAGGGTAAGAGTGAGCCCGGGCGCCATGGCGACCAGTTCAAGGGCTTCTTCGGGGGAAGGAACCAACGAGCCGACATGGGCTTCAACCGAGAATGTGATGCCCGCACGCTTGGCTTGATCCGTACGCCATGCAAGTTCTTCGGCAGAGCGGGCAAGGGATGCCGCGCGTGGTTCAGAATCGAAGGTGACACCCGGAAGCGTGGTGACGTGAGTGCAGCCTAAAACACTGGCGTAATCGAGCGTTTTAGTAAACCAATCGCGTGCCTTGGCGCGGCGTGCCTCCTCGGGGTGATTAACGGCAAAATCAACGAAACTCGGCGCCATCTGGAGGAACACATCCGCAGGCGCAAGACCAACCGCATGAAGCTTGGCCTTGAGCTCTTTGGCTCGCCGGGGCAGATCATCAAACTGTGTCGACGGCATCAAATGCGAACGGTCCTGAAAGAGCCCGATATCCACCCCGGTGAATCCCATCATGGCGATGAGTTTCAATGAAGCCTCATGTGATAAAAGCGGAAAAGTGAAGTCCGCGCAGGCGAATTTGATATCCATGAATCAGTTCCTGAAGGTGCTCTGTCGGGGAATAAAAACAGGGTTATTTCTTCTGAAAACGGGTATCGCCGCCGGCATTCCATTCAGCTGCGGCCAAGTAACCGGCATCAATGATGACGGAAGTTCCGGTGACTCCGTAGGAATCATCACAGGCCAGGTAAAGCACGGTTTTGGCCACATCATTGGGCGAAAGCGGCACCCCCATGGCCGTGCGCTTCAAGCGTTCTGCCAGCGTGGCATCAGGATCGGACGTGGCATTGAGATGTTCGCGCAGCATCGGAGTATCGGTGATGCCGGGGCAAACACAGTTGCAGCGAATCCCATCTTTGCCATAGTCGAGGGCGATCGAGCGCGTCAGGCCCATGATGGCGTGCTTGGAGGTGGTGTAAGCGGGTGTACCCCCCTGCCCCACAAAGCTGCTGATGGAGCCGAGATTCACGACTGTGCTGGTCCGATTTTTCAGAAGATGCGGGTAGGCGTGCTTAAAGGCGAAAAAGACGGATTTGAGATTGATATTCAGGACACGATCCCAGTCAGCCTCGGTGGACTCATGAAGTTGTCGAATATCGACGATTCCCGCATTGTTGATGAGGATATCCAGTCGGCCAAAAGCCTTGGCCGTGAGGTTAATGCTGCGCTTGACCTGCGCCTCAACGCTCACATCACAAGGCACGCTGACGGCTTTACCTCCCTCCCCAATGATCTCTTCAACGACTTTGACGCAGGCTTTAGCGTCATTGCTGGCGACGCCGACCATCGCCCCTTCGACGGCAAACAAGCGAGCAATGCCCAAACCGATGCCGGACGTGGCGCCGGATACCCAGACGGCTTTCCCCGCGAGACGGCCGGAAGAAGTCAGACTGGCTTTTAGCGTTTTCTTCGCCATGAAAACTCCCCTGTCAATGGACGAGAAATCAGATGAACCGGGCCCATTTAGCCTTAAAACCAGGCTGATCGAAAACTTGCGGATTGACTGCGCCGCGCGGGCGCTTGCCTTCACGAAGATCAAGAATGCCCTGGCTGGCGGTCCGGCCGATATCGCGAAAAAGCTCATCCGTCCATGCGATCGCGTGAGGCGCCAGAATGACGTTTTCAAGCCCGGCAAAGAGATTGGGGGCAGTCACGGGCTCAACCTCAAAGCAATCCAGCGCGGCACCGGCGATGCGGTTTTTCGAGAGTGCATCGTAAAGCGCTGCTTCATCGACAATGCCCCCTCGCGCGGTGTTGATCAGGTAGGCATCGGGCTTCATGAGCGCGATCTGATCCGCGCCGATCAATCCCTTGGTTTGAGGAGTCAGCGGGCAGTGGAGCGAGATAAAGTCCGATCGCGCCATCAGGGTGTGGAGGTCGACCAGTTCCACGCCCATCTTTTTCGCAGCTTCAGGATCGAGCATCGGATCAAACGCAAGAGGCGGCTTCATGCCGAACACGCTCAGAAGGCGGATGAGTTCCCGCGCAATGCCACCCAAACCCACCACGCCGAGCGTGCGGTCACGCAGTTCACGCCCCATGAAATTGGAGCGGTCATCCCATTTGCCTTCACGCAGCAGGCGATCCTTGGCACGCACGTTGTGGCTCAGCGCAATCATCCACCCCAGTGCAGCCTCGGCAACAGGACGGTCCACCGCGCCGGTCGTGATGGTGACCAGGACATCCGCCTTTGTGCAGGCAGCCACATCGACCGCGTCATATCCCACACCAAAACGAGCGATCACCAGCAGATCGTCTGATTTGGCAACGGTGTCCGATGTCACCGAAGGTGTGAGCACCACAACGCCATTCATGCCGGCAACTTGATCGGCGGTAATGGGGCGCTTGAGTTCCTTGAGCACATGCTGACTTATCCCGGGCGTCTGGGAAAGGGCATCAAGGCCCAGATTCTTGTACTTGGGCTTGCCGTCTGAGCCATAGAAATCGGCGGTGAGACCGACTTTGAATTCGCTTTTGGACATGGGAACCTCATGCGCTTAACAGACTAATAGCCACTCCCCTTATGCATCACTTCTTCCACGGATCGCCTTCAACGGTGGCGCACTTTTCATCCACCACCAGGCGCTCAGGCATGGGGCCCGCATAGACCCAGAGCATGGCCATGGGTCCATTGGATTGGTTGATGAAGTAGTGAACGCGGCCGCGGGGCTGCAGTGCGGTGGATAGATTGCTCTGCGTGTACTTTCGCCCCTCAACGATGCAGGTTGCCGAACCCTGCACAATGCAGATGGATTCATCGAAATCATGGATGTGGGCGGGCAAACGGCCACCGGGGGCAAAGAGCCCATAGCCGCCGCTCATCTCAATTCCCGGCATGAGATTGGCATTGAAGAAATCGATGAATGTTGCGCTTGGGCCAGCTTCAAAGCGCTTGGCGGTCTTGAATCGGTTAACGCGTTCGGCCCCAGGAACGCCCGTGGAATCGTCGGGCATCATCTTCCACGAAAAGAACTTGCTGACCAGTTCGCGCGTGGGTTTGTGGGAGGCAAGGGCGACGTGAAACTGCGCCGTATCCGACCCGGTGGATTCCGTCATTTGATGCGCAATTCCGGGCGGAATCACCACGTTGTCCATGGGAAAGAGCTTATAGCGGCGGCCTTCGATATCCAGAATGGCCGAACCCTTGAGCAGCGTGATGGATTCACTGAATGTGTGGGTGTGATAAGGCAGCACAGCCCCAAGGTTGAAAGTCACGATGGCGGTGGAAAGATTGCGCGCGCCGTTGTGCCCCCCGACCAGGAACTCAGCGTTAACACCTTTGGCGATCTCAACCTTCATGCCGGAACCGACTTCATTCATGGTTTCCATGCGATCAGGACGGAAAGATTCCGGCGGGCGATCCATGGGATTGGCGGGCGTGCCTTCAGATTCAAGCATGAAACCAGGCTTGATTTTGCGGTCTTTCCCCACGGAACCAAGCGCCCCTTTGAGGCTGCGCAGTAACAGGCCTGAGTCAATACCCATGCCGATCATGCGGAAACCCTGATCCCGGCGCTGGGCGATATTTTCATTGCTGGTGGCAATCACCCCTGCATGCCGTCCGGCAGCCCGGATCTGATCCTTGGCATTCTGGATCTGCTGCGCGACCCCAGGCCCTTCCCACTGTCCGGCATATCCCGCCGTGGACGAATAATCGGCGGGGCCGAAAAAGTAAATATCCACTTCAGGCACAGCCAGCAATTCCTTAACGTTCTTCCCAGCTTTAACCGTCTCAATGATCGGGATCACCAGCACATGCTCATTGGCTTCATCGACATGGTCGGTAAAGCACTGGCCCCAGCAGGTGGCCCGCTCAGCGCCGATACCGCGCACCCCGTCAGGCGGGTAAAGCGCAAAACGCACCGCCTCAGCCAATTGCTGGCCCGATTCCACCCACGGCACCACAACACCATCCGCACCGATATCCAGCGCGCGCTTAATCAGTCCCATATTGCACTCGGCCACGCGCACCAGCGCCACCGTATCGCTGCGCACCGTCGCCCGCAGATGTTCAACAATATCCTTCCAATCCAAATGCCCGTGCTCGGCATCAATCACCACCCAATCAACGCCCAGCGCCACCGCCATTTCCGTGATGCTGGCCGATTCCAACGTCACCCAAAGGCCGTAAACCGGCTGATCGTTCTTGAGCTTTGCGCGAAGCTTGCGAATGGCCTGGCTCTTCATACGCGGGTATTTCCTTCTGCTCGGCTTGGCCGAACGGTAGATCCTCGGACAATCAATTCACACGGCATGGACTGCAATTCCGGCTTTTCCAGACTCGCCTTTCCGGCTTCAAGCAATTCAAAAAGACGCTCCGCCGCGCGCCGGCCGATCTGATTCAGTGCCGGTCGCACACTGGTGAGCCCCGGCGTTGAAAGGCTCGCCAACGGACTGTCATCAAACCCCGAAATCGCCACATCTTCAGGCACATTCAATCCCAGCGCCTGCAACTGATGCATTACACGCGCTGCAAGCAAATCCGATGGCGCTACCAATGCCGTCGCACCTGACTTCCCGCTCACCAGTTCACGCACCAGGTCAGCCTGCACATTCGACGCCAGGCCCGGGGCTGGGAAGTGCGCATCCAGCGGCCCCACCTGTGTTTCGCGCGCAGGATTTAAGCCATATTCAAGCATCGCCTGTTTGAATCCCTCATATCGCTCGTAAACGGGAATAAAACGTTGCGACAAACCCGTATGAATGAAAGCCAGGCGCTTATGGCCGAGTTTGATGAGATGAGAGGTCGCATCAAAAGCGCCCCGGCGGTTGTCGGGAACGATCTGAGGGATGGGCATATCAGGCATGCCATGATGCATGGCCACGATGGGGATCCCCTGATTTTTCAGGTCAAGGAGATGGGCATCTTCCTCGGTGGTGCGCTTGAAATAGGGAACGATCACGACGCCCTCGACTTGTCGCCGAACAAGAAGCTCGATTTGCTTCCTTTCTTTGACAAGATCAAAGCCGGTGTTGCAAAGCAGAACGTTGTAGCCACGCTCAAATGCGACGTCCTCGACGGCTTGAACAAGACCGGCGAACGTGGGATTCGCCACTGAGGGGAGGACCACGCCCAGCGTCTGCGTCTTGCCTGATGAAAGCGCCCGCGCCACCAGCGACGGCCGGTAGTTCAAGCGCGCGGCTTCATCCATTACGCGCTGACGCGTCTTGGCACTGATGCGCGACTGGTCATTCAATGCGCGCCACACCGTGGTGGTCGAAAGCCCCAGGCTGTCGGCCAGGTCGTGAATGGTGATGTCGCTGGAGCGTTGTGACATGTCTTTTCCGAATGCGGAACCGTTTACGCAATGTACGCTGAAAACATCCTCAGCGTCAACCTGCCATTGTGTTTAGTGATCAAACGCTGGTCAAACTACAGATTAAACAAAAAACCCCGGCCATCCACTCAAGGATCACCAGGGTTCTCGCCGCATCTTAAACGTCCCCGACAGGAGTCGAACCTGTAACCTTCGGCTTCGGAGGCCAACGCTCTATCCAATTGAGCTACGGAGACACGCATTTTTCGGACGGGGTGTCATCATACACCAGCACACGCCCGGTGTGAAGTCGGTATGCTGAGCACGTTCGAAATTTCGCCCTCTTTCTGCCACTAAAAGGAGCCTGCGATGATCCGCAAAGCCTTCGTGATGTCTGTGAATAAAGGCCAGGAAGCCGAGTATGAACGCCGCCATCGGCCCATCTGGCGGGAGCTTGAAGCGGTGCTCAAACGCCAGGGGGTGCACACCTATTCGATCTACCTCCATGAAGAGACCAACCAATTGTTTGGTTATGTGGAATTCAAGGATGAAGCCGCATTCAACGCCATTGCTCAGGACCCTGAGTGCAAAAAATGGTGGGCGTACATGAAAGACATCATGCCCAGCAACCCGGATAACAGCCCCGTGGTCAAGCCGTTGCGCGAAGTGTTCCACATCGACTAAAATCCTCTCCGAAAATACTTCATGCAACGAAGTAAAAGCTCATAACAATTCCTCCGACACTCTTTTCCCCCAAAGTCCTCATCAAGGAAAACCATGATCAAGACCATCAGCTACTGGTCCTTCCAAAACGGATTGGCCAACACCCACCCCATCGCAGA
>CAZGOM010000076.1:0-25702 GCA_964527265.1 uncultured Phycisphaeraceae bacterium | reverse complement strand
GGCGGAGTTGGCGTTGCCGGAGGAGCCGAAGGCGGCATGGCTGGGTCAGGCGGAGCTGGAACCGCTCATTGGCGGGGTGATGGATGCGAAGGATGATGCCGCGCGCGAAAAGGGTGTGGAGGCGTTGGTGGGCAAGGGGCCGGCGGGGTTTAAGGCGGTGATGGAAGCCGGGGCGCGGCTTGCGCAGGAAGACATGCGACGCGCGGTGTTGGAGGGGGCGGCGAAGCAGATGGCCAATGTGGTAGCGCGTGTGACGGTGGAAGAAAAACCGACCATGTCGGGAGGCACGTTGCCCGAGATGCTGAAGGGGTGGGAAGGCAAGCCACTGACAGGCAAGGCGTGGGCGGAGATGATGGCGCGCACGGCGAAGGATTTACCAGCGGAAGTGTGCGAAATTTGCGTTGAAGCCGTGCGAAGCAAGCCCGGATTGGGGTTTGAAGTCAAAGTGGAAATAGTGCGGGGTAAGTTGAAGGAAAACGAAAAGTGGCAGGGGAGCCTGGTTGTGGAAGCCAAGGGGGTGTCGTTGCACGCATCGGCGGACAAGGATGCGCTTAATGAGCCGGATACGCATGGTAACTACGATTTGGTGGCCAAGAGGGTGGGAAGGGGATTGAATGCGGATGTGGAGCATCAGGCGATCATCAGGTGGCGGCTTGAGCGGATACGAAAAGCCGAGTAATGAAGAGCGGGTTGAGGCGTTGAATGAGCTGGAGGGCGGCGTGGGTGAGTGGACTTACTTGTGATGGTGGATGAAGCAAAAGGTTGACTTATGAAACACCGGGTGATTTCTTCGTGGGCTGTGATGGGGATGGTTGCGTTGAGCCTGGGATTGTCGGGATGGGTGGGGCGTTGGGAAGGGGGTGCGGAGTTTGCCCAGGTGCAGGGGGCGCAGGAGGGAGCGTCGCATGAGGCGGTGTTTGCGTGGTTTGACACGCTGGGTTACCCGGATGTGAAGGGGAAGGCGTTTGTGCGGCTGGAGACGGGGTGGTCGCAGTCGGCAGGCGGGGAGAAAGTGCCGACGTACCGGTATGGATGGGTTTTGAAGCAGGAGGGGGCAGATGCGTTTGATCTCGTTGGGGTGGACCTGTTTACGGACAGATATCCCCCGGCAGGCTCGCCGGATTGGAAAGTGCCGGTGGAGAAGGCGGATTTTGCCCCCCTGGCCAGGCAGTGGCTGGAGGCCCAGGGCCGGGCGGATAAACAGACGGATGGAATGGCGCAGGCGCTGCGGGGCTGGGGGGCGAGGCTGTCGCTTGCGGCGCAGGCGGTGTTTCTGGCGCGCGCGGCGGCGCTGGAAGGGGATGATGCGCTGTCGCGCGACTTATATGCCTACGCGGCGGGATTGAAGATCCCAAAGGACAACAAGGGGGATGTGCCGTCGTTCAAGCAGACGCTTTTAGACGAATTTGCGGTGAACCGGATGTGGGACACCTTGATCGCGTTTGGCGAAAGGCGGTTGTCGCACGAGCAATTGCTGGGGCGCATGAATGGGATCGTAAAGAATTACCCGGGGAGCCTGGTGTCGGAGCAAGCCACGGAGATGCAGAAGGTGCTGACACGGATGGCGGGGGAGGAGAAGGCGCGGGCCAAAGAAGAGCCCAGGGATCTGGCGAAGATGACGCCCGACGCGCGAGCGCGCGAGCTGATTTATCAACTGCGTGGACAGAGCGCCGGACCTTTTGACCAACCTGGGCGGGTTGATATTTACAGTGATGCACGGCGAGAGGGGAGCGCGGCGCATCAATTGCAGGTGATGGGGTTTGATGCCGTGCCGGCGCTGATTGATGCAATGGATGATGACAGCCTGACCCACTCGGTGACCTCTCACCGCGATTATTACTTTTCGCACCATGTGGTTCGGGTGGGGGATGCGGCGCATGCGATCCTCCGGCAGATTTCAAAGCGGTCGTTTTATTCACCCAGCCACACCAATGGTGCGATGATCAAGGACGGCAAAGCCGGGGAGGCCAAACGGGATGCCCTGGGATGGTGGGCGCAGGTGAAGGGCAAGGGAATCAAGCAGGTGCTGACGGAGGCGGTGGAGCGGGGGGATGATCAATCCGTGGAGCAGTGCGAGGAGTTGATTGCGCGGTATCCGAAGGAGGCGCTGGGGAGCATTCAGAAGGGTTATCAGCGGGCGGATAAGCAGTGGGTGCGGGAGGGGTTTTTGTCCCTGGCGGGAAAGATCAGGACGCCAGAGGCCAAGGCGTGGCTGACTGAGATGATGGAGAGGGGGGCGGAATTACCGGAACGGATTGCTGCCGCGCGCGGCCTGCTCGAGCAAGATCCCCGGCGCGCAGTGGATGCGATGATCAAGATGTGGGAGACGTATGGCGACAATGACCCGGAGGGGTTGACGAAGCTGGCGCATTTTTTGGGCGTCGCACGGGATGTGGCGGCGCTGGAAGCGCTGGGGCGGGGGATGGATCGGCTGGAAGCGCACTCCCGGGATCAGGCGCTGCGTTGGCCGAGCGGATCTTTCACAAATGAGGATGCGCAATTGCCGACGAGCGCGATGGGCAAGGCTGTGGAGGCGTTTTGGATTAATCGGCTGGATGACATGGATCGGTCATCGGGTACGGGGACACGGGGATCTGCGTGGTTTCACTTTGCGCGGCTGGGAGATATGGCAGCGATTGAGCTTTCTCAGACGTGGCCTGGAAAGTACAGGTTTGATCATGACGGGACACTGCTGAAGCGGGATCAAGACCGTACGGCGATGATGAACATCTGGTTGAAGGAGAATGGGAAGGCAGAGCGAGCGATGCCGCGCGTGGTGGTGGTGGAGCGGTTGGGGGCGGAGGAGATGGGGCCGCTGATCAGGCGGGTGGTGAGCGGCAAGTCGGACGATGAACGTGCGCAGGGGGTGGAAGCCATCGAAGCCAAGGGGCTGGGGGGCCTGTCGGAGCTGGAGAAGGCGATTGCGGGGTTGGATGTGAAGGATCCGGCGCGTGCTGCGCTGGAGCAGGCGGCGACACGTGTTTCGCAGATGATCCGGGAGGTGGTGATGGCGCCGGAGTCGGCTGAGCCGGACGCTGAATTGGGGAGGATGATCAAAGGCCTCAAGGGTCAGGTGCTGACGGCCGAAAGGTTGGGCGAATTATTGGATTATGTGGCGATGCACTACAAGGAGGGTACGCCGGGGATTTGCCTGGTGGCGACGCGGGATGCCGCGGGTGAAGGGTTTTTGGTGTGGGTGAGGTTGGATCGCAGGTTGTTGCGCAAGGAGAAGACGGAATGCTGGGACACGAGGACGTACGTGGAGGCCAACGGCAAGCCGATTACAGGTGGGGGAGGATCGCAAAGCATTGAGGATAAAAGGGTTGCTAGTCGTGACAGGGATCTGGCGCGGGCGATGGAGATTGCGTTTAAAGCCGGATGGGATGCGCGGGTGACGGTGATTTGCGGGATTAAGCTAAGGTATGAGCGCAAGTGGGGGTTTTGAGTGGATGGCTGGATTTTGCGTGATTTTGAGTTTGACTTGTCGGACATCTCGACACAAAAGAGCAGGTTTGGTATAGTGTGCGGCTCGCTCTGGATCATGGCCGATGGTGGATCGGCTCGCCGGAGCATTGAATTGTGCTTACTTTGAGGCTAGTGCCATGACTCAAGCGATTATCGAAGCAGTTGAAAAAAAGCATCTTAAGACCGATCTCCCCGAGGTTTCCGTCGGCGACACCGTCGACTGCCACCTGAAGATTGTTGAAGGCAACAAGGAACGCATCCAGAAGTTCTCGGGTGTGGTTCTGCGCATCCAGGGCAAGGGCATCGCCAAGGCGATCCTGGTCCGCCGCATCGTCGCCAACGAAGGCGTGGAGCGTCTTTTGCCGCTGCACAGCCCCCGCGTCGCGAAGATTGAAGTGGTTCGCGGCGGGCACGTTCGCCGTGCGAAGCTCTACTACCTGCGTGACCGGGTGGGCAAGAGCCGCCGCATCAAAGACAGCAAGGTTGAAGCTCCCGCGGCCGCTGAAACGGCGCCGGTTGCGGAAGCAAAGGCCTGAGGCACGACAGCGATGCTGTCTGACTCGACCCCCAATTGAATTCAAAAGCGCCGGCCGCAAGCCGGCGTTTTTTCATTCATTGCAAACAGGCTTGAGGCGACAGAATGCGGGGCAGTTGGGTACAACAGTCCCAGCCACCCAAATAATCCAAATCTCCTTTTTCTCATCTTCCACATTTTTTCCCCTTGATATCCCCAGATTCCCATGACGCAAAACACTCCCAACGTACCTTCGACCCCACCCGCGCAGGCTGAATTTGGGACCGGCGATTTGATCGCCGACCGGCGGATCAAGCTGGGGAAGCTCAAGAGCGAAGTGGGGATCGATCCTTACGGCTCGCGGATCGATGGGTTGCTATCGCTGGCGGATGCGCGTGCGAGGTTTGATGCCGAGGCCGACAAGGCGCAGAAGGCGGATGCCGCCGCACCGGACCCGCGGCCGATCGTGAACATCGCCGGGCGCGTGGTGCTGCACCGCGACATTGGCAAGCTGATCTTCATCACCCTGCGCGACCACACCGGCGACCTGCAGCTTGGCGTGAGCAAGAAGAGCGTCAATGACAAGGAATTCCTCCAGGCGAAGATGACCGATCTGGGCGACATTGTCGTCGCGCGTGGAGCGCTGGGGCTGACTAAGACCGGTGAGATCACTGTCTGGGCACAATCCGTAGAAACTCAGGAACGCACGGCATGCCCGGGGTATCGCATTGCCACCAAGTCGATTGCGCCGCCGCCGGCCAAGTGGGAAGGTTTGTCCGACCCCGAGCAGCGCTACCGCAAGCGGTATGTGGACCTTTGGGCCAACCCGGAAGTGATGCAGACGTTCCTTAAGCGGAGTGCGATTCTGCAGAAGATCCGCGAGTTTCTTCACAATCCCCCGGCAGGGATGGGGCCGGGCTTCCTGGAAGTTGAGACGCCGACGATGCAGGCCATCGCGGGCGGCGCGGCGGCACGGCCGTTTGTGACGCACCACAACACCCTCGACATTCAGTTGTTCCTGCGCATTGCGCCGGAGCTGTTTTTGAAGAGGCTGCTGGTGGGCGGCATGCCGCGTGTGTTTGAGGTGTCGAGGAATTTCCGTAATGAGGGGATTTCCGTTCGGCATAATCCCGAGTTCACGATGATCGAACTCTATCAGGCCTTTGGCGATTACAACGCCATGATGCTGCTGATGGAGACGCTGATCAACACCCTGGCCACGCAGGTGGCCGGCGGCGAAACGCTGCCGTTTGGCGATCTGAACGTCGATTACTCGCTCCCCTTCACTCGCGTGAAGTACCACGAGATTTTTGAGAAGGTCAACGGATTTGCATCTGCTGACCATGAGAAGCTGGTGGCCAAGGCACGCGAACTGCACGTGAAGACGCACGGCGAAGACGGCACGCCCAAGGATCATGATGTTCTGCTGAGCGAAGTATGGGAACACACCGTCGAGCCGGCGCTGGACAAGGCCAAGCCGACGTTTGTGATCGACTACCCCTCGGCGATCTGTCCGTTGACGAAGATCAAGGCGGACAACCCGGCGGTGGCCGAGCGCTTTGAGCTGTACATCGCGGGGATGGAAGTGGCCAACGCGTACACGGAACTCAACGATCCGGACGTGCAGGAAGCCAACTTCCGCCAGCAGCTTGCGGGGCAGAAGGAAGAGGATTCCATGGCGAAGATGGACATGGATTTCGTGGAAGCGCTGCGCGTGGGCATGCCGCCCGCGGGCGGATTAGGTTTCGGCGTGGACCGCTTGGTGATGCTGCTGACGAATTCACGGTCGATCCGCGATGTGATTTTGTTTCCGTTGATGCGGCCTGAGGTGAAGTGAGCGGATTCTGGATTTTTGACTGGGATTAAGAGGATGGGGGATGATTAAGAGGATCTGGAGAAGATCCAGGCTATTCATTTGGATGATGTGTGTGGGTTGAGGGTTTCCTGGCGAAGGGAGGGGATACCTTTGATGGTGGAAATTTGAAACAGGGTGTCGCGATCGTTGATGAGATGGCCCTGTGTGGCCTGGAATCGATCCTGGATGATGGTGAAACGCCATGAGCCGGATGGGGAATTGCCGACTGGCCGCCCAGCCGAAACGCGTTTGTGCGCTATGAGGTGTTAGAGATTAATTGGACGGGGCGGGATTCAAAGTGAATTCGTTGGAATAGATGGTGTTGAGACTTTTGGCGATGCTATTCCGGGTGAGAACATAGCGGCACTGCACAGGGGTTGTGATGTCATAGCGATAGCGGGACGCAACCAGTTTTGGGACGCAGATGGGTATGGATTGGCCGGAGTAGAGATCGGTGAGCTTCACACTGCTGGTGTCGGGCTGTTTGATGTTGCGCTTGAACGCCTGCCAGCGGCCTTGAGGGTCTTTGAATTCAATGTGGAGGGTCAGAGCGCCATTGTGTGTGGCGATGGGGACGATGTCGCCTGTGGTGTTGGATAGGTATAGGATTTTTCCGGAAAATTCGTGCTGATAGATATCGGATTGGTCGGAAAGGATCAGGGCGAGGGCGTCCTTAGGGGCGGTGATGGAGGGGGGTGTGAAGATGGGTTTGGAAATGGGCTCAATGGTATGGAAGCCCAGGTGGCTGGTCTCGACCGGTTTGAGTGTGGCAGGATCACGGGTGTAAAGGGCGGGGTCAATGCTGCCGTGGAATTCGTTTGAGTAGAGAGTGGTACTGTTATCTAAGGCGAAGCGGAGCTTGGTTTTGAACGGGCCGGTGTATTGCGGGGCGTTTAGCTGCCAGGCCTGGCCGGAAGGGAGATACGAAGTGCTGATGGCGTTGCCGCAAACGGGAGAGTGCTCGGGGGCGATACGGCGCCAGCGTGATTGAGCGTCGAGGGCTTCCAGGTGGATGTCGAGTAGGGCGCTGATGCTGGTAAAGGTGTATTCCTTGGGCTCCGGGTTGATGATATAGAGACGTGTGCCTTTGGCCTTGCCTGCGTAGACGGAGGGCTCATCAGTGACGCGGAGGCAGAGCTTTTTTTCGGACAAGAAGACAGGCGGGATGGGAATCGGCTGATTTTGTGTTGTGATGCGGGTTTCACCGTCATCGAAGTTGAATGTGGTTTTTCCGCCGACCTGTGCGAAGGAAGGGTAAGAGCGGGGGGTGTCGGTGGCAAAGGGAAGGGCTGCGGGATCAGGATCGTCGGCGTGCACCAGAGAAGTGGCGGCGAAGAAAAACGTCATGGTGATGAGCCATGGTGAGCGGGAACGAGGAAGGCTTGAAAGAGACATTGTTAAACCCCCCAAGGATGGTGATGACCCCGTTTAAGTATAGAAGTTAGGGGCGTGCGGGGGAAGGCTAAAGTATGGGGCTGAATGACGGGCTTAGCGCTTCCTGTGCTGCTGAACCAAGTCGCGCGCGTGCTTGACGTTAGGGAGGTCGGAGACTTTGATTTCCCAGTCGGATTCGCCGGCGGAGCTGATTTGGAATGTGCCGTGGCCGGTGAGACGGTTCATGAAGGATTGCTGGACTTCGACGGTGCGCACGTCGTTGTGAAAGACTTCAGTGCGGGATTTGGAGAACCAGCCCAGCTCCATCATGGTTTTGCGGTTGGTGATGGTGAGGGTGGCGCTGCGGGTGTTGAACCACCAGATCATGAAATAGAAGAAGAGGAAAAGGAGAACAGCGGGGATGACGAAGAGGATGTATTGATGCACGCCGTTGTGCCAGGCGGCAACGAGCGCGGCTATGGCGACGCCGGCGACAAGAAGCGACCCCCAGAAACGCAGAGGTTGGGCGCGCATGGAAGGCGAAGCGGAGTAAAGGACTTCCTCGGGGCCTGAATCCACTTGCGGATTGGCTTCACCGGCAGCCAGGCGCTGACGGACTTGTGCGCGGTAGGCTTCTTCTTCTTCGATTCGTTTTTTGTCGGCTTCGGTGAGCATGGGGAGTTTGGGTCTTGGGTTCTGGGTCTTGGGTCTTGCCGGAAGATGTAGATCTATGGGCATCTTAGCGAGAGCGAGTTTAAGTGGCCTTCAGGGTAATGCTGAGACCGCTGGTTCAACAGGATTCCGGGGCAGGTTTAAGAAAACCAGCCCCAGTCACCCATTCAGGTTTCCCGGCGTTTTTAACCGGTGAGAGCGCGGAGGTCGTCCTGGTTGGCCTGGCCGGTTTCAACGAGGCGGCGGGCTTCCTGGGCGAGATCGCGGTAAATGGGGTCTTTGGCGAACATGGCGTCCATCTGGGAAGCGCCCAGGCCGTCGAGCACGGCTTTGGCGATTTCGCTGGTCATCTTGGCGTAGCTGGCGATGGGGAGGCGGCCTGAGCCTTTGGGGCCGGCTTTGCGCACCAAGCGGATGCTGAGGATCCCCGCCACGGCGCCCGCGCATTGGTAGGCCGGCACGCCCATTTCGACAAGACGGGAGAGCGCCTGCCCGGGGCCGCCAGCGTGGAGGGTGCAGACGAGGCGATGCCCGGAGAGGCCAGCCTGCACGGCAAGCATGGCTGTGGCGGGATCGCGGATTTCGCCGATGGCCAGGACTTGCGGGTCCTGGCGGAGGATGCTGCGCAAGGCGCGTTCGTAGGTGAGCTCGCCAAAGGGGGTGACTTCGATCTGGGTGACGCCGGGGAGGCGGCGCTCGACGGGGTCTTCAAGGCTGACGATGCTGAGGCCGGGTTGTTCCTTGGCGATGCGTTCGAGCACGCCGTAGCAGGTGGTGGTTTTGCCGGAGCCCGCGGGGCCGACGAGGAGGAGCATACCGGAGTCGGATTTAACGAAGGAGTCGATGCCTTTCAAGACATGGTCGGGGAGGCCGGTCATGTCGAGGCCTTTGGGTTGCGAGGCTTGTGCGGGGAGGCGGAAGACGCCGCGTATGCCGCGGACGGTGGGGATGACGGCGAGGCGGCATTCCAGGCCGGTGTGCTGGGTGAGGCCCTGAATGGTGACGCGGCCTTCCTGAGGAACGTTGAGCCGATAGGTGAGGAGCTCGGCGCGGACCATGGCCTGAAGGATGATGGCGCGGCCCACATCGGCGGCAAGGGTGGCTTCAGGGGCGAGACGGCCATCGACGCGGAAGCGGACTTCAACGCCATCGTCGGTGGGCTCAAAATGGACGTCGGAGCAGCGGGCATCAATGGCTTTGGTGAGCCATTGATCCAGGACGTGACTGGGGACGTGGGTGGGGATGGGTGCGGGGGCTTGGGTCATGGTGCTGAGGTCTCGCGAAATGAGGTGCTGGAGGGTAGCACGGGAGATTTAAGATTTGAAGAGGGGGCATGCGATGTGTGGAAGACAATGTAGCAGGGGGATGGGTCTTGGGTCTTGGGTTCTGGACAGAAAAAAGACCGGCTCACACAGACGGGAGGGCATAAGAAAGCGACAACGCCAGCCTTATTTGAGGCTGGCGTTGTGGGTTGGTTGTGGATTTTTTGTTTACTTGTTGAGGAGGAGTTCGGCGATCTGAACGGCGTTGAGGGCTGCGCCTTTGCGGAGCTGGTCGCCGCAGACGAAGAGGCCCAGCGACTTACCGGACGGGTCGGAGATGTCGGTGCGGATGCGGCCGACGAAGACGTCGTCCTGGTGGGAGGCGTCAATGGGGGTGGGGAATTTATTGTTGGCGCGGTCGTCGATGATGGAGACGCCGGGGGCCTTGGAGAGCAATTCCTTGGCATGGGCTTCGTCGACCTTGTTTTCAAATTCGACGAAGATCGACTCGGCATGCGCGCGCATGACGGGGACGCGGACGCAGGTGGCGGCGATCTGGGGTTTGTCGTCGCTCCAGATCTTGTGGGTTTCGCCGACCATCTTCATTTCTTCCTGGTTGTAGCCGTTCTCGTACATGTCGGAGTTGTGGCTGAAGAGGTTGAAGGCGTACTGCTGCTTGAAGAACTTGGGCTCGGCCTTTTTGCCTGCGAGGACGTCGCGGGTCTGGTCTTCGAGTTCCTGCATGCCCTGGTAGCCCGCGCCGGAGGCGGCCTGATAGGTCGAAACGTGCATGCGCTTGACCTTGAAGGCTTTATGGAGGGGGGTGAGTGCGACGATCATGATGATGGTGGAGCAGTTGGGGTTGGCGATGATGCCGCCCTTGCCGCCGCCGCCCTGGCCGGGGGCCGCGTGGCCCATCTTCCAGCCCTTTAAAGCTTCGGGGTTGACTTCGGGCACGACGAGGGGGATGCCCGCGGTCATGCGGAAGGCAGAGGAGTTATCGACGACGGTGGCGCCTGCAGCGGAGGCGATTGGGCCGTACTTCTTGGAGATGGAGCCGCCTGCGGAGAAGAGTGCGCAGTCGACGTCTTTGAAGCTGTGCTCAGTGAGTTCTTCGACTTTGTATTCCTTGCCCTTGAAGCTGAGCGGTTTCCCCGCGCTGCGCGCGCTGGCCAGGAGTTTGAGCTGGCTGAAGGGGAAATTGCGTTGTTCAAGAACGGCCAGGAATTCCTGACCGACGGCGCCGGTTGCGCCAACCACCGCGACACGGGGGGCACTGGAAGAGCTCACGGGAAGCACCTTTACGAAAAGAGGAATTGCGGAACGGGCCAAACACATGTTTAGCCAAAGGGAGGAGATTATAGCTGGAAGATGGGTCTTGGGGTCTTAGGCGGGAGGTTTTGACCAGTTGTTGATGAATTGGGCGAGGTCTTTGTGCCCTCCGCCGTATTGGGCCCAGCCGGAAGGGGTGCCGTTGAACTGGTTGTCGAGGATGTCGCGGCGTGCGCCGTGCTGGAGGAGGAAGATGACGGCTTCTTTGTGGTTGCCGAGCGCGGCATGGTGGAGGGCGGTGGCATTTTGCATGTCGACGGTGTGGATGTCGACACCTTTGGCCAGAAGAAGCTTAAGGGCGTCGACATTGCCGTTACCCGCGGCGATTTTCCAGACCTGGGTGAGGATTTTGGAGTCGGGCTGACCAGCGAGGAGCTTTTCCAGGGAGGGAAGATCGCCCAGGGAGACGGCAACGCGGGCGTCGGGAACAACGCCCAACTCCAGGAGGGTTTTGATGGCCTGATGCTCCTGGTGGGTGATGGCGGCGTCAAGGCCCTGGGCAGAGTCGGCGCCACGAGCCAGGAGGATTTTGATGAGCGGGGCCTGCAAGTTGGTTTCACGCGGAACATTGCCGGAGCAGACCATGCCCAGGGTACGGCTGATGTCGTCGGAAGTGGCTCCGGCGTCGATGATGGCAGTGGCGATGTCAGAGATATTGGATGGAAGGGTGTTGTTGCGGGTGGGGTTCTCGGCGACGAAGCAGAGGAGGCCGGGGTGGGCGAAATAGGGGCCAGCGTATGAGCCGGGTTCGTCGGCCTTGGCGGTGGCCAGGTAAGGGTGGGTTTTCAGAAGGGATTGGAGTCTTGGAAGGTTGCCGGCGTCGATGGCACGCACGGCGTCGGCGAAGTGAGGGTCAGTGATCCGGGGTTTTTCGATGAGCGCGACAATGGTTTGTTTTTCGACTGGGGAAAGGGTGGGGCTGTTTTGAGCGTATTCAAGGGCGCGTTGGCCCTTGGGGTCGGACGTCCAGGAAAGAGCGCCTTTGTCTTGGAAGAGTTTGACCAAGGCCGCAGGGCCGGTTCGGGCGGCAATGTGGTAGGCGGATGCGCCGTGCTGGTGTTGGCGGTTGGGTTTGGCGCCTTGGTCCAGTAGGAACGAGACGCAGGCCAGGCGGTCGGCGTCAGGAGCGCTGGAGCCGGCGACGTACCAGAGCGCGGTGTTCTGGCTGGCGTCTTGGTAGTCGACACTCACGCCCTGAGCGACGAGGGATTGGAGGGCGGGAAGATTGGCGGTTTTGGCGGCTGAGATGAGGGCTGGGCCGTGGTGGATGGATTCAAGGAGGGCGCGTTCCTGGGGGATTTTCTTGCGGGTGTTCAAGATGCCGGAGGCGGCGGGGCCTGCCATGTGAAGGGCATAGCCCAGGGGTGTGACGGGATTGGGTGTGGGGTCGCAATATTCGCGGTGCAGTATTGCGGTGACGGTCATGTCGATTTTGGAGCCGAGGCGTTTGACGAAGTGCTGGAGGGTGTCGAAGTTGCCGTCGTGGATGGAGCCGATGGCATGGTAGATGGGGGTTTGGCCGCCACCCCCGGAAGCATTGAAATTCGCCTTGAGATTAGGGTCGGCATGGCGGTCGAGGAGGATGTCGAGGCAGGGGATTTCACAGAATTCGACGGCGCAGTGGAGAAGGCCAGCGCCTTTGAGGGAGAGATTGCCGTAGGGCATGTCGGGGAAGGTCTGGTTGAGGAGGGAGGGGTTTTGATCAAGGAGGGTGGCAAGGATATCGGCCTGGCCCATATGGATGGCGAGGATGGGGGGTGAGACTTCGGGGGGTATGTGTGCGTGGTGGGCGAGAAGGGTGCGGACCATGCGGTGTTTGGAGGTGTTGTCATTGCCGCGGTCGTAGCCGCCGAGGACCATGGAGAGGGGGCAGTGTGAGCCGTATTTGGTGGGGACGGGTTTGAAGGTGACGTCGCAGCCGGCGTCGAGGAGCCATTGGAGGCCTTCGTGCGAGAGGCATTCGCCGGTGCCGAAGACGATGGGGCCGTAGTTGCCGCCATATTCGCCGTCGGGGTCTGCGCCGTGGGCGAGGAGGAGGTCGAAGAGGTGTTTGCGGGTATTGAGGATGTCGGGGTTTGAGCCGCCGTACCAGGCGGCGTGTGCGAGGCCCTGGTCGAGGTCGTGGACGGTGTATTGGCCGGAGGCGAGGATGGCCTGGACGGCGGGGACGTCGCGATTGCGGACGGCGGCGGGGAGGGGTTGGTAGCGGGGTTTGCCGTCGTCGGGGCCTGAAACGAGAGTGTTTGCGCCGCGGTTCATGGTTTGGACGACGTGGGTGAGCTCTGCCCAAGATTTACAGCCGTATTCCTGGGCGAGGGCGTGCTGGGCGTGTGCGAGGGGTGCGGAACGGTCGCGGGCGAGGCGTTTGGCCTGCTTTTTGAGGTGCTCTATGGAGGGGTTAACGGGGAGGCGTTTGCGGCGGGGTGTTGAATCGGACATGGGATCCCTTTCCTTGGCGCCCGTTGTCCGCATTTTCGGGCAGGAAAAGGTTTGAATGTTGAGGACGGTTTACGAGGCGGGTTAGACCCTTTGCGCGGACGGCGGGCCACCTTTTTGGCCGCACGCCATGATGGCATGGATTGCTGGGTACCGCAATAGGGCAGGGGAACAGAAACAGGGCCCGAACCCTTCAAGTGCGATTGCCCTGAGTAACAGGACGGAGGGAGGCGGAGCGGCAGGAGGAGAAAAGGGGAATCGGCTTGAGAGATGTGCAGTGAGTTAGGCGTTTTTCGTATAAAATAACTATAAATAGTCTATTGACAGTATGGTTATATGTGGGTATAATATGTTGAAATTTATTGCGGATGCCATTTTTGTGGATTTTGGGTCTGAAAATGGCAGAAGCATAAAGTTCAAAATTTTCATTGACAGCCATTGGGCGTCGTGAGATAATTGTGTTGCATTCCTGCAATTCCGGTGCGGTTGTCGTATCGGGGGCATTCCGGGCGGACTCTTTTTCCGGGTTATTACATGTCGCGTCAAAATTTCTGGGGCGTTTTGGACTATTCATTGGTCTCTGGTGTTCGCGTTTTGCGCCGTCGATGGGCAAAAGCGATTACGGATATTACGGATTGTGTTTCGCAATGGCGCAAGGAGAGCCAGGCGGAGCGTGATGTGGCGCGGCTGGAGTCGTTTGAGCCGCGTGTGATGATGTCGGGGAGCGTGATTGATAACGGAGATGCGGGGTATTCCGTGACGGCGGGATGGATTTCCGCCAGCGGGCAGGGATATCAGGGTGATGTGCAGTACGTTGCCAAGGGGGACGGGACCAAGAAGGCGACGTGGATGTTTGAGGGTTTGACGCCCGGGGTCTATAGCGTGGGGGCGACGTGGTCGACGCATGCGAATCGGGCGACGGATGCGCCGTTCACGGTGAAGGATGAGGTGACGGGTGAGGTGCTGGCGAACAAGCGGCTGAACCAGGAGATTGCGCCGAATGATTTTTCGGATGGCGGGGCATCGTGGGAGCTGGTGGGCGATTCGCTGATTGTGTTTGGGGACAAGGTATCAGTGACACTGTCGAACGATGCGAATGACTATGTGATTGCGGATGGGGTGCGTCTGGAGCGGACGGGTGATTTGCCGGCGGATCGGCCGGAACTGCTGGTGACGGTCGGGGGTGCCGTGCAGGCTTCCGGGGGCGGCGGGGAGGTGGCGCTGGGTGATGTGGTGGTGGGGGGTGAGCAGTCGCGCACGTATGTGGTGAGGAATGTGGGTTCTGCGCCGTTGACGTTGGGAGCGGGCGGGATTGTGGTGCCTGATGGGTTTAAGCTGGCGGAGGAGCCTGAAAGCCTGACGATTGCGGCGGGCGGGTCGCTGTCGTTCACGGTGGAGCGTGAGACGGGTGAGGTGGGGTCTGTTTCGGGGGTGGTGTCATTTACGAGCAATGACGCGGATGAATCGAAGTTTGAGGCGGGGCTTTCGAGCCGAGTGACGGGTGCGCCGGTGATTATTGACAACAAGGATGTTGGATTTACGACGGTGGGAAGCTGGACGAATTATTCGGGTCAGGGGTTGAATGGGACGGTGACGTATGCCGCGGCGGGGGACGGGAGTAAGACGGCGACGTGGACGTTTACGGGTTTGAGCGCGGGGATTTATGAGGTGGCGACGACGTGGAGCGCGCAGGCGAATCGTGCGACGAATGCGGCGTATGTGGTGCGGGATGTGAATTCTGCTTCCGGGGGCGGTGTGGATGTGGTGACGACGCAGGTGAATCAGGAGATTGCGCCTGGGGATTTTGTGGAGGGTGGGGTGAGCTGGAAGGTGCTTGGTGCGAATGTGGAGTTGAACGGGTCGGTGCTGACGGTGACTTTGAGCAATGCGGCCAATGAGTATGTGATTGCGGATGCGGTGCGGGTGGTGAAGGTGGGGGCAGGGTACAGCGAGCCGGAGATTGAGGTGTCGCTGGCAGGAACCCCCGGAACCCCCGGAAGCGGAAGCGGGAACGTGGTGTCGGGCGCGGTGGTGGATCTGGGGGGTGTGACGGTGGGGTCGGTGGTGACGCGGACGCTAACGATCCGGAATGCGGGTATTGCAGAGTTGAATGTGTATGAGATCGCGTTGCCGGCGGGGATGAAGATCACGTCCGGGTTTGATGAGGAAGAGGGTCTGGTGGTGGGTGCGGGCAAGAGTGTGGATGTGATTGTGGAGTTGGAGGCCGGGGAGCCGGGTGCGGATTCCGGGGTGATTACGCTTTTGAGCAATGATTACGACGAGGGGCAGTTTGAGTTGGATGTGACGTGGAATGCGGCGGATGGAGCGAAGGTGATTGATGACGGAGATGCGGGATTTTCGACGACGACGGGCTGGACGATCTATGCCGGTCAGGGTTTGGGGAACGATGTGAGGTATACGGCGGCGGGAGACGGGAGCAAGCAGGCGACGTGGACGTTTACGGATCTGGAGCCGGGGATTTACCGGGTGAGCGCGACGTGGTCGCAGTTGTCGAATCGTGCGACGAATGCGCCGTACACGGTGACGGACACGGCGAATCCATCGAAGGCACAGACGGTGCTGGTGAATCAGGAGGTAGCGCCGGGTGACCTGGTGGAGGGTGGGATCAAGTGGGAGGATCTGGCGCAGACGTTTGAGGTGACGGGAACGACTTTGACGGTGGTGCTGTCAAATGCGGCCAATGAGTATGTGATTGCGGATGGGGTGCGTGTGCAGCGGGTGGGACTGATTCCAGTGGCGGCGGACCTTGATCCGGAGATGTTCCAGATAGTGCCAGTTTTTTCCGGCGTTTCAGAGGGCATTGTCTATGAAGGTGAGGCGGTTCAATTCATCCCGATCAGTGAGGAAGCTGATTTAGCAAGTTTTTCAGAATTAGACTTTGAAGGTTTGACCTCGCAATGGGTTTT
Organism: uncultured Phycisphaeraceae bacterium; assembly: GCA_964527265.1. Lineage (GTDB taxonomy): Bacteria > Planctomycetota > Phycisphaerae > Phycisphaerales > Phycisphaeraceae > CAZGOM01. Next base: position 9,865 of record CAZGOM010000076.1, on the reverse strand, counting down.
AAGCCAGAACGGCCTAACCATTTTTGAGAGTGAGGACGCCTCGTTTCTTTGGGATACAGATGTAAGCGGGAAAATCGATGTGGCTTTGACTCTGTTCAAGTCGGGTACCCTATGGATTGAGCGAACTTATTCTTTTGATGTGACCGATGTGGCTCCGGTAGTGAGTTCCGATTTGGATTTCGACTGGTTCACCATTGAGCAGGGTCGTGAGGTGCGTACGAATTTCTTTATCTCGGATCCGGGCACAGAAACGGTTGAGGCGCTGATCGTGGATTGGGGCGATGGGCAGGTCGATACGTATGAAGGAGAGGACATCGAGGGTGAGAAGAGCCACGTCTACGGGGACAATCATACGTCGGTGATCATCACTGCAACCGTCGTAAACGAAGATGGAAGCTTCAGCACGAGTGTGGAGAAAGAGGTTTTCAATGCTGTGCCGGTCGCAGTCCTTGGGTTGGGCGGCGAGGCTTTGGAGGCATCCGAAGGTGAAGAGGCCCTTATTTCTTTTGGAGATGTTGACGATGCCGCTGAGGATCTTCTGGAAGGATTGACTTTTTCATTCGATCTGGACAATGACGGCGTGTGGGATTACCAGGGGCCATTAAGCCAGATTAAACATACGTTTGCTAAATCAGGAAGCTATCTTGTGACCGGACGGGTCACTGATCAGCACGGTGCATCTGACGAGTTCACGGCAGAGATCACGGTTGCCGATGTTGCTCCGACTATTGGGGTTGAGGTTGAGGATTCAAAGTTTAATGAGGGGTCTGATGCGGTTGTGAAGTTGTCCGCATTTGATCCTGGTGGCGACACTGTGAATCGGTGGGATGTCGATTGGGGTGACGGAATCATCGACACATTCACTGATCTTCCGGTAGATGGTCTGGTGGCCCACAGATACCTGGATGTTGGATCGTATGAAGTGAAGGTTGCGGTGACTCAGGGTGAGGGTGTGTTTGAAGCAGAGCCGGTGCATGTGGAGGTGGAGAACGTGTTGGGCACGGCATCGATCACGGCGGTGCGTTCGTTTAAGGTGCATGGCCACCTTCAGGGTATGTATGTGGGTAGTGAGCTGAACTTCATTTTGGACTGGTCGGATGCGGGATTCGGTGAGCCTGAGGGTTGGGAGATCAACTGGGGTGATGGGAATGTGGAGTTGATTGAGGGTAATCCGCAGTTTGTGACGCATGTTTACAACATTGCCGGGGGGTATACGCCTGTTGCGAGGCTGATTGATCAGGGTGAGTACAGTTTGCCTGCGGTGAGCGAGCTTGTGCAGATTATTGCGCCGCCGGAGTTGCCTGCGACGCCGGAGTTCACGCTGGTGCAGGATTTCGCAACGGCCGGGCGAATGGAGGTGCAGATCGACTCAGGGCTGGGTTATCTGCAGTGGCCGAAGTTTTTGATTTCCAAGGACGGTGGCGAGTACTACGACAGCGGTTTTGGTGTGTGGAACGGTAGATGGACGTGCATCGTGGAGCTTGGGCACAGCTATCAGCTCAAGGGATCGGTGGGGGGAGCGACGGGTTGGTCGGACTGGGCTTACTCGAATGTGTTGGAGATGGTGGCGGACCCTGGAACAGAGGTTACAGAGGTGAGTGTGGGAGCGTCGGTGGTGACGGGTGTGTGGGGTGGGCACGACGTTGTGGTGACGCTGAACCCGGAGATGGATGTTGATTGGATGAGCGGACAGTGGGTAAGCCGGGCCAACCCGGAGTTGGGATTGAGCTGGGGTGGATTGTATGGCGATGTGACTGCGCGGGATGGGCTGGACCGAGCGACGGAGTACCGTTTTTACAATGTGGATGATTTTTACACGGCGTATGACGAGTGGAACCCGTGGCCGCTGGCGGATGGTTCGATGGGTGGGATCGTGCTGACGTGGCAGGATGGGGAGGGTAAGGGATACAAGTCGCAGGTGATCAATGTGGAGGTGACGCCGGATACGTTGCTGGCGACGCCGCTGCTGACACAAGTAACACGTACCTTGGACCGCAAGACGGATGAGCATTACCTGGACTTTGGTTTTTCGGGTGTGGATACGAAGGCGGATTGGCTGGGTATTTATTACCAGGGAAGCAATGGGCAGATCCAGATGGTGGATCAGGTGTATGAGCTGGAAGGCTTGACGGAGCATCGGGTGGACTTGTCGCACAGCAGCGCGACGTATGGGGAGGGCGAGTTTTTCCTGGTGGCGTGGAGATGGGGTGAGAGTTCGGCGGCGTCGGGCCGTGTGGAGGCGGAGGGATTGCCGACGTTTGCGAAAGCGCCGACGGAGGTGGAGGCGGTGTCGGGAGTGGATGGAGTGGAACTGAGGTGGACGGACAATGAGGAGTATGAGACGTACTACCATGTTTATTACAAGCCCAGCGAGGGCGAGGTATGGCATGACGGTGGGGTGACCAATGGTGTTGCCGGCTCAGGAACGCAGATGAGCATGCGGATCACAGGATTGGCGGAGGAGGTGGTTTACGATTTTGCGATCAAGGCACAGGAGTGGAGCGCGGGTGTGTATGTGGAGTCGAAGATGGTGTACGCCGATGAGGCGGCGGCGGACCTGGCGGATATGGGTAAGCAGATGGCGGCGAAGATCGTGGGCTTCGACACGGTGCATGTGATGTGGGTGGACCGTTCTGCGCATGAGGACGGTTATCTGGTGGAGGTATCGACGGACCGGTACTTCGGGGCGGACAAGACGGTGCAGCACAAGGCGCAGGGGAGCAGCTTTGATGTGGAGGGATTGGAGCTGGAGACGGATTACTACTTCCGCGTGCGGATGGATGACCGGACGACCGGTGAAGGGATCGGGGGTTCAGGGGATGGGCGGTACAACTATCAAACCGGGGCGATGAGGATTGAAGGAATCCAGCTGAAGATCAAGGATGGGAGTACGTTTGTCGACAATGATGTGAGCACGCCTCGCCCTCTTAACGTGATGTATGCGAGCATCGACCGGCAGGTGACGTCGATAGCGACGATGAACCTGGATGGGGTGCAGCGTGATGTGGAGCTTGTGCCGATCCAGCTTGAGATTCCCGAGTGGCTGGACCCCGTCAAAGCGCTGGTGACATTCACCAATGGGTCGCAGGCGATCCGGCTGTTTGCGCAGCCTGGGCGGTGGTCGGCAACGACGCAGACGAGCGCGTTTAATTCTGATGAGATTATTGCATCGGGTCAGGAGTACGCGCTGGGGGACATTTTGGCGAGGGTATGCTCGAGCGCGGCCCAAGGCGCCAATAATTCGGCGAGAAGGGTTGTGCTTTATGCGGCTTCAACCGATGGGCTGCTTGATCCCAAGTCGATTGAAGTGGCGGTGAGGAATGCGGAGGCGGGTGGAAGTGCAAGCGACAGCGTTGCGGTGACGGCGAGCGTTGTTGATCTGGATATCGACAGCAACAATGACAATGGGTTTGACGTGCCCGATCCGCGGAGTGAGGAGGAAGATAAGATCGAAAACGATGCGTCGCTGGCTGGGAAGGTGATATTGGCGAACGGCGGAGATCGGGATTTTGATGGGAAACCCGACTACAAGGATTGGCATATCAGCGGGAGTGTGCCGGAGGAAGACGGGAAGTTCGTGCCGATCGTGGTGGATCTTTCGAAGATGAAAATGGAAGGAGGTACGATCAGGTTCGACTATGATGGCAACAGGCCGATGTCGTATGAGCCGGGGAGCCTGGGAGAGAGCTTGGGCCACATCCGAATCTGGTTGAAGGATGCCAGTGAGGACCGCAACCCTGAAACGGTGCAGAACGCGGGGGATTACATCGATCCTGAGCATGAGTACAGCGTGGCGGAATTGTTCGGATCAGAGACGACGAAGGTGTTTTATGTGGAGGGGGTTCGCCTTTCAACGGGTTGGGGCAGCGAGACGATCAAGGTGTCGGTCACGCCCGCCGGGGGAACCTTGGCGGATGTGAAGGAAGACCAGGTGCGGTTGACGGTGGTGAGCGGGGACATCGGGTTCAACATCGCCGATGGGAACGTGGACAAGGTGGATGGAGTCACGCCGCAGCACAGGCCTTCGCCGGATGTGGATTTTGTGATTGATGGGACGGATGACCTGTATGAGGAGAGCGACGGATTGCAGTGGTGGTGGAGTCAGGATGCGGCGGGGAGCAAGGCCTCCCAACTTGGGCTGTCGGATTTGGTGCCGTTCCGGGTGGATTTGTCGGGTGTGCCGGGTGGAGGAAACGGCAAGTTCAAGCTCAAACTGGTGGACCCTAGTGGAATTTCCCAGATTGATGTCTTTGATGCTGTCAGTCCAAGCAATAATCGAAGGGCGTTCTTGCAGACGCAAGCCAGTGGGCTAAAGCAAGTGAATAATGCGCCGATTGACGGAGTCGGTGCCGATGAACAAAGTGTTGAAATTCCTATGAACAAGAAAGGTGAATACGTTCTGAATCTGCACGGTTCCGGTGTTGGCAGCGGCTGGCTGGAAATTCTGGTTCAAATCCCTGGTGGTGCCGAGGTGGTGGTGGATCGAGTCAAGATAGAAGGACGGCCGGTACAGGATTTTTGGTCGTTATGGTCGTCACGCGGAGTCCCGAATCAGGTCATAACAGATTATCCGGTTGAAGATGGAGCAATCACAACCGTCACTGCATATCGTAATCCACAATGGGTCCCTGACGGCAGTGGAAGTGATGTGCCAGGTATTTTGTCATCAGTGGACGCAACCAACCCTCTCCATAAAAAAGTGTTGGTCTATATGCATGGTTATAACGTGTCTATGGAAGGAGCGAAAGGGGAAGGAGATGCGCTATTTAAGAGTAGTTTTTGGACAGGCTTTAGAGGTGCATTGGCCGTTATTACATGGGAAGGGGATAACCCTGGAGCGATTGAGGCAGTGACTGGTGTAGATTTATATTTTTTCGATTCGGTTAAAAAGGCATTCTTGACTGCTCCAGCATATCGCAACTTTTTATTAGGGCCAGTGCGGCAATTCACAGGCAACAACCCAGAAAATGTTGATATTATGGCACATAGTCTGGGAAATTTGGTTATGTATGAAGCACTTCGAATTCATGAGGTAATGGCTACCAGGGCGGGTAGTACACTTCCCGATCTCGCTCGAAATATGATTTCAGTAGAAGCAGCGGTTTGGCAAGGTGCTTTTGCACCCGAAGGTCCATTGGGAGCTTATTCCTTAGATGAATTAAAGCGCATGTCATGGCGTTCATGGTTTGTACAAGTAGCCGACGAAGAAGGGGCTGGAGTAACGCGGGTCCGTAAAATTACGGATTCTTTGACGCCAGGGGGCATGTTTATCAATTCATTTAATCAGGATGATTACACTCTCGCGGGTAGATTCCCATATGGGGGTGTGAATTTTCCTGCTGGAGGAATGATGAGGAGCAATGATTACAGGGCTAATTCAGGGCTCGAGGGCTTAGCACCCAATACTAAGCCTGGAGTTGTAAATACAGTGTGGGGACTCGTTCGCTGGCAGCAGTCAACCTTTCATGGTTATCATTATAACCGGAAGATAGGTGCTGATTATCGGACAATTCCTACGGCTCCTGCTAGGGGTAATAATGGGGCTGGCCCATCATGGTTGAACGAAATTCCTGGATTATTGCAAAACAGGGTTCATCCTTACACGCCCTCAATTATTGAGAAACCAGTCGGTGCTGGTGCTATGCCGGGAGTTTCGTCGTATGATATTAACGCGAGACAAAAAGGATGGTATCAGTATTCCCATGGAGAGTTTATTTATGATGACCCTCGTATTTCGGGCGACAAACCATGGCTTCCCAATATGTGGTTATGGTATCAGGAGGTAATGGTTGTTGAGCGTGGTGGCAAGCATGGTGTTTGGATAGGAAATAGTTAAGGAGAATGTGATGAAATATTGCATGGTATTTGTTGTCTTAGCTCTGGTTTTAGCTGGAGTTTTATTTGGCAGTTTGTTCCGGTTGGGCTCGAAATTCAGGTACGAAGCGTCTCCGGGATACATTGAATTGGATTTGCGCGAAGAGTATGTCAAGCTTCAAAAAGTGCCGGAAACAAATGACAGCCGGGCGCAAAAGCTTCGGATTTTAAAAGAATATATGATCCGAACCCAATTAATTCCCTGGGAAAGAAAGAGGCTGAAGCTTGCTGTGCGAAGTTTCGATGGTAGTACAATAAAGCCAGTAAGATTTTCCTACGCCTTAATTTCTGAGGATCGAATTTATAGTACACCGACATACAAAGATCAGATTTCTGATGATGGTTTTTTTGATCTTGATACAAGTGCAGGACGTGCTCTTAAGTATTCGGTGAGTGCTCTTCCTTACTATGCATGGAGCGAATTGGAAATATCGAATTACACGGGTCAGTCTGAGGACTTCTTTTTTTCAGAGGATTATCTTGCGGACATGGAAAAGCAATTGCTTGGTGGTGGGCCGGTGCCCCTGAAGGGTGATCCGGAGCGGCTGGTCTTTGTAGTGAGGGAGATTAATGATGAGCCAGAAAGAACATATGCAACGGGTGTTCCTGATTGGTTGCCCAAGGATTATCCAATTGAAGAATTCAAAGGTGAGATTAAGCTGGATATGAAGATTGTTAATAGCAGTGAGAAGAGGCTTGTAAAAGCGCCGGTGGACGGGCAATATGGAATTTATATGCCAAGTAGAGGTAGCTATCGAAGTCGATTTCTTGTGAAAAAAGGCACCCCATTGGGTTTCTTGTTACCAGCAAAAGAAAAAGAAAGAACCCGTTTGATTTTTGGTAAAGGGGGAGATCGAAGCTATGGTTTGGATAAGGGAGACATCTTGGAATGGCGGGTGGAAACAATCCGTCCCGAAGGAATTCCCATTAAAGAGGATAAATGAGTTTGCGCGTTTTGTTGATTGTCATTTTTCACCTTTGTCTCAATGTGGATGGCATGATGCTGCAGCTTTGTTGAAGAAAATTATGTACTAACTTTTTCTGCTTTAAGGAAAATGTAATGAAGGATCGGATTGTATTTCTCTTGTTAATTATGATTTTAGCTGGAATTACACTTGGCAGTTTGTTCCGGTTGGGCTCGAAATTCAGGTACGAAGCGTCTCCGGGATACATTGAATTGGATTTGCGCGAAGAGTATGTCAAGCTTCAAAAAGTGCCGGAAACAAATGACAGCCGGGCGCAAAAGCTTCGGATTTTAAAAGAATATATGATCCGAACCCAATTAATTCCCTGGGAAAGAAAGAGGCTGAAGCTTGCTGTGCGAAGTTTCGATGGTAGTACAATAAAGCCAGTAAGATTTTCCTACGCCTTAATTTCTGAGGATCGAATTTACAGTACACCGTCATATAAAGACCAGATTTCTGCTGATGGTTTTATTGATCTTGATACAAGTTCAGGGCGTGCTCTTAAGTATTCGGTGAGTGCTCTTCCTTACTATGCATGGAGTGAATTGGAAATATCGAATTATACGGGTCAGTCTGAGGACTTCTTTTTTTCAGATGATTATCTTATGCACATGGAAAAGCGATTGCTTGATGGTGGTCCGGTGCCGCTGAAAGGCGATCCGGAGCGGCTGGTCTTTGTAGTGAGGGAGATTAATGATGAGCCAGAAAGAACATATGCAACGGGTGTTCCTGATTGGTTGCCCAAGGATTATCCAATCGAAGGATTTAAGGGTGAGATTAAACTGGATACAAAGATCGTTGACAGTGGCGAACAGAGGTTTGTAAGAGCGCCAGTGGATGGGATTTATTGCATTCGTCAACAGGGCTCGCCTTACGGAGGGAGCGGTGCGAAATGTGTGAAGAAAGGTGCTGTTTTAGGTTTCATTCCAGACAAAAAAGATGGATTCAAGAAGGACGTATATGGAACAGTTTCCTGGGATACATGGGATGTACGAGGCAAGACTTGGGAGTGGTATTTACAAAGCATTCGTCCCCAAGGCATTCCCGACCGTAGCGTTTCGGGCGACCCTAATTGGGTGGACAAAGGGTTTAAAATTCAAACATTTGAGGGGGAGCTAAAGCCCGGAGAAGTGGTGGTAGACAGTACGCGCAGCCAAGCGGTGCGTGTTCCTGTGGCGGGGGTTTATCGTTTGTGCGAGAAGGGTAATCCTTCCAACGTGCGCACGTTGACGAGGGCTCAGAAAGGGGCGGCTTTAGGATTTGATCTTTCGAGAAAAAAGGCCGTGAGAGTGGTCCGGGGAGAAGACTCATGGGATTGGTGGGGGGATGATGGGAAGGTTTGGGAATGGCGATTGGAGTCGACGGGCTTGGATTCCAAGACTGCAAGTGATGTGAAGAAGTAGTGCGTGGTGGCAGTCTGGGCATCATCCTGAAAGGAGTTGATGCCATAAGAAGGTGAAGAAGTGGATCTACACTCTTTTTTCTGATCAGGAGAATGTGGTTGCGGTGCTGGGTTGGGAGGTGTTGTTTGGCGGCAAGAGCGTGGCGGTGGGTACGGGGTTGAGTTTTGGCTTTGTGCCTGTGTCGGAGGGTGAGTATGAGGTGGAACTGACGCATGTGCATGGCCACCTTCAGGATATGTATGTGGGTAGCGAGCTGAACTTCATTTTGGACTGGTCGGATGCGGGATTCGGTGAGCCTGAGGGTTGGGAGATCAACTGGGGTGATGGGAATGTGGAGTTGATTGAGGGTAATCCGCAGTTTGTGACGCATGTTTACAACATTGCCGGGGGGTATACGCCTGTTGCGAGGCTGATTGATCAGGGTGAGTACAGTTTGCCTGCGGTGAGCGAGCTTGTGCAGATTATTGCGCCGCCGGAGTTGCCTGCGACGCCGGAGTTCACGCTGGTGCAGGATTTCGCAACGGCCGGGCGAATGGAGGTGCAGATCGACTCAGGGCTGGGTTATCTGCAGTGGCCGAAGTTTTTGATTTCCAAGGACGGTGGCGAGTACTACGACAGCGGTTTTGGTGTGTGGAACGGTAGATGGACGTGCATCGTGGAGCTTGGGCACAGCTATCAGTTGAACGCTGAACCCGGAGATGGATGTTGATTGGATGAGCGGACAGTGGGTAAGCCGGGCCAACCCGGAGTTGGGATTGAGCTGGGGTGGATTGTATGGCGATGTGACTGCGCGGGATGGGCTGGACCGAGCGACGGAGTACCGTTTTTACAATGTGGATGATTTTTACACGGCGTATGACGAGTGGAACCCGTGGCCGCTGGCGGATGGTTCGATGGGTGGGATCGTGCTGACGTGGCAGGATGGGGAGGGTAAGGGATACAAGTCGCAGGTGATCAATGTGGAGGTGACGCCGGATACGTTGCTGGCGACGCCGCTGCTGACACAAGTAACACGTACCTTGGACCGCAAGACGGATGAGCATTACCTGGACTTTGGTTTTTCGGGTGTGGATACGAAGGCGGATTGGCTGGGTATTTATTACCAGGGAAGCAATGGGCAGATCCAGATGGTGGATCAGGTGTATGAGCTGGAAGGCTTGACGGAGCATCGGGTGGACTTGTCGCACAGCAGCGCGACGTATGGGGAGGGCGAGTTTTTCCTGGTGGCGTGGAGATGGGGTGAGAGTTCGGCGGCGTCGGGCCGTGTGGAGGCGGAGGGATTGCCGACGTTTGCGAAAGCGCCGACGGAGGTGGAGGCGGTGTCGGGAGTGGATGGAGTGGAACTGAGGTGGACGGACAATGAGGAGTATGAGACGTACTACCATGTTTATTACAAGCCCAGCGAGGGCGAGGTATGGCATGACGGTGGGGTGACCAATGGTGTTGCCGGCTCAGGAACGCAGATGAGCATGCGGATCACAGGATTGGCGGAGGAGGTGGTTTACGATTTTGCGATCAAGGCACAGGAGTGGAGCGCGGGTGTGTATGTGGAGTCGAAGATGGTGTACGCCGATGAGGCGGCGGCGGACCTGGCGGATATGGGTAAGCAGATGGCGGCGAAGA
>CAZGOM010000075.1:0-25906 GCA_964527265.1 uncultured Phycisphaeraceae bacterium | reverse complement strand
TTCGCCCCGATAGAGACTCTCATATCATCTGGCACCAATTTTTGGGAGCAGACCAAGCCAGAATGGGGCAGATCGTCTACCCTATTTACCGCGTGATTGTTCGGCCAATCGTGAGGCTTGTGCGGCCCAAAAGGATTTGATCCACGCGTTGTGAAGCAATGATTTATGCGCATATTGATGATCAATCATGGTTTTTTTGGTGGTGGGGCTGAGCGGTGTGTTCGTGATTTGCGTCAGGGGATGATGGATAGGGGGCATGATGTCCAGGTTTGGGTAGCGAATCCAGCGGAAGGCCTTCCCGCGAATGTGAAGGCGATTTGCCGTGGGTGGGAGCGTTCACTGTTGCCGCTGGATATACTGGCGGATTGGACTGACTGGAGGCACCGGGGGAGTATCGAGCATTTAAAGAGTGTGACGCGGGAGAAGTTTGATGTAGTGCATTTGCATCATATGGGCGGGGGGTGGATGTCGCTGAAGGCATTGAGTGAGATGTGCGAGCGAATGCCGGTGGTTTGGACGCACCATGATGAATGGGCGGTGAGCAATGGGTTTATTTGTGATTTCAACAACGTCATTCCCAAGAGTCTGGTTATCAAGCAATCCAGTGGCTTAAACAGGCTATTGAAGCGTAGTCCCTACCATGACAATTTCAAGAATAACAGTGTTGGTCGGCTGCTGGATAAGCATGCTCCACGGACGCCCCAGATGATTGCGCCATCACGGCATATGCTTTCGCTGATTCAAAAATGTGGGCGTTTTCCACAGAGTGCATCACAGCATCTTTATCATGGCCTTCCTTTTCTGGATGAATCCGCCTGCAGGATGGATCGTCTGGAGGCCAGGAAACGGTGGGGTATTCCTGCTGACTGCCCCGTGGTGCTGATGGTGGCGGCACATCTGCATGATGTTCATAAGGGGATTGCGTTGGGGATAGAAGCCGTGCGTAAACTGGCGGGGCGGATGCGTCCGCACGTCATGCTGCTGGGGAAAAATGCAGAGATGGTTCGTGCTCGTTTGGCAGGGTTGGAAGTGACCACGGGTTATGCCGGGAATGATGAGATGCTTGCGAGTGCCTATCGTGCTGCGGATGTGACGCTGGTGCCTTCTTTTGGGGAATCGCTGAGCCTTGTGTGCCTGGAATCGCTTGCTTGTCAGACGCCGTTGGTGGCATTCCGGATTGGCGGGCCTGCTGAAATCATCGGAGATAACCTGCATGGGTTTGTGGTTGAGGCTTTCAGCACGGATCAGATGGCGTTATGTTTGGAGGCGTTGCTGGCCGAGCCCGCGAAGCATTTAGCTATGGGTGAAGCAGGATTGGCATGGGCGAAAGAGCATTGCGACATGCGACGGTTTCTTAGCCGTGTTGAAGATGCGTATCGTGAGGTAATCTCCAGAAGTGGTGGATTAGTTTGAACGCGCTTCTCAGATGGAGTTGGGGTTGTTTCTAGGAACAGGCGAGGACGTATTTTGCACTTTCAACGGCTGGCATTGAATTGATCGAGTTCGTGGGGCCTGTCTAAGGTCGGATGAAATTCGATGGGTGGGGTGGTTGTGGCGGGGTGAGGAGATCCCTTGGATAGGATTGAGCGTAATGTGTGGTACAGCTTATAGACAAATCGTTTGGGAATGTGCGAAATAGACTGGTTTGCTTGTGTCAAATAGAGGTTGTAAGCGACTGGTGCGGCAACGGATCGTACGGGCGAGCGCGCAAGAAAGAGGCCGAGGGTGAGATAGGTCGAGGCGGCATCCCCGGAAAAGCGTAGTTCTGCTGGGGTTAAACTTTCAATCGCCTTGCGCATGAGCCAGTATTCTTCTGGCTTGGTGTGGAGAGTTCGTGAACCTTGATGCAGGTGTTCGCGGCTTTGGATGAGTTTTTCCGGTTGTCTCACCAGATTGGCGTATCTGGTGAGGCGAAACCACATGTCGTAATCTTGTGTGGTGCGTAGGTTTGGGTTGAAGAGGCCGCACTTTCGGAAATGAGTGAACTTGATCAACATGGCGCAGCCATGAAGGCCCATTCCTTTTATGGCTGCGGGGCGAAGGTATGAAGGGGGGGTATCGGGATTCAGGCATTCGCCGACGATCCGTCCTGCCGCATTGATGATGTCGTAGTCTGCATATGGAATCGTGTCGGGGCCATTTTCCTGGATGAAGGTAATCTGGCGGGAGATTTTGGTGGGGTAATAGACGTCGTCGTGGCTGAGCCAGGAGAAATATTCGCCCTTCATTTGGTTGATACCGAGGTTTAAAGCTGTGGCGACGCCCCCATTTTGCTTTGAGAAGTAGCGGATTTTATCACCATACGATTTGGCGATTTCTTCTGATTTGCCATTGTCGTTGGAACCGTCGTTGACTACCAGTATTTCTTTGTTGGGATAGTCCTGCGCGAGTGCGCTGTCAATGGCAGCGCGCAGGTAGTTGGAACCGTTATAGACGGGGACGACGATAGAGACCAGAGGCTTGGTAGCAGCCATGTTTTTCACCTGAAGCCCAGAAGAATTTTGGCGACGGTGGCGCTGACGTTGTCTACCATATATTCAGGGGGAGGAGAGCCTCGCCCCGCGGTTCTGAGGGCGATGGAGGCGGCATTTGAAAGCATTGTCGGCTCGACGCCTGAGAGAATGTTTGTGCCGTGTTCAAGGGTCTCGGGACGTTCGGTGTTGTCGCGCATTGTGACATTCGGGACGCCGAAGATGGCGCACTCTTCCTGTACTGTGCCCGAATCAGTCATCACTAGGCGTGCGTTTTGCTCAAGTCGGATGAATTCGAAAAAAGGTAGGGGTTCAAGTAAACGCACCAGGCTGGATTTGGGGGCGAGGCCGAAGCGGGAGAGACGTTCTCTGGTGCGGGGATGGACGCTGATCAAGACTGGCAGTCGGTGGGTGCTGGCAACGAGATCGATACCTGCGAGAAGGCTTTGGAGCCGGTCGGGGAGATCGACATTCTCAGCGCGATGGGCCGTGATAAGAATGTATTGACCAGATTGAACGCTTAGGGGAGAGAAAGGATCGACTTTGTCGATTTGAGGCTGGTAATGTTTGATTACTTCGAGGATCGGGTTGCCTGTGACGTAGATGCGTTTTCCGTCAATGCCTTCGCGCAGAAGGTTTTCCCGGCTGCGCTGAGTGTAGGGCATGAGTATGTCAGAACTGTGGTCGATGATCCTGCGGTTGGTCTCTTCAGGGACGCGATCGTCGTAGCACCGGTTGCCGGCTTCCATGTGATACACGGGGACGCCTAGTCGCTTGGCCATGACGGCACCCAGGCTGCTGTTGGTGTCCCCCAGCACTAAGAATCGATCGGGTTTATGTTGGGTGAGGATTTTTTCACAACCGGAAAGAATGGTGCCGATTTGCTCGCCAAACGAGCCGCGCGCGTTTAAGTGGTGGTCGGGCTTGCGAACCTGAAGCTGATCGAAAAAGACCTGATCGAGGTTAACATCGTAGTTTTGACCGGTGTGGACGATGATCTGCTGACAAAGGGAATCCAGGAGTGGAATGATTCGGCTCAACCGAATGATTTCGGGGCGGGTTCCAAGGATGGTGATGACTTTCATGGTCTGCTTCCGGCAATCAGGCAAAGAGGGGCTTGTAGACAGCGGTTTCATTGACCATATCAACGACGGTGGGAACCTTTGCGTACCCGGCGGCGTGCCAAAGGGCATCGTTTTCGTGCTGATTCATTGTGGCCAGGGTGCGATCAACGATGGTGCCAGCGGGCTTGGGGGTGATTTTCAGATCCGGGCGATTGTAGGCCTTGGCGAAGGCGACCAAGAGATCGTGTTTGGTGATATCGCCGGCGGGGACGATGTGCTGAAGTCTGGGAAGCTGTGGAACGGATCGAATAATGCCGGCGCAAATGCGTGCGAACTGGAGGGTGGTGACGCCATTCCAAACGTGGTTGGTGAAGCCAAAAATCTCTGATCCGGGTTTTTGCCCCAGGAACCAATCGAGTAGGAATTTATGGTCACGGGGCTCGGGGCCGATGATGGAGCAGCGCAGATTTTGTGTGGCGGGCAGGAAGGTTTCGCCGAGGCTTTTGGTTTTGCCGTAGACGTCGAGGGCGTCGTGGTTGTCCTTTTCGGTATAGCGACCCTTGGCGCCTGAATAGACGCAGTCAGTGGCGATTTGAATGATTTTTGTACCGGAGTTGGCGGCGGCATGGGCAAGAGTATGAGGGAATTGGGCGTTGACTTTGATGGCACGCTCAATTTCAAAAGCGTTGTCGTCTTTGATGAGCGGCTTGGTGATGCCGATGCAATTGATGGCGAATTGGCTGCCCGAGATGGCCGAGGAGATTTGGTCGAGAGTGGCTGTCGCCGCGTCCAGAGGGAAGAATTTTACATTTGGGTACAAGCTTGCCGGTTTGGCGAAGGCATCCTGGGAACGGGCAGTGGCGCTGACGGCAAAATCATCTTGGCGTGCGAGGTAATCGGTCACCATTGCGCCAAGCATGCCGGTGGCGCCCAGAACAACAACGCGAAGCTTAGTCAATTGAATCACCTTTCTTGAATGTTCCAGATATCCCAGTGGCGGGCATCGTAACGAATGTCGTCGTTTTTGCTTTCTTCGAGAGATGAAGTGGAGAAAAATTGCAGGATGGCGTCACTGGTGAGCGACATGAATCCATTGGCATAGCCAGCAGGGATAAAATAGACCTGCGGTTTTGATGCGCTTAGAACAAGGCGGTGGATAGTAGCGGTTTTAGAGGGGTTGTCCCAGTTGTCGACCTTGACGGCACCGATGAGCGCGCTGCCCTGAAGAAGAGTGACATATTTGGCTTCATTGCGGTGGGCGTGCCATGCTCGGACAAAACCCTGACGGTGATTGGTCACGACATAGAAGCGTTTGACGCCTTTGAAATCGAAGTCATTCGCGAAGATAAGTTGTCCGCGGTCATCGACGGCCAAGCCGCCCTGATAAAGCTTGGGTTCTTGTGGAAGGTCAAGGCTTTGCATGCTGGATCTCCAGAAGGTGCGTGTTGTACATGGAGAGGAATTTCTGATTGGTGTATCGGGGGTTGTCCAGATCGCGCAGGCGCCTGGAGACCAGGAGATCCTTGACTTGCTCAATGCCGTCGTCGATGGAGTATTTGGGAGCAAAGGCGAATGTGGATCGCGCCTTGTTGGAGTTAACGCGGTAGTTGCGCGCGTCCTGGAACTTCATTTCTGTTTGCTTGATGACCATATCCGGGAAGTGGTTGCGGACTTGATAGGCCAGATCGATGATTCGGACGTTTTGCTTGTGGAGGTTGTAGACGCCGGTGTGGCTGGTCTGGAGGTTGTCGACGATGGCCTTGGCGGCATCGCGCACGTGGAGGAGCGGGCGGAACTGGTCACCGCCGAAAACACTAATTGCGCCGGTTTGGTAGGCTTTTACGGTAAGCGTGTTGACGACCAGGTCGGTACGGATGCGGGAGAATAAGTCGCCGACGCCAAAGAGGGTGCCGAGGCGGAAGATAATGGCGTTTTTACCAGCGAGGTGTTTTTCGGCTTCAAGCTTGGTCACGGCGTAGACCGAGAGGGGGTTGATAGGGGAGTCTTCGGAGAGTTCGCCGTCCTGTGCTCCGTACACGGAACAGGTAGAGAGGAAGACAATGCGGCCATTGAAGTTCTGGCTCAGGGACTGGACAGCTTCCTGATTGATGGCGACGGTGACATCAGGGCTCAGCGCGCAGGCGGGGTCGCCTACAAGGGCGGCCAGCCATACGACAGCGTCAGCCCACTGGAGGTGAGGCTTGAGCGCCTTGATGTCGCGAACATCGCCAAAGTGAAAGTCGACATCTTTGCGGTAGGCTTCTTCATAGAGAAGCGCGTCGTAGATCCGGATTTTGTGGTTGCTGCCGGCCAAGAGGTCAGAAACCGCTCCGCCGACATATCCGGCTCCGCCAACTATGAGGATGTTCATGTTCGACTCCAAGAGAAACGGTTGACAGGAAACACCAAAAACGTGGTGCAGATAGTGCACTGGATTGGGGCAGTTTAACAGTTGCGGAGCGCTTGTGATTTATGCGTGATGTCACGTGAGACGGATTCGACCCCAACCCATGATCGCGAAGAGCCCATAAGGGCTCATTAGAGAGATTTTAGACTACAATCACCTCATTAATCTGGCCGCGCCATATCAAGAGAGCCACAATGAAAAGCGTGTTCTGTCCGCCGGTGCCGCAAGAGTTTTAAGTTAGGTGGACGTGAACAACGGAGATGTTTATGGTGCCCAAAGTCGTCCAAGGCCAGATCAAAGTGCTTTTTGTGGGTTTGGCGGAAAGCTCACATTCGCACTCCTGGATGAGCCTGATCACGGATGCAAGTGAATTTGAGGCCCGGATTTTCGGGATGCCGCATACAGGGCCGAATCAGGATTGCCCGGTGCCGGTTTACAACTCATGCCCATTTGTTCCTTCCAGGCCGGGTGACTGGTCGTTGTATCCGTCGGGGATATCGGTGGTGCAGAATCTTGGAAGAGTAATTCAAGTCGGCCGTCCGAATTGGCTGAAAAAAGCGGCAATATCATGGCTCAAGCAGACAATTCGCAAATGGAAACCGGATATTGTGCATAGTTTTGGCATTTATGATGCGGGGCTGCTTTGTCTGGACGCGCTGAATGACTTAGGAAATCAAGCCGCGGACATAAAATGGGTTGCGCAGATGCGCGGAGGGTCTGATGTATTTTTCACCCAGCACGAGCCTGAGGAAGTCAAAAGGATTATTCAAGTTCTGAATCGGGCAGATGCTGTCCTGACAGACAATGTCGTGAATCTCAAGTTGATGCGGGACTGGAAAATCGATTCAGGCAAAATCCCGAGTTTTGGCACAGTACAGGGGACGGGAGGAATTGATCCCGCATGGGTGGACCAACCGAGAGACTTGACGAGTACAAAGCGGATGATTTTCTGGCCCAAAGCCTATGAATGCGAATGGTCCAAGTCGGCGCCGGTCCTGGAAGCCATCAGGTGCGTATGGGAAAAACTCCAGCCATGTTCGATCAAAGTGGTTGCTTGTGATGCGGAGTCTCGAAATTGGATCAAGTCTCTGCCGCTGTTCATTCGCTCAAATATCGATATTTCACCGCGGATTTCGCGAGGAAAGGTATTGAAATTGATGCGCGATGCACGCATTATGTTGGGGCCTAGTTTGGTTGACGGCACGCCGAATGTGATGTTCGAAGCGATGGGAGCCGGAGCAGTTCCTCTAGTTTCACCCTTGGAAACGATTGTTTCGGTTGTTCAGTCGCCAGCCAATGTTCTGTTTGCAAGAAATCTCTATCCGCAAGAGATTGCCGCAAATCTTGTCAGAGCAATGTCAGACGATGTGTTGGTTGATAGGATGGCCGCTGCAAACCGGGAATTGGTGAAGCGATTGGCCAATCGAGACATCATTCGAACCAATGTACGACGGCTTTACACGGGATTGGTGCAGGGATCCAGTGCTGAGAAGATCCTAATGACCACACACTCGGGGTCGTAGCAGGGACATCTATGTTTGCCTGAACTCAACCAGAGTTTGCTTCAGAGCAACCTGCTGGTAGTGATGTTCTTGTAGGGCTATTGTTGTTCCCGAAGCTTTGCCATTTGCCGAAACCAAAGTTCGATCATCATGAGCAACCAGACCTTTGCCCAATCCTGACTCCCCGCATTAAATCTGGCGAGTTCTTTTTGAACGGATTTAAGTCTGAAAATGTTGCGTTGCAGGACTGAAGAGGTTGACAGGGTGTCTTCTAGAATAGGCTTGAGTGGACCACGGAGCCACGCGGTAAATGGCATCGCAAACCCCTGCTTGGGTTGGTTGTCCATATTGGGAGGGAGGATATCCCTGCCTATATCGAAAAGGATGCGCTTGCTTCCAAGCGCCTTATAGCTGTGACGAGAAGAAGGAGTAGAGGGGTCTTCTTGAGGCTGAAGTTTTGCCTGATCAGGCATGTCGAGCGCCAATTGCGCCAATTCGACATCGAAGAATGGCACTCGGATTTCAAGGGAATGGTGCATGGAGACAGCGTCAATGTCTCGAAGCAACTGGTTTTGTGCGTAAGTTTGGAGGCACATGGCAGTTGTCCGGCGAATGGGGCCAAAACCTCGAACACTGTCGGCATCAATGAAATTTTGCGCCAGGGAGGAGTCAGGCGAGTGGCCCGTGAAGGCGTCGGGATTGATCATTCCCGCCGCGATGGACCGGGGGTAAATGTGGTACTGCGAGAAATAGCGGTGGGGGAAGTCCCGATGAGATTCAAGTACTTCGGCAAGTCCAAGGACGCGGTCCGGCAGCCACGCGCAAGAACGGGCAAGGGATGCCGTATGCGCGAAGAGTCGACGGATGCTCGAGGATAATGGGCTGGCCGAGGCTGCGTCATAATCCTGCTTCATGGCGGTGAACCAAGGATATCCGGCAAAGAGTTCATCGCCGCCGGTGCCTGAGATCGAGACCGTGACGTGCTGTTTTGCCGCCTGGGAAATGTAGTAAGCATTGATGCCATCAACAGATGGCTGATCAAGTGCGAGTGCGACCTTTTCGATTTCATCGCCCACCTGCCTGCCTGTGACAACAATCTTGGAATGATCGGTACCAAGGAATTGCGCAGTGCGCGCCGCGGCGGTGGTTTCATCAACTGCGCCGGGTTCATCGGAAAATCCGACTGAAAAGGTTTTGATTTTCTGGGACCGGTTGCGCGCGATAAGAGCGGTTACGAGCGAAGAATCAATTCCACCGCTGAGGAATGAACCCAACGGGACGTCAGAAACAAGGTTTCGTTTAATAGAAGCTTCCAGAAGAGTCCTGGTTTGGCTTACGATCTGGTCGTAGGGCATTTTCGCATAACGATCCATTTGCCTGGGGACCAGATTGAAGTAGCGCTCGATTCTTATTCCGGTGTGATTGATCTTGATGCAGTGCCCGGGTTTAAGCGCGAATACATTTTTCAGGATGGTGTGGGGCTGGAGGACGGAGCCGTAGGTGAGAAGCTGGTGTAGGGCTTCGGGTGAAACCTCGAGTGGAACAGCGTTTGCGGCTACGAGGGGTTTAAGTTCAGAAGCGAAGATAAAAGCGTCTGTATTTTGGGAATAGACAAGAGGTTTTACACCGAACTGGTCTCTGGCGAGGAGTGCTTTTTCTTTCCCGGGTCCTTCTCGGAGGTCGTAGATGCATAGTGCGAACATTCCCCTGAGCCTGTCGAGGAATGAATCTCCATAACGGATGTACAGATGCAGAACGACTTCGGTGTCTGATTCTGTACGAAAGAGGTGGCCTTTTTTCTCGAGAATCTGGCGTTGTTCCCGGAAGTTATAAAGTTCGCCGTTATAGACGATATGGACATCTGCGTCGGGGAATTTCATGGGCTGGTGACCATTGCTGGAACAATCCAATATGGCGAGTCGGCTCATTCCGATTGTGGCCTTTGAGAAGTCCACAACGCCTGAGTCATCTGGTCCGCGATGTTTCATCGCAACAACCATTTTACGCGTCATGGAGAGGGCGCTTTTTCCGATGATGCCCGCAATACCACACATTTTGAGCCTATTTTTAAAGGGTTGAATAATGCAATGCACTCCCTGATAATATCGCGTAACGTTTGAGTATTGTCGAATCAAAGACTCTTACTGGCCATGTGTTTTGATTGGGAGATGCTGTGCGAATTTTGATTTACTGCTATGCAGACCTTAATGTTGGCAGCGGCTCCGAAGTGCGTGCAAGATTGATTGTTGAGGGTCTAGTGCATTGGCAGCATACGATTTGTGTGGTTAGCGCCGGCGTGCCTGCCAGTTGGCTGAAGCAAGGCGTTAAGTACATATCCAGTTCTGGGCCAGAAAAATTGGATCAGATTCTGAAATCCGCCGCGGCAGAATTTAAGCCAGATTGGATGTTTGGAGTTACGGAAGGGCAGGCGTCTACACTGGTGGATGTGGCATACGGAGAAAAAATTTCAGTGGGGTTCGATGCCCACGGACTGGGTTTTGTGGAAGCGATAGAACTTGGCAGAAGATATGGAAACGTTTTGTTACGGTGTTACATGTCGCTTCGATGGCTGAGATCATTCCGAAAGGCTGGCGTCGTTACTAGCGCTAATCCGACATTGACGTGGTGGCTTGCCGCGTTTAGTGCCCGGGTGGTGCCATTGATCGGCATCTCGGACACAGAACATTTTTCTCCGACTGGACCTATAGAACGACTAGGAGTGGGATCAAATAGAATACATGTTCTCTATGCAGGGAATTTTTTTCCGTGGCAGGGATTTAGCTTATTATCGAAGTCGGTTTTGATGCTGGGAAGTAAAGATCATAATTTTGCTTTTTCGATCGTGGGGTCGATCAATACCGAATCAGAAGAGTTTCGACTGCAAAAAGCTAGCTTGGCAGAGTGCCCAGTTAGGTTTCACTCATCCATTTCCTACGAAGAGATGCCTTCAGTTTTGCGAGGCGCCGATATTTTGATTGTACCTCGGCCTTTCATGTTGAGTACATATTTGGCATTCCCGCAGAAAATATGTGATTATATGGCATCCGGAAGAACCGTTTTAGTAACGGACTTGAAGTCCCATCGGTGGGCCATCAAGCATGGAGAAACGGGGTTAGTGGCAGCTCGGACCCCCAACGGAATAGTTGAAGCGTTGCGTTCTGCGCAGGATGAGAAACTACGAGTGAAGTTAGGAGAGAACGCGCGAGCGTTTGCAGTGAAGCATTTTTGTTATATCAGGCAAACGCAAAGACTTGCGGATTTACTGATTGCCGCCGGATGAATTTTATGACGTTGGCAAACGCAACGTGGCCGTTTGCCATTTAAGGCGGGGGCGAATGAGGCCGAGCCATTCACCCGTGAATTCTGCTCTCATCGATCCAGATTCGGAGATATCGAGCACGACAGCATTTTCTACCTGAGCTTCAAGAGTGGAGATGGAAGAGTAAATATTTGCAGTTATAAAATAACGTTCGGTATTAAGAAGGTCCGAAGGAATCTCGCAAGTTGTTTTATAAAAGCCGACTGGATAGGGTTTGTTGAACCAAGGATCTATCGTCAGATTAGCAGATGGCCTGTTTGCAGAGCTTAGAAGGAGAGTGCCGTTTTCTGATCGAATTACGATACCAATAGATAGGGGTAATGCGGGTTGCTTGACACGATATTCGATTTCGATTGGGATGACGCTGCTTGTAGTTAGATTGTCGTTATTCGCTATTCTGATTGCTTGGATAACTACGCGAGCATCTGAATAATGAATTTTCGGGTTAAGCCATGTCGTAGCAGTGTCATTATTTGATTGGCGAAGATATTCGTCCAATACTACGTTCGTAAGTCCTGCTGATTTGATCTTGCCCGCTTCGATTAGTATACATTGTTGGCATAGGTTCTGGACGGCTGACATACTGTGGCTAACGAAAAGGATGGTGCGCCCGGACTGGGCAACTTGGCCCATCTTGCCGAGGCATTTTTTCTGGAATCCAGCATCACCGACGGCAAGGACTTCATCAACGATAAGTACTTCGGGTTCTAAGTGAGCAGCGACGGCAAAGGCCAAGCGCATATACATGCCAGATGAGTAGTGTTTGACGGGAGAGTCAAGGAATTTTTCGATTTCCGAGAAGGCGACGATCTCGTCGAATTTGCGTTGGATTTCAGCGCGTTTCATGCCGAGGATGGCGCCGTTTAGGAAGATGTTTTCGCGGCCAGTGAGTTCCGGGTGGAAGCCGGTGCCGACTTCCAGGAGTGAGCCGACGCGTCCACGGATGCGAATTTGGCCTCGGGTGGGTTCAGTGATGCGTGAGAGGATTTTAAGGAGGGTCGACTTGCCAGCGCCGTTACGGCCAATGATGCCGACGACTTGGCCTTCGGGGACTTCGAAGGAGACGTCTTTCAAAGACCAGAAATAGCCGGGAGGAGCATCGGAAAACCGACTTTCGGTGGCGGAATCTGCCGCGGTAGTGGGAGGAGCAGAGGTTGATGGTGAAGAATGCCCGGTCAACAAGCTAAATGGATGCTTGATCAGTCCCAGGAGAGTGTCGGTAAGGCGGTGGTACGGTGCGCGTGTGCCGAGCCTGTAGAGCTTGCTGAGGCCTTCAATTTTGATGGCGGGTTGGCTCATGCGAATTTATACCCAGTCGGCGAAGGTGCGTTCCATGCGGCGGAAGTAGGCGATGCCGCCAGCTAGGAGTACGAGTGTGGCAATGGCGGAGACAAGCATGAGGAGGCCTGGGGGTTGGCCGGTGCCCAGCAAAGCCCAGCGGAAGCCTTCGATGACGCCGACCATGGGGTTTAAGCCGTAGAGCCAGCGCCATTGCTCAGGGACCATGCTTGCGGGATAAGCGATAGGGCTGGCGAACATCCAACATTGGACTAGGAATGGGACGGTGTAACGGAAATCGCGGTAAAGGGTGTTGAGCGCGGCGAGCCAAATGCCCACAGAAAGCGCGGCCAAGAGGGCAAAAAGGGTCAGAACCGGCAATAGCAGGATGCCCAGCGTCGGTGTGACGTGGTACCAGACCATCATAGCGAAGAGAAATAGGAGAGAAACGCAGAAATCCGCTAGCCCGGCGCCGACGGAAGCCAGGGGAATGATCAGGCGCGGGAAGTAGATCTTGGTGATGAGGCGTTCGTTTTCAATGATGCTGTTGCTGGACTGGGTCAGGGCGTGGGCAAAGAGCTGCCAGGGGAGAAGCGCGGCGAAGGCGAAGATGGGGTACGGGAGGCCATCTGAAGGGATCTTGGCGAGGGCGCCAAAGAAGATGCTGAAGACGACCATGGTCATAAAGGGCTGGAGGAGAGCCCAGGCGGCGCCAATGACTGTCTGTTTGTAACGTACTTTTATGTCGCGGAGTGTGAGGATCCAGAGGAGGTCGCGGTAGTGCCAAAGTTCAGGCAAATCAATACCGTCCCACCCGGAGCGTGGGCGGATGACAGTGATATGTTCAGAGGGCTCGGCGGACTGCATCATGAACCTTAGTTTACCCGAGTATCGTTGAGTTGAGAGGCCCCATGCGGCCGAGGATGCCGTGGATGATGCCTTTGAGGGTGTGGGCGAGTTTGCTGATTTTTTGTTTTTCGAAGAAGAGGACGATGAGGGATTCCCAGAGGGTGAGGGCGAGGCGTGTGAGGACGAACGCGGGGTCGAAGAAGAGGTATGTTTTGGTGAGGGCGATGCGGTTGCGGGCCATGTAGTAGCGGCGGGTGGGGGGGTGGTTGGAGACGCCGAAAGTGAAGCTGGGGAGGTGGATGCGGCGCATGGCGCCGAGGTTGTGGGGCATCAGCACGCTGGAGGCGAGTGCGACATGGAAGCCAGCGCGGCGGAGGCGCAGAGCGTATTCATGATCAACCTCATCGATGAAATAGTCGTCAGAGAAAGGGCCAACTTCAGTGGCAGCATCAAGTCGAAGAAGGGATCCGGAGGTGATGACGGCCTTGGCGGGAGTTAAGCCGGGACGGATGGGATGGGCGGTCTGGCGGGTGCCTGAAGTGTCTTGGTAGTTGATACCGATGAGGGCGAGTTGATCACGGTCATGTGCGGAAGCCAGAAGGGATGCGAGATCGGCCAGGAAAGAGGTAGGTGGGTCAGAGTCCTGATCGAGCATAACAAGCCATTGGATGTCAGAGTCAACTTCCCGGGCGGCCTTGGCATGTGCGACAGCGCAGTTCAAGGCGATGGCAACGCCGCGGTTTTGGCGGAGAGCTAAGTAAGTGATTTGAGGGTTGGGCAGGATGGTTGCGAGATAGGTTGGAATGGTAGTGCTTATAGGGCATGGGGTATTATCAACGATGCTGACGAGCGTGACGATTTTCAGCAGACTTACAATGCGCTCGGGGAGATCGGCAGGAGGATGATAGATCACCACAACGGCCATGGTATTGGCGCGGTTGGGGGGAGGAGATTGTGGCGGCTGATCGGTCAGAGGAAAAGGTCCTGTACGAAGCTTTTAAAGCCGTAGCCGAATTTAGTGTATCGGTTGCGTATAAGTTCGTGAAATGCCAGAGGCCAGCGGGTGAGGCGTGCCTGGCGCATGGCGAGTCGGGCATGGGCGTGGGCTTGTTTTTGTTGGGTTTGGCGGAGGGCGGCGGGGTGGACTAGGGAATGGAGCGTGGCGAGATGATCATAAAGGGCATCGGCGCGCCGGACCATGGCTTGAAAATAGGGGGTCTGCATTTTTTCGCGGGCGTAACGCGCTTGGGCGAGTATGCCTGAGGTGGCGGGCCCGACTTGTTGGGCTGCGTGCCGGCGGTAGTGGACCAGAGGTTGGGGAACAGGAGCAAGATTGCCGATGGAAGCGGCGATAAGGGCGAGCCATTCGTCGTGGAGGTAATCGGGGGGAATGGGAAGCGCATGGGTGAGGAGGGCGCGGTGGAAGGCTGTGGCGGCTCCGGTGACGACGTTGTGTTTCAGGAGGATATCCAGGGCGTGACCGGTCGGAAAAAGAGCTTGCTGCGCGGGTGAAAAGCCCAGAAGGCCCCACTGCGTCCGGGAGGGGGTGGATGGGGGCTGACGGGACTCCATGATGGTCAGGTCGGAGAAGGCCAGGAGGGTGTTGGGGGTGCTTAAGGCGGCGGAGAGGTGTTTGAGCTTGTCAGGGTGCCAGATGTCGTCCTGATCGCAGGGGATGAGAATATCGCCGATGCATTTGCGGAAGCAGGATTCAAAGTTTTTGGCGGGGCCAAGCCTGTCAAGTTGAGGATGGATATGGATGGGAAAGGGGGCGGAGGAACGGAATTTTTCGAGAGTGAGGAGGGTATCGTCGGCAGAGCCGTCGTCGCAGACGACCAATTCTGCGGGGGGCATTGATTGGGTGAAGATGCTTTGGATCTGGGGAATCAGGTATTCGCCAGCGTTGTAAGTGCAGAGGGCGACGGAGATGGAGTGCGTGTTGGGCATGGCATCCGACAGAATACCTTAGGTCAAGTCGGAGGTATCTGCTGTGTCCGCACATGGTGGCTTACGCGCGGATGGTGATGAAATTACTTCACGATCTTGGCTTGAAGATCGGCAATGAGTTTTTCGCGCTGGAGATTTCCGGGCGCGATTTCCTGTGCGCGCGTTAGTTGCGCAAGGGCGCCTGGGACATCTCCGGTTTGTGCCAACAGCATTCCCAGCATGTCGCGCGGGACGGGGGATTTGGGGTCAAGGTCAATGACCTGGCGCAACAGACCAGCGGCGCGGGAGGGATCGCCAGCCTGGGCACGTGCCAGCGCTTCATTGGTCAACACGGTGGTGTTTTTGGGTTCAAGTTTCCTGACCGCGGCGAATGCATCGGCGGATTCCTTCCAGCGGTTGAGCCGAGCCAACTGCTGTCCGAGTGCGATGCCGACCTCCACGTCAGGCTTGAAGGCGAATGCAGCCTTGAAATGGTTTACGGCGTTTTCCGGGGAGTTGAATGTGGCATACATGAAGCCCAGTTGGGCGTTGGCCTGGAAGTTTTCAGGTTCGATTTCCAGGGCCTGCTGAAAATCGAGCGCTGCTTCCTGGGTTTTGTTCTGACGGAGGAGGACTAACCCACGATTGATCCAGCGAAGCGGGGCGGTGGGGTGCAATTCGAGAGCCTTGTTGAGCATGACAAGTGCGGCGTCCAGGTTCCCCATCTCACCGTAGACATCGGCCATTTGTATGTAGGCGTCCAGATAGCCAGGATGCGTCTTAATGAGTTGGTTGCCGAGGGCTATCGCTTCATCATGTTTTTTGTGCTTTCTGAGTGAAGCTAGTTTTGCTCCCTGAATCTGCGGATGGGCGGGTGCGAAGCGAAGGGCTAGTTCCAAGTGTTTATCGCTCTGGTCGAAACGACCAGCTTTGGCGAGGGCGACGGCATAGATCCAATGTTGGACGCCATTGTCGGGCTCGACCTGAACGCCGCGCGCGAACAGGGTTTCCATGGATTTCCAGTAAGAAAGCTCGCGCCAGGTTGCCGCGCTCAAGAGCGTCAGAAGGAGGGCGATTCCAGAAGCGGTGGTCCATTTTGCGCAGGCGGTGCCAAACCACCGCGCAGGGATGGCGTAAACGATGGCGACGCAGACGCCGATGGATGCAAAGTAGGTGTAGCGATCAGCGATTGAGTAGTCAGACACTTTGATAATGCCTATCACCGGAATAAGTGTTACGACAAACCACCACCAGCCGACAAAAAACATGAGGAAACGTTGCCGCAGGATGAAACTGGAGACGGTTAAAAAAAGGACCAGTGCGCAGGCACCGACCACCTGCCAGAGAGGCCAGAAGTCGGGCATTTGGTGATGAATCGTCAGGTTTTCAAAATAGAAGATCTCGCCGAGGTACCTCATGAGCGAAATGGGGATGTTGGCAAACTGCACGGCCTGCGTCTGGATCATTTGCTCTGAACCTGATCGTGGGCCAGACTTGACCATCAGAATGGTCATTGCGACCGAGAGCAGTGAGACGGTGGCGAAGGGCATTTTTTCCAGTGTTAGATCAATCCAGCGGACCGGCTGGGGGGGTGTGCGAACGTCCAGGGCGTGGGCGTTATCGGGGGTTCTGGCTAAAGGCCAGTAGTCGAGCAGAAGCAGCAGGGCAGGCATGGTGACAAACATGGGTTTGTATAAGAGGCTTACCACCAAAGCAGCGACAGATCCCCAACGGTAGAACGGTGATGGGGAGCGGAGGTTCATGACATAGGCAAGCATGCAGACAAGCGCGAAAAATACACTTCCCACGTCTTTGATTTCAATCACCCAGGCAACGGACTCCACGCGGAGCGGGTGGATGGCAAAGAGCGCTGCGACTGCCGCCGCGCGCCATGGGGAGCCTGCGGCGATGACCAAAATCGCATAGAGCACGGCGACACTGGCCATATGAATCAGCAGATTCATGGCGTGATAACCGATTGGGTTTAGGCCCCAGAATTGATATCCGATATGAAGCGTGAGACTGGTGAGAGGATGCCAGAGGTCCATCACCGGATGGACCCAGAGCATCTTTATGCTCCACCAGGAAACGGGACGCATGACGACCGAGTTCTCAGTGAGGTAGATATCGTCATCAATCCCGACAAATCCACATTGGAAAACAGGAAAGAAGGCGAAGAAGGTGAGCGCCAGCAGGCCGGCAATGACCCAGACATGCATTTGGCCCTGTGATTCACGCCTCAACAGATTCTTCATTCTGTTCCTTATTCCTGCAGTCATTTTCAGAGGTGAGTTGTTTGTCGAATGTTTAAGCTCGCACAAGGGTTTTGTGCCGAGATTTCCAAGGAAATCCTACCAGATGGGCGACGTGGATCCGCCGGACATGCAAATCGTCTTGCTGCGACATTTTTCGGATCTGTTGTAGCGAAGAGTCAGGGGGTTGCGGGTTCAATCGACCAGCGGTTGAGGAGGCCGACGCCCTCAACGCGAACGTCCAAATCGCGTAGGCGCATGGCGGCCCACTGGTTGGCGTTGAAGAAGAGAGGGCTGTAGTTGTCTGAAATGGCGACTTGTCGCACGGCGCTGCTGGGGAAAGTATTGAGCGTGGCGATGTTCTGGGCATAGAGATTGTCGAGATTTGCGATCAAGTCGAAGGCTTTGCGCTGGGGCACGTGGATGACCCAGGTTTCCTGGCCCTGCGTGGCGAGGGTGGCCGTGGAGAAGGACGCCGTGGTTGAGATTTCGTGCTTCAAAAGCGATCCCGGGCGGCTGCCGGCCCAGGCTGTGAAAGTCTCCCAATAGGAGGCCGGGGGAGATTGGGGTGCGAAAGCGAAGGCAACGATGGAGCCATCGGGACGGGGAAGGGCGAGCCAGGTATTGCCTTCCTTGACTACAAGGTAAACATCCATCGTTTCCGATACGGCGGACGGGGGCACTATTTTGCTTGAGAGCATGGGGATGGCGAGCCAGACAAGCAGGATGGCGAGGATCAGTGAGGCAAGGATGTAACGCGTGCGGCGTGAAACGCCGCGCGGGTTTTTCAGGGCCGGATCTCTCAGAGGCGCGGTGGGTGGGGTCGGGGCGGGCATAGGAGATAGTTTAAACCCACAGGGAGGCTGATGGGGCTTATTGGGTGATCAATTCGAGGGTGGGACGGGCGGCAGGGTTTGCCGCTTCGGGGGTGCAGAAACGAAATGCTCCGCCGGTGTAGTGGCCGGTGTAGTCGTTGCGCAGCAGAAGGATGATGTCTGATTTTCCTTGTGTGATGGCACGGTTCACGGCAGCGGCGACGTTCCAGGTCATGGTGGGATCTGAACTCATGAGGTTGGTGGGCGGATTTCCGAAAGAGATGAACCGTCCGGATTTGAGGAGGTAATTCTCGGGCCAGGGGGCGAAACCTGATTGGTTCCAGTCGGCCTTGGTGAGATCAGCAGGAAGTTCGATCTGGCTGCAGGAGACGGTGGAGGCACCTTGATCGCGGAGTGCACCGTCGGATTTCGAGATTGTGAGGCGGAGGGTGGCGGAGGCGATGGGTGTTTTGGGAAGTTGGTCGAACTTTACCAGGGTGATCCAGGCATTTGTATTGGGCATGCCGGTGCGAAGGTCAGGGGTTGGAGGGAGGATCAGAATACTTTTGGGGTCGGGTGTGGTGGTCTTGCCTTGCGCGCCCTGGGCCAGGACTGCGGCAGAGAAACCTTGATAGGGAACGCCTGAAGCGTCGGGAAGTCCGTTGGCAAGGACGACGGAATTGGCGGGCACAAAGTCGAGCGCGTTGGAGATTGATGAGAGATGGCTTTGCGCATCGAGGGATTTGACCGCGGCATAGCGGCGTTCATTGTCCTTGAGTGCCGGAAGAGTGATGGTCTGACGCTGGCCGACAGGGACGGTGTAAGGCGCGGTGAAGGTGGTGTTTTGAGACCAGTTGATTTCGTCGGGTGCTTTGAGGAAAGTGAGGCGAAGATCGTAGGATTCGGCGTTTGCCGGACGCGTCCAGGAGAGGGTGGAGGCGGAATCGCGGGTAAGGTCGGTGATGGATTGGGGGGCGTCAGGGTGGATGCCGCGGACGAAGTAGAGACGCTGGAAATAAGAGCCTGCATTGAGGACGTCGCGGACGCCATCGCCATCGACATCTGCGTAATCAAAGTAGCGGTAGCGGCCGTGGTGGGCGTAGCGTGCGAGGTCGTTGGCGAAGGGACGACCTATGGCTTCAAAGGTGAAGTCGGCAGGTTGAGCGGAGATGTTTTTATGCCATTGGAGGGTGCTGTCGGAAGTGGAGGCGGCGTTTTCAACGACGAGATCGAGCTTGGTGTCGTTGTCCATGTCGATGAGTTTTAAGCCGCACATGGGGGCGTAGCCGGCAGTCCAGTTGACGCGGGGGGTGAGGCGGACTTTCTTCTCATTGGTGGCGATGATGGGCTCGCCAAAGACTGGGGCTGCCTCGGTGCCCTGGTTGAGGTAGAGGCGGTAGGTGAGCTGGTCGGGGTAGATGCCTTCGTTGTGCCCGAGAGCTGCGACGACAAGATCGGTTTTGCCGTCATTGTTCCAGTCGATGGGAACGGGATTGGCGCGGGCCATTTCGTTGTACATGCGGTTGACGTTGGTCTCCCAGGTGGCGCCGTCCTGCGAGGTGGCGATGATGATCTGGCCCCAGTACTGGCCGATTTCATTGACCATGCGGTAGGTTTTGCCTTGCCACTCAAAGGGGACGAAGGATTTGTACCAGGACTCGTCGCGGTCGCTGAAGTGGACGCGGAAGCGATCAATTTTGGCGGGGTTTGCGAGCTTGATGACGGCGGGGCCGATGTGGAAGCCGAAAATAGTGGCGTTGAGTTGGGTAGGGCTGGCCTGGGCGCCGGGGGTGAGCATGGTGTTGGGATTTTGAATGCGGTGGTAGCGGGGTGTGGGCGGGTTCCGTGTGTCGTAGTCCATATTGGAGATGCGGGCGCCCTCGTCGATGGTGGCGACGTTTTTACCGTCGGCATAGGCTTCGAAGGCCAGAAGGTTCAGAATTTTGAGGGAATTGTTGGTGCTGGTGACAGAGATATAAGAAACGGGTTTTTCGAGTTTGACGGGGAATTCCTGCCAACCGGTGAAGACATCGCGGCGACCTGCGAGGGGTATGGAAGTGCAGGTGGTGAAGGTGAGACCGTCGGGAGCGAGGTTTGAGAAGAGAAAGGTTTTGCCGTCGACGGTCATGAGCAGGCGTTTGCCGAGGCCGTTGTCGGGCATGAGGGCGGCGTATGTGCCGTAGATGCCGTAGGGTGTGAATTCTTCGCGGGGGTTGACGATGGTGGGATCACCATTGAAGGTAAGGTCTCCGACGCGCTGATAACTGATTTCGCCAGCTTTGGTGGCGGTGTTTTTAAAAAGGGTTGTGCGGCGGAGGCCCCATTTGCAGTGGGGGTCGGTGACGCCGTGGAGAATGAGGTCGCGAGAGCCGGGGCCATACCAGTCGACGACAATGGGTTGGAACATGAATTCAAAGCGGGGGAAGTCGGAGGCGGTGATGATCTGGGGCGAACCGTACAGGGCAGGCTTGCCTTTGGGGGCGCGGTTGATGTACCAGCGGATGGCGCCTTGGGGATCCATGACCAGTAGATCAAGCGAGCCAGAGGCACGCAGGTCCGCCAGGCGGGCCATCGTGCCGGAGGGGACGGGAGTCGTGCCGTTGACAGTGAGGGGAATGGGCGCGGCAAAGCGGTCGCCATCGGGGGATAGCCGTTTGAACCAGACGACGTTGGGCTGGGTGGGCCAGTCGACGCGGAAGGCGTTGCAGGTGTAGGGCGCTTCTGAACTGACGAGGTCGGTTAGGCCATCGCCGTCTACATCGGCAAGAATGGGATTGGGAGCGACGAGCGGAGAGCCGTTGGGGAGGGTGAGGGGATTGCCCTTGTCAAAGTTGGGCAGGTTTTTGGTGCCGATGTTTTTATAGAGGACGGTCTGGCGCTGCGGCGCGACGGAAAGGGGATCAAGGGTTGGCGGGCCGGTGAAAGGGGGGAGCGGGGCGCCGATGTTCTGAGTCATCCTGCCGCGCGGCGTCCATTGATCAACAGTCTGGTTGTAGGTGCGGACACCGGGCTGCTGATCGATCATGCGGCAGACGATCAGATCCTGAAGGCCGTCGGCATTGAGATCCGCTGCGGTGAAGGTGATGACCTGACGGGCGAAGATGCCTTTGTCCCAGAACATGCTTTGGGGGCCAGCGGAGATGCGGGCATTTTCAGCGACCATGGCGGGAGTGGCGGGGAAGAACTGTTTTTCATTCCCCTTCCAGAGGTGCCAGAGATTCCAGCCGGTGGGGTGGCCGGTGTTGGGCAGATAACGAAGCTGGCCATCAAAGAGAATCAGGTCGGGGAGACCGTCGTGGTTGAGATCGCAGAAAGTGCGGGACTGACAGTGCTCGATGGTTTGCGGGAAGGTTTCGGTGCAGTTGTAGGGCTGAATAGCGGCCGTGGTGTGAAAGCGGGGCTGAGATAGGGTGCCGGTATTGAAGTGAATAGAGCCTTTGGCGATGGATCCGGTGTCGTGGATGTAGAGGTCGGGGAGGCCGTCGGCGTTCCAGTCGATGATGTCGAAGCCGGCGGCATCGTGAAAGCCGGTGCCGGGAAGCTGCACAGCTTGCGCGGAGAGGCGGGCTGGGTTGATGGGGGCAGCGGCGGGTTTGTCGGCCGCGGTGATGTCGGCTTGGGGGATGCAGGCGATGAGTGCCGAGACGGCGAGCAGGAAGCGATGGAACAAAGAAGTATGAGCGGAATGGGCCATGGAGTGGGTTTTCTTGGTCAAGCTGGGGAGTTGCCGAATGGAACAAAGCGAGCAATTTAAATTGTTATGACAAAATATATTATCTCTGAGGGTGGATGAGAAGGGAATTATTTGAGAATCAGTTCAAGGGTGGGACGGGTGTTGGGTTCCTTGGCGTCAGCGGCGTGGAAGGTGATACCGCCGCCGGTGTAGTGGCCGGTGTAATCCAAGCGGATCAGGAAGGTGACACTGGGCTTGCCCTGGGTGATGGCGGCATTCAAGGCGGGAGTGACATCCCAGCGGAGTGTTGCGCCGGTGGCCATGACGGCGGAGGGGGCGTTGCCGAAGGAGAGGAATTTGCCGCCTTTAATGAGTTGGTCCTGGGGCCATGGCGTGCCGGGCTGGGATTGCTGCCAGTTTGCCGCGGCGAGGTTAAAGCCTTCCGGGAGGTCGACCTGGCTGCATGAGATGAATGGACCGCCGTCGAGGCGGACATCCTTGTCGTCCTGTGTGGTGGTAAGGCGGAGTGTGGCACCGGTGATGGGGGATTTGGGGAGCGCATCAAAACGGATGAGCGCGACCCAGGTATTGGGGGCGGGCTGGCCGGTGGAGAGGTTGGGTGAAGGGGGGATGACGGCGAAGGTTTGAGGCTGCGGCATGGCCGCTTCGCCCTGCTTGCCTTGAGCGAGGGTGGCGACGGCATTGCCAGTGTATGGCTTGCCGGAGGGATCAGCTAAGCCATTTGCGAGAAGGAGAACTTTGGCCGGTGCGGGGATGAAGTCTATATGCGCGGAGGCGCTGGAAGGATGTCCGGATGCACCTGTGGATTTTACGGCCGCGTAGACTCTGACGGCGTTTGTGGCGAGAGGAATGGTGGCCTGTTGGCGCTGGCCAACGGGAACGGTGTAAGCGCCTGTGACGCTCTGATTTTCGATCCAGTTGACTTCATTGGGGATGGCGGAGGCAGACCAGCGGAGATCGAATTTTTCGGCGCCGGACGGGCGGGTGAAGGAGACGGTGGTGCCTGAAGCGGAGCGCGCCTCGACGGTGAGATCGGTGATGGCGTGGGGTGCGGAAGGGTGGATGCCTTTGAGGATGTAGAGGCGCTGGTTCATAGAGCCGGCATTGAGGATGTCGCGAATGCCGTCGCCATCGACATCGGCATAGTCGAAGTAGCGGTAACGGCCGGAGTGGGCGAAAGTGGCGATATCGCTCTTGAACTGGCGTTCGGTGGAATCGAAAGTGAAGCCGGCAGGTTGGTCGGAGATGTTGCGGTACCAGAGGAGCTGATTGCCGGTGAAGCCGGGGGATTCGACGACGAGGTCGAGCTTGCCGTCGGCGTCCATATCGACGAGCTTGAGACCGGACATGGGGGAATAGCCGGAGACCCAGGGGACTTGAGGTGCTAGGGGTTGTTTTTTCTCTGTTGTGGCGAGAATGGGCTGGCCGAAGACGGGGGCTGCTTCAGTGCCTTGGTTTAAGTAGAGGCGGTAAGTGAGCTTGGTGGCGTAAAGGCCTTCATTCTGGCCAAGGGCGGCGACGACGAGGTCGGTTTTGCCGTCGTTGTTCCAGTCGACGGGGATGGGGTTGGCACGGCTCATTTCCGTTTGTCTGGCGTCGACGGCCGTGGTCCAGGCCTTGCCGTCCTCGGATATTTCGATGAGGACCTGGGCCCAGTATTGGCCGAGTTCTTCGGTCATGCGGTAGGTTTTACCTTGCCACTCGAAGGGTACGAAGCTTTCGTACCAGGCGTCGGCGCGGTCGGAGAAGCGGAGGCGGAAACGGTCGATTTTGGCGGGATTAGCGAGGTTGATGACGGCCGGGCCGACGAAGAAACCAAAACTGGTGGCATTGAATTTTTTGGGATCGGCCTGGGAGCCCGGGGTGAGCATGGTGTCTGGGTTGCGGACTTTGGAGTATTCGTTGGTGTTGGGTGGATAGGAGTTGGTGACGGCGGCGCCTTGATCGAGGGTGGCGATGTTTTTGCCGCCGCTGATGGCTTCGAAGGCGAGAAGGTTGATCATTTTGAAGGCATTGCCGCTGTTGCCGACGCGGATGTAGGAGACGGGTTTACTGGAGAGTTCAGGGGAGAGGGGGAAATCCTGCCAGTCTTTGAAGACGTCGCGGCGGGCGGCGAGGGGGATGGGGGTGCGCTTGGTGAAGGTGAGGCCGTCGGAGGCGAGGGCGGAGAAGAGGGAGACTTTGCCGTCGGCGGACATGAGGAGGCGTTTGCCGAGGGCTTTGTTTGGGCCTGTATCGGGCATGAGGGAGATGTATGAGCCGTAGACGCCGTAGGGGGTGTCCTGGTCGGAGTAAGGGATGATGGCGGGGTCGCCGTTGAAGGTGAAGTCGCCGACGCGCTGGTAGCGGATTTCGCCAGGTTTGGTGGCGATGTTTTTAAAGAGGGTGGTGCGGCGGAGGCCCCATTTACAGTGAGCGTCGGTGACGCCGTGGAGGATGAGGTCGCGGGAATTGGGGCCGAACCAGTCGACGACGAGGGGCTGGAACATGAATTCGAAGCGTGCGAATTCAGAGGCGGTGATGGTTTGGGCGGATTGGAAGGAGGGAGGGCCTTTGGGAGAGGAGTTGATGTACCAGCGGATGACGCCTTGAGGGTCCATGACGAGGAGGTCGAGGGCGCCTGAGCCGCGGAGATCGGTGAGGCGGGCCATGGTGCCGGCGGGGATGGGGGTTTGATTATTGACCAGGAGAGGGGCGGGGGAGGCGTATTGCTGGATGTCTTTGGAGAGGCGTTTGAACCAGATGACGTTGGAGTTGGTGGGCCAGTCGACGCGGAAGGCGTTGCAGGCGTAGGCGGTTTCGGAACTGACGAGGTCGGGGAGGCCGTCGCCGTCGATATCGGCGATGACGGGGTTGGGGGCGATGACGGGTGCGTTATCGGAAGTGGTGAGTGAGATGCCTTTGTCGAACTTGGGGGCGTCTTTGGTGCCGATGTTGCGATAGAAGATGGTTTCGTGGGCGGGGGCGGCGGAGAGGGGGCCGAGGGTTTGCGGGCCGGTGTAAGGGGGGAGGGGTTGGGCGATTTTGCTGGCCATGCGGCCGCGGGGCGTCCATTGGTCCCAGATTTCCGGATAGGCGCGAACGCCGGGCTGCTGGGTGGTCATGCGGCAGACGAGGAGATCCTGAAGGCCGTCGGCGTCCATGTCCGCTGCGGCGAAGGTGATGACCTTGCGGGCGAAGATGCCTTTGTCCCAGAACATGCTTTCGGGACCGGCGGAGAACCGGGCATTCTCATTGGCCATCGCCGGGGTGCCGGGGAAGTAGTTGGAACCTTCGCCCTTCCAGAGGTGCCAGAGGTTCCAGCCAGTGGCATGGCCGGTGTTGGGGAGATAGCGGAGATAGCCGTCGAAGAGGATGAGGTCGGGCAGGCCATCGTGGTTGAGATCACAGAAGGCGCGGGATTGGTTGTGCTCGATGGTCTGGGGGAAGGTTTCAGTGCAGTTGTAGGGCTGCATGGCCCACACGGGGTTGAATTGGGGGGCATTGCGGGAGCCGGTGTTGTAATGGATGCTGCCCATGGCGATGGAACCGGCGTCGTGGATGTAGAGGTCGGGCAGGCCGTCGGCATTCCAGTCTATGACATCAAAACCAGCACCCTCATGAAAGCCTGTGCCGGGAAGCTGGACGGCCTGGAGGGAGAGGCGGGCGGGGTCTGCCGCGGGTGGGACGGCGTCTGCGGCATGGATAGACGAAGGAGCAGTGAGCGCGACAGCAGCGGTGAAGGCCGCACAGATACGCAAAAGAATGCGCGCATGGGTTGGTTGCATCATGATTGTTCGCTCCAGGTTGCGTAAAGTGGACGAAGCAACAGACGCACCGGGCGAAAAGGGGGTTCCTGTTTTTGTCATGACAAAATATATTTACAAGAAAGAAGGCGAAGGGTTTTACGCGGGTTTCACACGAAGGTGACTTGGCAACGCTACTATGGCGGTTCCGTGAGTGATAAAATTGTGGCAGGTTTGGACACGGGAGCCGGTTCATGGATTCAGGGAGCATCCACATGATTGACCTGGTACTCAGGCGGATGATCGACGAAAAGTTGACGACCGTTCAGGAACTGGGCGATTTGACAGGCGTTGCGCCGTCAACCGTCTATCGCTGGATGGCAGGGCAGAGCGAGCCGGACTACAAGCAGCTTCGCATGCTGCTGGTGCATTTGCCCAATGTGCGCGCACAGGAGCTGGTGCTGCAGGCGCTGACGGCGGGGACGCACTGGCGTGCTGAGAGCGAGAAAGTCGAACTGGATGTGAACAACGACGGGCGCATCGATGGATTTGATGCGCTGGACGTGGCGATCCAGAGCGTGCAGGACTCGACGGATTCGCTGGG
>CAZGOM010000074.1:0-25935 GCA_964527265.1 uncultured Phycisphaeraceae bacterium | reverse complement strand
GGGCCGATTTTGAGTCGCAAAAATATTTTTCACACGGTTCAGTGCGGAAGTTGGGCTAACGGGTGTCTGGGGGATGGGGGGGGAGTGGGTTTCTTAAGGGTGGTGATGGGGAGGTCTTTCTGCGACCTTCGAGGTCGCAGAAAGAAATGAAGAGCAATCGAATTTGCTCATACCGTAGGTTGCGCGTGAGTACACGCTTCACCTACGGCTAGGCATCGGGTCGCCCTCCGGGCTTGGCGTGGGGCGGGGATGGGGGTGGGATGGTTGTTGTTCGCCTAAGGGGATGCCGGTTTTTGCGGGGTACCGCCAAACCGGCAGGAGTCGTCGCTGGCGCTTCCGGCTAACACGTGATTAGGTGTTTGGTGATGAATGGGTTTTTGTGGGTGGTGATGGAGAGAATCGTGAGGTGCCCGATCCCTCATTGGCATTTCGGGCTAATGATACAACGCTATGAATGGATTTTTACAGAGTCATTGGCATGGAAGCAGGCGCGTGCAAGAGCATTCTCTTGTTTATTTACCGGGGGTATCGCGTGACATACACGCTCAATCCCCGGCTAGAGCATTTGCCATAAATAACCGCCATCACGAGAACCTCACCGCCTCACCCCAATCCTCCCCCTGAGGGGTGATCTTTCCCCACATTTACGAATCGAGGATGTAAAGGGGAGGCGCAAATGGGTTTCATGTTGGTGAGAGGTGTGCGGGGGCGTCTTGGAGAGATTCGGGCTTCGCCCGCCCCCGAACACGCTGGCTTGCGCCGCGCGCTAACACGGCTGGGGCATTTGCAGGCTTATTGGCAAAATGTGGGGAAAGATCAGCCCTGATGGGGAGGGGGACAGAAATGCGGAGATTATTTATGACAAATGCTCAATGGCTGCGATCCCTCCGGGATCAAGAGTGTAGCGTTGTACTAACGGGTGGTTTGGCGGATGGGGGCGAGTGGGTTGGTTGGGTGATGTGAGCGCTGTGGTGGGCTTCGCCCGCGGAGGGACGGGTGTCGTCCAAATTCCGGGCAGGAAGGGTTTTGGAAGCAGCCAAAGCGCGTACAAGACACGGCTTGAGCTACACGACTTGGGCTCAAGCCGTGGCACCCCAGAATTTAGACTACACCGTGTGAAAGGAGGAAAACTGTTTTGGAGATGAGGGCACCCTACATTGGCGCGTGACAAGCGCGTGACAAGCGCGGGTCCGTGGATTATGGTTATAGGGGTCATATCTTCAGCTTTGATGTTGCGGTAACCACGGAGTTTTTGCGATGAATCAAAAGCGAGTGCGGAAGGCGTTCACACTGATCGAATTGCTGGTTGTCATATCCATTGTCACGTTGCTGATTTCAATGCTGCTTCCGTCATTGAACAAGGCGAGGATGGCGGCGAAAAATGCCGTGTGCCTGGCGAATCAGCGGCAGATCGGGCAACTGACCGGGTACTACCACAGCGACTACAAGTATTACTTTCCCGCGTCGTATGACGGCACATTCAATACGAACGCCATGTGGTATGCGAAACTTGCGGTGGGATATCTTGGCGTGGATGCACCGCTGACGAGCTATGCGGACTTGCTGGGCAACGGCAAAGGGCCGGAGCGGATTTTAACCTGCCCGGAGGCGCCGCTGCAGGGAGCGACCGGGATCACTCCCACTCAAATCGGGTACGGCATCAATTACCTGGCGCTGACGCACATCGACTACAGGTACACTGCGGCTACGGGGCAATCGGCGCGGCTGACGGACCTGGACAACCCGGTGGAGACGATTGTGGTGGGTGATTCGGGGACGGTGCTTTCGTATGTGATCAAGCCGAACGAGTTTTATCTGCCGTTTATCTATAACGACTCTTATGCCCCGGTGAGCCGGCACAGCGAACGCACGAATTTTCTGATGGCTGACGGGCATGCGGTGCCGTTGCCGCCGGATCCGGCTACTTATTCGTCGCATCCTTACTGGCGGATTAAAAAGCAGTGAGTGGCGGGAATGCGGGGGTGAGAAGGGTGTGCTTCAGCAGGATCCCTGACATTCGCTTTTTGGACGCAGATTTACGAAGAAGGGTCGCGATGACTCTCGGGCGCGAAGCTGGAGCGGCCGCGGATGCCCCAGTGGTTGTTGACTTTGTCGAGGATGTAGAAGCCGGTGGTGGTGTCGATGATTGAGCCGTCCTTGCGCTGGCGGTTGAAGGTGGTGGCGAGGTGGATCTTGTCGGGTGAGGCGTCGATGATGAGCAGGCGGGTCCACTCGCTGCGCCAGTAGTCTGAGGGGAAGGGGTGGTCGACGGCGTATTTTGCTTCTTTTTCGACGTCCTGGGGAGTGTTTAAAACGGTGAGTTTGCCGTTGGCGACGCGGAAGGTGGGGTAGTGGAACATGCCCATGTAGGCGTCGAAGCCGCCGGATTCGCCTGCGCCGAGTGCGCTGGCGGCCTGGGCGTGGGCGAGGAGGAAGTCTGTGATGGCTTTTTTGTCTGCGTCGGAGATGGGGGCGCAGGAGGGAAGGATTTCGAGCTTGATGGGGGTGGTCTGGGTGCGGGGGAGGGCGGGGGTGGGGTCGATGGGTTTTGGAGGGGCGGTGGAGCAGGCGGGGAGGAGGAGGGTCAGAAGGGCGAGGGTGAGGAGGGTGGATTGGGTGGTGAGTTTGGTGGTCATGAGGGGAGTATAAGGGATGGGTTATGAGTAGGATTCCAAGCGGGGGTGTATTCCCGGAGAGGTCGAAGATTGTTGGGAGCTATTTTTTTCTGCCCCATTTCCTTTCGGCGAGAATAGTCGGGACGTTGTATCCCCACACCGTGATGACCGGCAGGCTATCGTCTTCGCGTGTTTGGGGACGCACCAATTCGATACCGCGCTGAACGTAGCTATTGTGATGGTGTTTGGCACCGCGAAACAGCCACGGCTCTATCCCGTCGAGTTGAAGGGCTCGATGGCCCAAGATCGCGCCGCCAGATTTCACGATCGTGATGATGTGCGCTTTTGCCTGCTGCAGGCATTTGGCGTTTGCAATTGTTTCGTTCGTTGGCGGAGAAGGTGAATGCCAGTCCATGAGAGCCCCCAGAAACATGCGGCGTGCTCCTGTTTGTCCAGTAGGGTAAGTTTGGATCACCCTACCGCATGCATATTTACCGTTCGAAAGCGGAATGCTCCAAAATTGTCCAGGAATAAGAGTTGCTGTGGATCGTGGGACAAACGGATATTCCAACGGTGCTTTTTTCGGCATTGATAACTCCCAGAAAAGTGAAAACGAATTGTACAAGTGAGCAGTATGTAAAAGAAAACAGCACGGCGTAGGCCGTGCTGTTCTTGGAAAGATCGTTTATCGTATCACACCGGGCCGAAGACGAGGGAGACGTTGTGGCCGCCGAAGCCAAAGCTGTTGGACATGCCGTACTTGACCTTCTTTTCGCGGGCCACATTGGGCACGTAGTCGAGGTCGCAGTCGGGGTCGGGGTTTTCGTAGTTGATGGTGGGGGGGATGGTGCCGGTGTGGATGGACATGGCGGTGATGATGGCTTCGACGCCGCCGGAGGCGCCTAAGAGGTGGCCGGTCATGCTCTTGGTGGAGCTGACGGGGACCTTGTAGGCTTGCTCTTTGAAGAGGTTTTTGACAGCGCGGGTTTCGGCCATGTCGCCCAGGGGCGTGCTTGTGCCGTGCGCGTTGATGTAGTCGATGTCGGTGGTGTTGATGCCGGCGTCCTGGAGGGCCTTTTGCATGGCGTAGGCGGCGAAGCGGCCCTGTTCATCGGGGGCGGTGATGTGGGAGCCGTCGCAGGACTGGCCGTAGCCGACGAGTTCTGCGTAGATGCGTGCGCCGCGGGCCTTGGCGTGTTCGTATTCTTCGAGTACGAGGGTGCCGGCGCCTTCGGAGAGGATGAAGCCGTCGCGGGCTTTATCAAAGGGGCGGGAGGCGCGCTGGGGTTCATCATTGCGTTCGGAGAGGGCGCGGAGAGCGATGAAGCAGGCCATGCCCAGGCCGGTGCAGGCGGCTTCAGCGCCGCCGGAGATGATGATGTCGGCTTCGCCGTAGCGGATGGCCTTGGCGGCTTCACCGATGGCGTGGCCGGCGGAGGCGCAGGCGGTGGCGATGGCGAAGTTTGGCCCGTGGAGGTGGTAGTGGATGGAGATGTTGCCGGAGGAGGCGTTACACATGAGCTTGGGGACCATGAAGGGGCTGACGCGGTCGGGCCCCTTTTCAAGCATCTTGGCGTGGCCTTCGGTGAACTCTTCGATGCCGCCGATGCCAGTGCCGATGATGGAACCGCAGCGCCAGGGGTCTTCCTTGGAGAAGTCGATGCCGGCGTCATTGACGGCGTCGATGGCGCTGTTTAAGGCGAACTGTGCGAAGCGGTCGATTTTTCGCGCGGTGCGAGCGTCGATGTTGGGACCGCCGGCCCAGTCGGCGACTTCACCGGCGAATTTGGTCTTATGCCGGGTGGTGTCGAAGCGCTTGATCAAATTAATGCCCGACTTACCGGCCAGGAGGTCTTTGTAGACCGCGGGGACGGAGAGGCCGAGGCTGGTGACCCAACCCATACCGGTAACAACAACGCGGCGTCTGCTCATAGTTGCGCTAGCTCTCTGGCATAAAGCAAACCCCCCGGACGGTTTGTCGCCGGGGCGGCTGTGCTTAAAGTTCCTGACACCCTGAATGATAGGCGTGTGAGCCTGTCAACAGGGGGAAAGCAGTCTTACTGCTTCTTGTCCATGTGCGTCTTGATGTATTCAATCGCCTGGCCGACGGTCTGAATTTTTTCAGCCTGTTCGTCGGGGATGGTGGTTTCGAATTCGTCTTCGAATTCCATGACGAGCTCGACGGTGTCGAGGCTGTCGGCATTGAGGTCGTTGACGAAGTGGGTGTCGCGAGTGATCTCGCTTTTATCGACGCCGAGTTGCTCAGCAACAATGGCGATCACCTTTTCTTCGATTTCCTTCTCGAGGTCAGACATCGGTCGTCTCCTTGGTGCCGGTTTGGCAGCCTCTTGTTAGGCTTAGGCCGGGCGTTTTCAGGCTAGAGAATATAGCGTCGGATGGGGCTTGTGCCAAGCGCTTGACGCTCAGAAAGCGGGCACAACAGTTGTTTTATCTTTAATACATGGTCATTCCGCCGTCGACGGCGATGACTTGTCCGGTGGTGTAGCCAGCTTCGTCGGAGGTGAAGTAGGCGACTGCACCTGCGATTTCCTCGGGTTTTCCGAAGCGTTTGACGGGTGTGTGCTCGATGGCGATGTCCTTGACCTGCTGGGGGAGGACGGTGGTCATGTCGGTTTCGATGAAGCCGGGTGCCACGATGTTGGCGGTGATATTTTTCGCGGCCATTTCCTTGGCGATGGTCTTGGTGAGGCCGATGAGGCCGGCTTTGGCGGTGGCGTAGTTGGCCTGGCCGGCGTTTCCGACGAGGCCGGAGACGGAGCCGATGTTGACGATGCGGCCGAACTTGCCGCGCATCATGGGGCGGAGGGCCTGACGGCAGGCGATGAAGACGCTGCGGAGGTTGACGTTGAGGACCTGGTCGAACTGCTCGTCGGTCATGCGGAGGACGAGGGTGTCGGCGGTGATGCCGGCGTTGTTGACGAGAATGTCGAGGCGTTTGTGGGTGTCGACGACGCGTTCGATGAGTGCTTCGACGGCTTTGCCGTCGGCGAAGTCGCAGGTTTCAACGGAGGCTTTGCCGCCGGAGGCTTCAATTTTGGCTTTGACTTCCTGGAGTTTGTCGGCGTTGCGTGCGACGAGGACCACGTGGCGGCCCTGCTTGGCGAGGGCGAGGGCGATGTGTTCGCCGATGCCGCGCGAGGCTCCGGTGACGACTGCAACCCTGGTTTCTTGACTCATGACGCGTTCCTTGGTGTTTCTTTGATCGGGAGAGTTTTGTTTGAGGCCGGAAGGAGTG
Organism: uncultured Phycisphaeraceae bacterium; assembly: GCA_964527265.1. Lineage (GTDB taxonomy): Bacteria > Planctomycetota > Phycisphaerae > Phycisphaerales > Phycisphaeraceae > CAZGOM01. The sequence continues at coordinate 20,064 of CAZGOM010000074.1, read as the reverse complement.
TGGTTTTAGCGGGGAGTGGAGCGTTCGTCCATCTGCCTGCGGGCCTGGACGAGGAAGTCGATGGAGAATTCCTTGATGCCTTCTTCGATGAGCTTGCGCCAGTCTTCCTCTGATTCGGCGTCGGGGCGGACGCCGCCGCGGCTGGGGGGGGCGAGGCGGGTCATGAGGGAGAGGGCTTCGAGGTCGTTGTTGAAAAGGCCAAGCTGCTGCATGCGGGTGACGGTGCCGGCGGCTTCGACCAGGAGGACCAGGCGGAGGACGGCGCGTTCGCGGCGGAGACGTTCGTCTTCGTCGAGCGTGCGGAGGGCCTGGTTGGCCTGTTTTTTGATTTTGTTGCTCATGGTTGCGCTGCCTTTGGCCTGGGTTTCAGATGAAAGCCGGGGGGATGATCATTCGGGTTCGGCGAAGTTTTCGACCTTCACGGCTTTGTCGATACGGCGCATCATGCCCGAAAGCGACTTGTTTGGCGAGAGCTCGACAAAGCGCGCGCCGGTTCCGGGGGATGCCTTGGCGATGAGCCAGCGTACACATTCTTCCCAGCGAACGGGGCTGGTGAGCTGCTGAACGAGTTTTTCTTTGATGGATTCGGGGTTTTCCCCATCGTGTGCGAGGCCGGTGACGTTGGACAGGACGGGGCAGGAGGGGCGGGCCCATTGGACCTGGTCGAGCGCGGCGCTGAGGCGCTCCGCGGCGGGCTTCATGATGGGGGAGTGGAATGCGCCGGCGACCTTGAGCGCGGTGGCCTTGACACCCAGGGCGCTGGCGACGGCGAGTGATTTTTCGCAGGCGGCCTTGCTGCCGGAGATGACGATCTGGCCGGGGCAGTTGAAGTTTGCGGGGACGAGGACTTCGCCCGCCCCCGAAAAGCCTTCGAGGGTTTGTGAGCAGACCTGGTTGGCCTGGTTTTCGTCGGCGCCGATGAGGGCGACCATGCCGGAGGCGACGGAGGTGGCGGCTTCCTGCATGGCTTTGCCGCGCAGGGAGACGAGTTTGAGGCCGGTGGCGAAGTCGAAAGCGCCGGCGAGGTGGAGGGCGGTGAATTCACCCAGGGAGAGGCCTGCGGTGGCGGTGGGCGCGGTGAGCTTGCCAGCGCCGTGGAGGGCGCGGAAGCAGGCGATGGAGGTGGTGTAGATGGCGATCTGGGCGATGTCGGTGCGGGCGATGTTTTCTTCGGGGCCTTCGGTGCAGGTTTTGAGGAGATCAAACCCGAGGACTTCGCGCGCTTCGTCAAAGGTTGCCTGCGCGACGGGGTATTTGGCAGCCCAGGCGGCGCCCATGCCCACGTGCTGCGCGCCCTGGCCGGGACACAGAAGGACGAGCTGATTGTCGGTGGGTTGGTTCATGGTGGCGGGTTTCGGGTGTCGGGTGTCGGGGTTCGGGTGGGAAGCAGAGGCGGGGAAGAGTAAGGAGGGGTTTAGAGTCTCCAGAGGCTGGAGGCCCAGGTGAGGCCTCCGCCGAGCCCCACGAAGAGGACGAGGTCGCCTTTTTTGAGGCGTTTATCCTGGCGGAGCTCATGGAGGCAGATGGGGACGCTGGCGGCGGAGGTGTTGCCGTAGCGGTCGATGTTGATGTAAAGCTGTTCGGGTTTGAGGCCGGTTTTGTCGCGTGCGGCTTCGAGGATGCGGGCGTTGGACTGGTGGGAGATGACCATGGCCAGGTCGGAGGGCTGTAGGCCGTTGGCCTTGAGCGCGCCGTCGATGGCGTTCTGGAGCGTGCTGACGGCGAATTTGAAGACTTCGCGGCCGTTCATGTGGAGGGTGTTGAACTGGCCGTTGAAGGGGGTTTTGCCTTCAGGGGGGAGGTCTTTCTGGTCGCGGGGCACAAAGAGGTCGACCCAGCCGTTGCCGTTGGAGCCAATGGTCTGGTAAAGGCAGCCCTGGGAGGGGTCATCGGTGCGGGTGAGGATGGCGGCGGCTGCGCCGTCGCCAAAGAGGATGCAGGTGCCGCGGTCATGCCAGTTGACGACTTTGCTGAGCGCTTCGCCGCCGATGACGGCGATGTTGGAGTAGAAGCCGGAGGCGATCATGCCGACGGCCATGTTTAAGCCATAGACAAAGCCGGAGCAGGCGGCGGAGATTTCGATTGCGCCGGCGGGGACGGCGCCGACATCGGCGACGACGCGGGCGGCGGTGGAGGGGCAGGTCATTTCGGGGCTGAGGGTGGCGAGGATGACCATGTTAAGGTCAGAGGGTTTCTGGCCCGCGTCGGCGAGGGCGGCTTTCAAGGCGTCAGAGCAGATAGAGCGGAGAGATTGGTCGTCGGTGATGACATTGCGCTGCTTGATGCCGGTGCGCTGGGTGATCCATTCGTCGTTGGTGTCGACATTCTTGGCGATGTCGTGATTGGTCATGACGCGGCCGGGGACGCCCATGCCGGTGCCGGCAATGGCGACGCCAAAAGCTTTGAGGTTTTGCCCGTTTGCGGGCAGACCTGCGCGCGTCATGGTTTATTCCTCGTCCTTGATGGGTTCAAGTTTGGCGAGGCGTTCGACGATGGCGTCGTTGACCCCGAGGCGGGCGAAGACCTGGGCGTTGCGGATGGCGTTATAGATGGTGCGAGCTTCGCTGGAGCCGTGGCATTTGAGGAAGATGCCGTTGGCGCCAAGGAGGGGGGCGCCGCCGTATTCGTGGTAGTCGTGCTTTTTATAGATGGTTTTGACGACGGGCTCGAAGCGGAGCATGAGCTCGGGGTCTTGCTCGAAGATTTCGCGGGCGATGAGGCGAAAGAGTCCGGAGGAGAGGCCTTCGGCGAGCTTGAGGACGACGTTTCCGGCGAAGCCTTCGGTGACGACGACGTCGGTTTTGCCTTCGAAGAGCTCGCGGCCTTCGACGTAGCCGACATAGGGGAGGGTGGAATCGGCGCGCATGAGCTTGCCGGCTTCCTTGACGAGGGCGTTGCCTTTGGATTCCTCACCGCCGATGGAGAGCAGGGCGACCCGGGGGTTTGGGATGCCGATGATCTTGTTGGCGTACACCGCGGCCATGTGGCCGTACTGGTGGAGGTGGTGGGCTTTGGGTTCGGGGTTTGCGCCCACGTCGCAGACGACGATGGGGCCGTGGAAGGTGGGGATGGTGACGGCGATGCCCGGGCGATTGACGCCGGGGAGGCGGCGCATGGACATCTGTGCGGAAGCGACACAGGCGCCGGTGTTGCCGGCGCTGATGATAATGTCGCAGCGCTTGTCACCAGCGCGCTTGGAGCCCAGCCAGCCCATGCGAACGATGGAGCTGTCAGGCTTGTTGCGCAGAGCCGTGACAGGCAGCTCGCTCATGCCGATAACCTGGGTGGTGGGAAACACCTCAATACGCTTCTCATTCTTGAGCCCGCGTTCGCTGATGCCTTCACGGATGATCTCTTGATCGCCGATGAGGACCAGTGTATCGCCAGGGCCAAGAAGTTCGACCGCGTTCAGACACCCTGTTAAAATGGCGTCCGGGGCGTTATCGCCACCCATCACGTCAACCGCGATGCGCACGATAGGACCTCGTTATTCTTGGGTTGCGGAGGCAACCTTCAGCTTCAGGCCCGGGCGAACATAGCCACAGGCAGCGCAGGCCGCGTGCGGCAGCTTGGCGCTGGCGCAGTTGGGGCACTTGACGTTACCGATGGGCTTGAGAGCGTTGTGAGACCGGCGCATTTTGCTTTGCGACCGGCTTTTGCGTTGGCAAGGAAGCATTGGCGTAACCCTTTCAATCGTCGGGCCTTCCCTGTGTCGGCCAGACGCACAGTCGTGCGTGAAAAATGAAAACAGGCTCAGTAGTGTAATCAACATACGGGAACTGTCAATCGGCGGGGTTGTCGCGGCAGGGCAATCGCATTTGAAGTATTCGATGGGCCCACGCGTTCGGGTTGCCGGGTTGTCGCGTTGCCGGGGGCTTCGAAAACGTCAATACCACCCAAGGTGAATGCCATTTTGATCCATGGACATGCCTTGCGGCCACGCATTGACACCCGGCAACCCACAGCCCGACAACCCGGACGCATGGATATTCGTCAAATGCAATTGCCCTGGGCGTCGCGGCGGGGCGATCGCATGTAAGGGTTGATCAACGCCCCCGCGCTCGGGTTGTCGGGCTGTCGCTTTGCCGGGGGGCTTCGACACTGCGCAATCCATTGAAGGTCAATGCCCTATTGGTGCTCAAATGGGAGTGGTTCAAGTTCATTAAATGCATGCTGGGGGTTATTCGAAGAGGAAGGAGACGGGTTGGACGGGGTTGTTGATGGATTCGGCATCAGGGTAGGCGGGGGTGGGGAATTTGATGGCGTGGCCGTCGGCGTAGAGGAGGTTGGTGCTGGTGTAGGCGTTGTGGCGGATGGGAGGGCCGTAGCCGCCTGCGCCGTAGTTTGGGAGGGTGACGGCATCGACGTATTGGAAGACGCCGCCGGTGGTCCAGTGGAAGTTTTCAAAGAGGTAGCCGATGCGGTCTTCGGCTTGCGACTTCCAGTGCTTGCGTTTGTAGAAACCGGCGTTGGGGAGGCCGTTCATGGTGTAGTAGTAGCCGGAACCGCCGGCGGTTTCATTGACCTGGTAGCCGTTTAGGATGAGTTTGTTGACGAAATTTCCGGGTTCGTAGTAGTAGTCATAGCCGTAGGGGGCGCTGCGGCGCTGGATGTCATCGGTGATTTTGCCGGAGCCGGCCCAGGAGCGGGTGTCCCAGTAGTCGTCGCGGAGTTTGGTGAACATGCTGGGGCAGAAGAAGACGCCATTTTTGCCAGCGGCTTCGGCTTTGATGTAGTTGGATCCGCGGGTGTCGGGGGCGTAGCCTTTGAGGATCAGGAGGTGGGAGTAGGAGTTTTGAGAGCCACGGTCGGCTGGGGCGTAGAGACCGCCGTTTAAGCCGTAGTCGCGGCTGTTGAATCCGTCGGGGTAATTGGCGAACCAACTGTTAGGCATGATGCAGTTCTGATCGGCGCGGAAGGCGGCGGCCATGGTGTAGACCTGGCGCATGTTGGCCATGCAGCGTATTTCGCGGGCGACTTCACGGCTGCGGGACATGGCGGGCATGTTCATGGAGATGAGAATGCCGATGATGGCGATGACGACCAGGAGTTCAACCAGGGAGAAGGCGCGGGAGCGGAAGGGCGGGTATCTCATGGGTGCCTTGGGAGGGGATGGGTCATGCGGGGGCATGAGCGGGTTATTCGAAGAGCATGGAGACGGGGAAGGATGGGTCGGAGATGTCAGCGGCGGTGGGGAAGCGGGGGGTGGGGAATTTGACGGCATGGCCGTCGGCGTAGACGAGGTTTGTGCTATCGAAATTGTTGTGGCGGGCGGGTGGGCCGTAGCCGCCGTAGGAATAGTTGGTGGTTGTGATGGCGTCCATGTATTGCCAGAGGCCGCCGGATGTCCACATGAAATCCTCCATGAGGTAGGCGACGCGGCTTTCGGAGTTGTTCCATTGCCTGCGTTTGAAGAGGCCGCCGTTGGGGGGCGCCTGGCCGGGGCCGACGTAGGTGCCGTTCCATCCGGCGAGGTTATTGACCTGATAGCCGGTGAGCATCCAGAGGGAGGGGAAGGATTGATTGCCGGGTGCGTATTTGTGGTTCCAGGGATAAGCGGCGCTGCGACGCTGACGGTCGTCGGTGATCTTGTCGGCGCCGGCGGTGGAGCGGGTGTCGTAGTAGTCGACCCTGTAGTCGGTGAACATGGTGGGGCAGTTAAAGGGGGTGCTCCTGACCTTGACGGCGACTTTCTGGAATTCACTGGTGATGAAGCTGCTGTAGGTGATGCGGTACTCGGGGGTGTAGCCGCCTTCGATAAGGAGGTTGACGAAGCTGCTGGCGGCGCCCAGGGGGCTGATGAGCTTGCCTTCGACCCAGTCCTTGTTGTTGATGCCTTCTGGGTAGGCGGTGTAGTAGGAGTTGGGGAGGATGGCTGAGCGGTCGGTGCGGAAATTCGCCGCCATGATGGAGACCTGGCGCATGTTGCTCATGCAGCGGATCTCCTGTGCGGTGTCGCGGCTACGGGAGAGGGCGGGAAGGAGGATGGAGATGAGCAGGGAGACGACGGTGATGACGACCAGGAGTTCGATGAGGGAAAAGGCGTGGGGTGAGCGTTTGAGGCTGGATTTGTGGTTCGGTGGCATCGATTGTTCCGCTATTTGATATAGACTTTAAAAAACATGAGGGGCGTGTAAAGACATATTTGCGCTTATTTATGCGTATATTATTCGATGGCATTGGTTTGGATGCGTTCCGCAGGAATGGTTTGGACTATTAGAAACATTAGAATGGATGAGTCCTGCGGAAGCGGGCGCATCAACAGTCAGGAGGCTTGTTTTGGCGTACGAATGGAACAGGTCGCCGTTTCGAGGAGAGTTTCCGGAATTGTTTGCGATCAATCGATCTGTGGTGCGAAAGGCGTTTAGATCGTCGTACCGGGGTGTGACGCAGGATCAGTTTTTGATCGTGTGGGTGCAGCGGGGGTGGCAGGACTACCAGGTGGGAGGTGAGTGGCGGCGGGTGCGGGGGGGAGAGGTGGTGCTGTTGCCGCCGGGCGGACGGCTCAACTATCAAGGGCGGCCGACGACGCGGATTTTGTCCTATGAACTGTTTGTGGCGCTGCACCATCTGAGGCCGTTTCTGGGGCACAAGTCGCTGGAGCCGTTACGCAGACGCCTGGCAAAGATCGGGTTTACCCATACGGTGGCGCCCGAGGGACTGGGTGTGTGGATGAAAAAGCTGTTTGAGGAACCCAAAAAACGTGACGGTCTGCAACCGGCGCGGGTGCTGACATATCTCCTAAATGCGCTCTGGCTGGCGGCGAGCGCGACAGAGCCAGGGTATCAGCGCCGGCATGCATTGCCGGAGCAGGTGCAGGCGGGGATCGCCTACATGCGGGAAAATCTGGACAAGCCACTGACACTGGCAGACCTGGCGCGGCATACGGGGTATGCGCGGTCGACGCTGATCGAGGCATTCGGCAAGCATGTGGGGGTAACGCCCATCGAACACCTGATGGAGTTACGGGTGCAGCGGGCGGCAGAGCTTTTGGCTCAGAGCGATGAATCGGTGACGGGGATTGCGATGCGGACGGGGTTTGCGACGAGCCAGCATTTTGCGACGGTGTTCCGCAAGTACATGCTGGTGACGCCGACGAGATTCAGGAATGAAAACAGGGTCTAGGTTCTGGGGTTCAGGGCAATCGCATGTAAGGGTTGATCAACCCCCACGCATTCGGGTTACCGGGTTGTCGCGTTGCCGAGGGAAGCGTCGCTACCATCCAAGGTGAATGCCCTTTGATAAATGGACATGCCTTACGGCGACACACGCAAACCCGGCAACCCGATCAACCGGGCGCGTGGGTTTGGTTATATGCGATTGCCCTGGGGCCAGGGTCTGGTCAGAAGAAGATGGAGGGACCGGCGACAGCAGGATCATACAATGGAGGATATGAACGTTGGTGAGGACAATCTGGAGCCGGCGACGCGGCAGGTGGTTGACTTTGTGCTGGAGAACGCCAAAGTGCGCACGAACCTGTGTTCGCGGCAGGAGGGGAACAAGGGGTACACGCTGGTGGACCGGACAGTGCCGGATTACAACCTGATTTTCAATTACCGGGGGCGACTGGCGTGGGTGATCGAAGGGCATGAGCATGTGATGGAAGAGGGGGAGATGGTGCTGGTGCCGCCGGGGGTATGGCACAGCGGATACAGCCAGACCAAGCGGATGGGGCTGGGGTCGCTCCACTTTGAGATGACGCTTGCAGGGGGGCAGGATGCGATGGAGATATTGGTTTTGCCTCGGGAGATGCGGTTTGGAAACGATGCGCGGATGAAGGCGTACCTGATGTTGTTTTTGAAGGAATTCGACCGGACCAACCGGCGTGAGACGGAACAGGCGCTGCCGGGGTGGGGGGATTTGATTTCGCGCGAACTGATACGCAAGGCGGCGCGGGAAGGGGCGCTTAAGCAGAGGTCGCTGGAAGGGGTGGTGGTGATGCTGCTGGAAGAAATTACGGGGCGTATTCACTCGCCGACGACGCTGGAGGATCTGGCGCGGATTGCGGGGTTTTCGGCGCAGCATTTGAACCGGATTTTCAATAAGGCGCTGGGGGTGACGCCGTTGCGGTATTTGAACCGGCTGCGGATGGATGTGGCGGGGAGGATGCTCAAGGAGACGGGGATGAGCGTGAAGGCGGTGGGGGAGCGGCTGACATTTGATGATCCGTATTATTTCAGCCGGATGTTTCGCCAGCATCATGGCGTGAGCCCGGCGCAGTACCGGGCGCAGATGGAGGGGTATGGGGGGCGGACGGAAGGTTCAAAAAGTCCATTATCGGGTTCAGTCGATCCATTCACGGGGTGAGGGGGTTGTTTTATTATTTTGTCCATTCGAGTGGCCTGTTTGCCCGGGTTGTCGGGTGATCGGGTTGCCGGGGGCACAGATGGGCGAGGCTTGGATTGTTCCAGGTGCCGTAGCCCGGACACGCGATAACCCGGAACCCGGCAACCCGGGGCGAGGTTTCGTACAAAATCGTCTCTGACAAAGGAAATGCCATGGCGATCATCAGTGAGAAGCAGTGGGCGCAGTATGACAGCGAAGGTTATTTGCGCCTGGGGCAGGTGGCCAGCGATGCGCTCTTGAAGGCGATGCAAACGCGGATCGACGACATCATGCAGGGCAAGGCGCCGGTGGACTATACGAAGATGATGATGCAGTTGGATTCGACGACGGGGGCGTATGGGGATGCGGGCGTGCAGAGCCGCGGGTTTAAGGGGGCGACGCTGGATTACCGGAAGATTCAGGAATTGGAGTTTGATCCTTATTTCCTGGAATACATGCAGCTGCCGGTGTTTAAGGAGATCTGTGATCGGGTGTACAGCCCTGAGACGCCGATTGCATGCTTCCGGGCGATGTTCATGAACAAGCCCGCCCGCAAGGGGACGATGCTGCCGTGGCACCAGGACCGGTGGGTGCATCTGGATAAGGACCCGCTGATCACGCTGTGGACGGCGCTGGACCCGGCGACGGTGGCCAACGGGTGCGTGCAGGTGATTCCCGGCAGCCACAAGGAGCTGATTAATCCTTCGCATCCTTCAGGGTTTTTGAGCGATGCGCAGGCCAAGGGCCTGGAGAATCATCCCGACGCAATTCCAGTGGAGCTTAAGGCCGGTGAAGTGGTGCTGCTGCACAACTGGCTGCTGCACCGGAGCGATGTGAACAGGACGGATATTTCAAGGCGGGCGTTCAGCGTGTGCTACATGGATGCGAACACCAAGGCGCGGGGGAACAGTGAGCAGTTCAACCGGGTGTTTGGGCCTGGGGCGCTGAAGCCGGAGCAGGTGGCACTGGCGGAGGCGGTGGGGGTGTGAGCCGTGTTGCGTTCCGCGTCTTGTGTCTTGCGTCGAAGAATGAAGATGTTTTAAGAACCCCGGAGTTTTGCTCCGGGGTTCTTTGCTTATTTGAGGATGCGGGGGCGACTTGACGTTGGAATTGAGGGTGTCTAGGCTGGGTATACGTGACGTTGCATATAGCAGAAATTTGTCGTTGTGTCCCGCGGTTTCATTCACAGGTTCCAAGGAAACATCCGATGACGCTTTTCCGTGCGACTGGTCCGGTGGTGTCTGCTTTACAGAAGCATGCGGTGGTGGAGTTTGATGCGAAGCCGACGGTGGAGAAGATCCGGCAGAGACTGCTGAAGCAGGAGCGCGTGGTGAGCGGGTTTGAGATTCTGGATGTGCCTGCGCGGACGTATGACCTGTCGCAGTTTCTGGTACTGGGGAATGAGAAGACGATTCTGGTGGGGGCGTGTTTCCATGATTCGGTGCCGCGGCTTTCGAGTATCCATGGCAAGAGCATGGCGGATGACATCGAAATCGTGATCAACCCGTTTGATGATGATCTGGGGTATGTACAGTTTTGTTTTGGGCTGTCGGGGAAGAAGCCGACGGTTTCAACCGAAGCGCATCGGGATTCAGAGCCGGTGTCGGAGGTGTTTGTGAACACGCATCTGCCTTATCCGGAGGGGCAGTCGAGCGGGTTTGATGGGGTGCGGCTTAAGCGGTATCAGTGGTGGGATGAGGATCTTTGCGGGTATGCGATCAATGGAAGCCGCATGCGGTGGCTGTTTGCGTGGTTTGATACCAAAGAGGTGTTTCAGAAGGGGAAGCGGGCGGGGTTTAATGTGGTGCGGATGAGGCCGTATTTGAATGAGAACAGTTCGTGGAATTTCGCGGGGGGAAATGGCTTTCAGGATGCGATGAGCCTGGGGAAACTGTACAAGTTTGAGGCGCCGGAATGCATCAGCGAGGTGAAGGCGGAATTGGAGGGGGATGTGCTGACGGTGCGGGGGAAGGGGAGCAAGGCCAAGGCGACGCTGATGGTGAAGGATCCGGAGGGCGGGGAGGCTCAGAAGGTTGTTTCATGGAAGGGGAATGCGTTTGAGATGAAAGTGCGGACGCGGGGATTGCGGGGGCGGTTTGGGCTCAGCGGCGAAGCGGATGGAAAGGTGATGGAGCCCGGCGTGGTGGCGATTGACCTGCCGGAGCCTGCCAAGGCCAAGGCGTTTGTGAAGGCGCTGCTGTGGGATGTGCCAGATAATTTGATCACCAATTACTACACGCATGAGCGGCTGGATGCGGATTTTGGGGCGTGGAAGGGAGTGGGCATTCAGCGGGTGCATTGGATCGATTATTCGAATTGGCCGTCGCTGTGGCTGGGGCAGGATGGAATGCGTTATTGGGGTCCCAACTACCCCAAGACCGTGAAGCACTGCGGGGATCTGCTGACGGCGGCAAGCGCTTCAGCGCGGAAGCAGGGGCTGGAATTCATTGTGGACTTTAAGACGTTTGACCTGGGGTTCAACTGTTTTACGGAGCCCAAGGCATTTAAGAAAAGCACGGCGTTTGAGACGCTGGAGAAGCGGTGGTCGGTGGTGATTCCGGAGATTGCGGCGGCGCGGGGGGCGACATGGGCGGCGAACCCGGCGTGGCGGCGGGAAGCGAATTTTCCAGTGACGAAGGTGGTGTTTTACAGCGATGAGCCATTGCCGGAATTAAAGCCCGGGAGCGTGACGGTGATGGCGTCTGCGGACAATGTGACATTCACGAAGGTCAAGGCGACGGTGAAGACGGGGACGGTGGCGCGGCCGCACGAGCGGTGGACGCCTGCAGGGCCGGTGGCGGATTCGGGGCAGGTGAAGAACTGGTTTATCGAGCTGTCGGGACTGCGGAGCGATAAGCCGTATCTGGCGGTAAAGGTCGGAGGGGAGGCGTTTAATTTGTGGCATCGGGGGTTCATGTTTGTGCGCGCATTCGGGGCGGATGGGCGTGAGTGCGTGGCGACGCCCGCGACTTCCGGCAGCGCGGAAAAGGGTTTTTCGTTTTGGAAAGGATGGCAGGGATGGACCAACCAGACGGAGGCGGTGGTGCAGAGGCGGGTGTGGCGGTCGGATGCGATCGGGGTGGTGTTTAATGAAGATACGAATATGGCGACGCTGCTGGAACCGGGGTTTGAAGAGACGCGAAAAATCTGGCTGGACCGGATCAAGGGATTTCTGGCCAAGGGAGCAGACGGCGTTTCCATTCGGACGTATTGCCAACACAACGGGCCCTGGCATCATTTGAAATTTGCCTTTGCGCAGCCGGTGCTGGAGACGTTCAGGAGCCTGTACAAGCGAGACCCTGAATTGCGGGATGACGACTATGAGCGCATCCGCAATATCCGGGGGGATTTTTACACGCAGTTCATGCAGGAGGCGAGCAAAGCGGTGCGGGGGGCGGGGAAGAAGTTCATGGTGGAACTGGAATCGGGGATTGAAGTGCCGACGAATTTGCATGTGAGGATGCAACTGCCGATGCAATGGAAACGGTGGATTTCAGAGGGCCTGGTGGATGAAGTGCGGCTCAAGTGGTTCTCGCCGTGGAGCTCTTATGTCCATCAGGAGGTGCTGCCGTTTGCCAGGAAGCACGGCGTGCCTGTGCAGGTGATCAGCCGGTGCATGCACACGGGACCGGGGCACCGGTTTATCGAGCAGGCAGCGCGCCTGACGGGGGACACGGCGCGTGCGGGGTTTGACGGGTATTGCTGGTATGAGCAACAGAGCTTCATGGACTTAAACGCGGCGGGGCATCCGACATTCAAGGGTCCGATGGAGGTTTATTTTGCGACGGTGAATGAGGCGCTGGAGGCGATGGCCAGGGATGCCTGAGCGGCGGCTGCAAGCGGTTTTGCATCCAGCATGCGGAATTCACCGGGGGCGAGTTGAAGTTGTTCGCAGGCGCCGGGCTGGTGGAGGTAGAGGGTGTGGGGATGGATTGCGTCGATGTTGAGGAAGCAAATCCGGTTGGCCTGGGGGAAGTATGAAAAGGTGATGTATTTGCACTCGGTGCCGGGCTGGGAACGGTCGTCGGTGATGTAGACATGGCCGCGGGTGCGGTTTGCGATGTGGCGGTAGATGGTGCCGATGAGGCCGTGGGAGGTGGTGGTGGCGCCTGGGCCTTCGTCGGTGTTGAGCGCGCCGGGGTAGGCCCAGGAGTTGAGGAAGTAGACAGTGCCTTTGCCGAGGGTGCGGCGGAGTAGGACGGGGTCGGCGCGTTCGTCATCGACGACGAGGGTTTCCATGGCGGGATCGGTGACCTGGATATCGCCCATGCATGCGCCGATGATGCCGAAGCGGCGGGGGAAGCGGCAGCCGAGCTCGTTGGAGCCTTCGATGGGGGTGGCCCAGTAGTAGCGTCGTCCGCGGCCTTTGACTTTGACGCCGCAGAGGTCGGAGAAGTCGCCGGCGTTTATGAGCTCATCGGTGGTGTAAGCGGCGTAGTTTCGACGGATGTTGGTGGAGAGGTGGGGGATGGAGACAAAGAGGGTGCCGCCGTTTGAGACGTAGGTTTTGAGGACTTCGTATTGGTGGAGGGAGGCGGTGTTCCAGCCGGTGAAGAGGAGGGCTTTGTAGTTGGCGGTGAGGAAGGAGGCGTCGATCTGGTCTTTGGCGAAGGTGACGATGTCGACCATGCCAAACGGAGAGCCGGAGAGGAAGCGGTTGGGTTGGGGATCCAGGACGGGCATGAGGGGATAGAAGACTTGTTTGGCGATTTCCCATCCGCGTTCGGGTGCGCCTTCGAGCCATGCGGGGTTGAGATCGGCGAGGGCGAATGCGCCGCCGACGGCGGCTTCGGGGCTGTAGCGATGACCGCAGAGGTCGTAATTGCCTTTGATGAGGGCAAGGGTGGATTCGGGTTGGCCCTGGGGCGTGCCGTGGGCTTTGACGAAGTCGTAGAAGTCGGAGATTTCGCGGCGGTATTTTTTGCAGATGGGGGAGTCGTAGCCGATTTTGTGGAAGTGCTTGCGGGCTTCGGGAATGAAGGTGGAGTAATCGGCGATTTTGTCGCCGCTCCAGCTGACTTGGTCGGGGGTGAGGGGAACACGGGGGAAGTCGAATTTGGGCGAATCTTCACAGAGGGAGGCTTCGACGAACCAGTTGCCGCTTTCGTTGATGATCATTTTGCAGCCGGCCATGTATTTGAGGTACATGGCGGTTTTGAAGAGGTCGAATTTGCGGGGGTTTGAATGGGGGATCCAAGAGTAATGCTCGTGGGCCAGGTGCGCGCCCCAGAGGGGGAGGTCAAACTGGCGGTAGAGACCGCGGGAGAGGGCGGAGGCCATGTTGAGGTGGCTGAAGGCGAAATCTTCGATGACGGGGATGTCGGCGCCGGCGACGATTTCATAGTCGATGTAGAAGTTGATGCTGGTGGCCATGACGTTGCCCCAGCCGGTGGCGTGACGCTGGTCAACGTGGGCGCGGACGCGTGCGATAAGGTCGTCGGCGAGGTCTGCAAGGGTGATGTCGGAGAGGGGTTTGTGTTTGAGTGAGGCGGATTCGAAGCGGAAGGTGAAGCGTTCGCCAAAGTCGTAACCGAGGTAGTGGTAGCCGGCTTCCTGGAAGCGGTTGGACCATTCGGGGCGTGCGTCGGTGTAGAGGAGGGCGGTGTATATGCCGCGCTTGGCAGCTTCGTGGACGAAGCGGAGGATGCCTGCGCCCTGGCGGGCGGCGTGTTCTTTGAGTTGTGGGCTGTCGGTGAAGCGGATGTTCTGGGCGGTGTTCCAGTCGGGGTTGGGGATCTGGATGCCGAGTTCATCGAGGGCGTAGAACCATTGGGCGTGCGTGTTTGGGGAATAGCCGCGAGGGGAGCCCCAGAGCTGGGCGAGGTTGCCCTGGTTATCGGAGATGACTTTGTCGAGCATTTCCTTGGGGGAGTTTGATTCAGGTATCCAGGTCTGGTGTGCGTAGAGTGTGCAGAGGAGGCTGTCGGCGCTGGTGGGGTAGATGCCGGTGCCGATGAAGATGCCGCAGGGGGGGAGTTGGATATTGAGGCCACGCATTTGCGGTGGTTTCCGGGGGGGGAATGGCGATGTTTGAGGTTAATTTGGGGCGGGGACTGAAGATACGGGATTGTAAGTCGATAAAGTGTGATTTTTAGCTGTCGTGGGAATGGCTATGTGATATGAAAAGGCTTCATTTATCGCTTAGTGAAGGTGCGCGGTGAGTGCGTCTTTTGCGAAAACGGTTAAAGAAGAAAGGGGCGCACTTTAAACAAGGTGAGATATCGGCGATACGCAACAGGGGTTTACGCGTTGACCGATGGCGGGAAGGATGGGTTTATAGAGAAGGGTTAAACGGGGGGCAATGGAGTCTTATTTGACGCCGGCTTTTTCGAGGAGGCTGCGGATTTTGGTCTGGGTTTTTTCTGCGGCGTCGCGTTCGATCAATGCGCCAAAGACACCTTCGGCGGATTTGCAGAGAAGGACGGACCAGGTGTCGAAGGTCCAGAGGATTTCGCGTGCGCCAATGCCGTCAGCGTCGATGCCTTCGGCGTCGAGTGTGTCGGCGAGGGCGACCCAGGCTTCATCGGGGCGCATGGGCTGGCCGGGCGCGCCGGCGCTCTGGACGGTGCGGTCGGGGAGGACGAAGAACGCCTGGGCGACGCCAGCGAGCTGGACGGTGTGCTGGAGGACGGATTGGAGGGGTGCGCTCATGAGTTGGTGTGCTCCGAGAGGCGCGTTTCGAGTGCTTTGACGACGGAGCGCGGAGAGGCGGCCATGTCGCGGGTGATGGCGATGGAGCGCGCGCCGACGTTGATCTGAATGACGATGAGGCGGTCAGGGGTGCGAAGCTGGATCTGGGAGGGATTTTGCACGCCGAGGATGTCGACGATGGTCTGGCCGACGGTTTCGAGGGCTGGGCCGAGTTTTTCGTCGAGGGTGGAGAGTTCTTCGAGGGCCTGGGGATTCTCGGGTGCTTCCAGAATCGTGGAGTCCATGGAGATCAGGACATCCAGGTCGGGCTCTCCGAATTCACCCATGAGGCCGGCGATGGCTTCGTTGGCCATGAGGTTGCCGGAGTGGTCTGGGTCGGGGAGGTCGTTGCCTTTGCCAAAGGGGATGACGACGCTGCCGGAGCCGAAGTTGTCCTGCTGGCTGGAGCCGGCCTTGAAGATGCCGGAGGCGCCGGAGAGGAGTGCCTGATCGGCGGCGGAGAGGCTTTGGGCGGGTCCGGAGCCAGGTTTATTCTGGAGCGGGCCGGAACCGGGTTTGTTTTGAAGGGGGCCTGAGCCGGGGCGTTCCTGAAGCGGGCCGGAACCGGGGGAGATGACCGTAGAGGGAGGCAGTTCGGGCGGCGGGCCGGTGGGGGTCTTGATGAGTGCGGGGTTTTTCTCAACTTCCGCGGCATAAGCGGCGATGACCTCAAACATGATCATCGCTTCGGAGCGCGTGACGGGCCGGCGGAAGTAGCGCTGGATGCCTTTTTGGAGGAACTGCATCTTGCGCATGTCGGTTTCGGCGCGGCCAAAGACATACTGAGGAAGATGGCCGTACCCCTGGACGAACTGCTCGACAAGGAGGAGGGGTTCCTGTCCCTGCAGTTCGCCGGAAATGAAGACCATGCGGACGGGGTCGCGGTTTAAGACTTCAAAGGCGCGGCGGATGTCCGTGGCGCGGAGCACCACGAGGCCCTTGGCGCGACCTGTCTCGCGGGAGGCACGTTGAAGGACGCTGGCCACGCCAGAGGTGAACTTGGGGTCTTCGTCGACAACCAGGACTTGAAAGAGCGACATGGCACACCTGGAGAGAGATGGTTCATGGGGCGAAGGCTTTTTTGAGAAGCCTCAGGGCCGGTGAACGCCGGTTTACGGTTGGTTTTTCGAGGCGAGTGCGTCTTTGATGACTTTTCCGAGTTTACCGTTGATCTGGAGTTGAAGCGCTTCGATCTGTGTTCTGCTGCTGAGATGGCCGCGGATCAGGAGGCCATCGACGCCGCAGTCCAGGGGGAGGCGGAACTGATGTTCGATGTTGATGTCGTTGAGTGTAAGGTTCTTTGCGGAAGCCGGGTAGGTGTAGGTATGGGCGGAGAGGACAGGTTTGCCGGTGGCATACTTGTCACGGACGCGGATGGCCTCACGGATGTTGTACTCAACGGCTTTTCGGTCGAGGCTTGTATTGTTCTGCTTGCGTCCCATGTCGGGCTTTTTGCCGTCGGCGATGGTGAAGGAGTGGGCCAGCAGGTTGGGGATGACCGCGTCCTGGGCCTGCCATAGCCACTTGAGCTTGTCGTTGATGCGCTGGTGGACGACCATTTTGGCGTTGACGTCAGTGGGGTCGGCCAGGGAGAGGGGCAGGGGATAGCCCAGGAAGGCCCAGCGTGATTGCGGGAAGAGGCGCTTGCAGGTGCGCAGCGTCCAGAGAAAGAGGGCGCAGGAGAAGTAATTCCAGGAATTGGAGAGAATCTTGCGTTTGGCGTGCTTGCGCTTCTGGCCGCCTTCGAGGTCGGCAAAGCCGCTGGTGCCTTCGGGAATCTCGAAGTTCATCTGGCGGCAGAAGGTGGTGTCCCAGGTTTTATTGATATTGGCGATGACCTCTTCCCAGTCGTCGAGGTAGTCGTTGTCATAGGCGAGGGGGTCATCGGTGGGGGATGGGGTGTTGTTGGTGAGCTCGTAGGTGGCGTGCCAGCCCATTTTGCCGATGACGGCCAGGCCGATGCGCGGCTCGTGTTCGGAAAGGTTTTGCGAGCAGCGCTGGAAGAAGGTTTCAAGGCGTTTTTCGTGGCTGGAGAGCCAGCCGCGGAAGGCGTCGCCCCAGTTGGCATTTTTGCCCTGGCTGAGGAAGATTTCGTGGAGGCCGCGCTGGGGGAGGACGCCCAGGACGTGGGGGTTGAAGAGAACGACGTCGCGGCGGATGTCGATGCCGTTGAACTTGACGTTTTCGTCAAGCATGTAAGGGAGCGGGTAGCCCTTGGGCATGTCCAGTTCGGTGGTGACCATCCAGTGGTATTTGGCGCTGTCGAAGTCTCCGGCGACACGGATGGCGGAGGCGGTAAGGTCGCCGGTGCTGGTGTCCTGGAAGCTGTCCTGGATGCGGCTGTCGTCTTCGTCGCCGGGATCGTCGATACGGATGAGATCGGAGTTGGTGGCTTCGTCGTCCTCGACCAAGCCGCCTGTGGCAAGGGAATTGACTTCGTCGGGGGAGAGGACGCTGCTGCTTTCGTCAAGAGGTTCGGCAAGCGGGGCCGCAGTGGCGCCGGCGGCGGACGCGCCGGAGATGGAAGTGGCGCCGGCGGCGGTGGATGAGGAGAGGCCGCTCAAGGACATTTCGACGAGCTTGATGGCGTGTGCCTCGGCGAGTTCTTCCAGAAGCTGCTTGGTCTGCCCGAGGCGAAGGTTTTGAAGTTCAACCTGCTCAAGGGCGGAGAGGGCGGTGGAGAACTGTCCGGAGGCGATGCATTCTTCGGCGCGGGCATGGAGGCGGGCGATGATAGCGTCGCGCGCTTCGAGGCCTTTTTCGACGCGGTCGGCGATTTTGGACATCAGGTCCGGGTCGATGGGGAAGATGGTGGCGCCATCGGGGGCGAGCGCGACGGACTTGATTTGAGCGATGTTTCCACGGAGGACTTTGAGGTCTTTGTGGAAAGAGTTTGCTGTGCCGTACCCGAGTTCGGAGGCGAGGACGGCTTCGGCCAGGAGCATGGCCTGGTTGGCGGCGTCGATGGTGTCAATGCTCATGCGGGAGGCATGGGCGACGCTGACGACCCATGAGCGGAGGCATTCCATGCCGATGGCGATGAGGCGTTTATCGACATTCCACTGGGAAGTGAGCTGTGCGGCGGCGTCGAACTGTGTTTCGAGCTTGTCGTCCGTCCAGGTGCCGATGGCGCCGGGGGCGAGGGGGACGAGAGCGGCGGTGATCCACTGATTATCGATACGGGCGCGCCAGTCGCCGGGGAGCGCTTCGCGGGCGATCTCGGCAATTGCCTTGGGGGCTGCTCGGCGCAGAGCCTCGGCCAAAGACATAAATGCCTTGGCATTGGCGCGACGGACCTCCAGTAATCGCTTCAGCGGGGGGCTGTACATGGGCGTGAGAATTCCCTCATATCCCTGAAATGGAGAAGTGCCCGGAGTATAGCATTACGCGGGCTTGGGCGAAACGTGTGAAGAAAGGTAAAAGAGATAAGCGGCAAGGGACTAAGTGGGGATGGGAAGAAGAAGAGCACGGGAGATTCCAGAACCATTGGCTTTGAATTTGGTGTAAAGAGGCTTTACAAGCGGGCTGGGCGCGTCATAATAGTTGGATCATTCGCCCCAGGGGCTAAGCAGACGCTTTGCTTTGCGGGCCGGCCGCCATGTTTGGCCGTTGGTTTTCAGTTCCTTTATCTGGAGTCCAGCCATCAGTAAGAGACCTCGTTACCAAGCCCCGGTGAAAGAGACCGGCAAACGCCTGCGCATCAACGACTTCATCCGGATTTCCCCCATCCGTTTGATCGACGAGAACGACGAGCAAATCGGTGTCATCGACCTCGACGAGGCGAAGCGTCGTGCACGCGAAGCCGGGCAGGACCTGGTTGAGGTTTCGCCCACGACCCGTCCTCCGGTCTGCAAGATCATGGACTACGGCAAGTGGAAGTATCAGCAGAAGAAAAAAGAACAGAAGGCCCGCAGCCACTCCAAGCACAGCGAACTTAAAGAAGTGCGCTTGAAGCCGGGCATCGATGTGCATGACAGGGACATCAAGACCAAGCACGCACGCGAATTTTTGGACGATGGGCACAAAGTGCAGTTCACCCTGACCTTTAAAGGCCGCGAAATGGCCCATCAGGAACTGGGGTTGCAGGTGTTGGTCGCTATCCGCGACAACCTGAATGACTGCAGTAAGGTTGAATCCGAACCCAAGCTGATGGGCCGGCGCATGACCATGACCTTGGCGCCTGAACGCAAGGGCAAGCCCGGCGAACATCCACCGGGAACACCTGCCGCCGCGCCCAAGCCGGCTGGTGCGGTGGGTGGTTTGGCACCCAAGCCTGCGGCGCCTGCGCCCACTGCGGTGCGTCCGCCGGTCCAGCCTGCCGCACCCGCGGCTCCTGCTCCGGCTCCTGCGGCTGCCCAGCCTGCAGGCACCAACCCGACCAAGGGTTGAGTGATGGCGGTTGATGCCTTGACATGAAGGCATGCAAAGAACTTTCCAGAGCGCCCGGCTTATGCCGGGCGCTTTTTTGCTGGAGGGTTCTATAATCAAATCCGTACCAGCTTCCGATTGGGGTTTCTCTTATTGCAATCCCCAACGTCATCTAAAAACCATGTTTAAAAGGAAAGAAACCATGCATCCCACCAAGAACGGCCTGGCTGAACCTGTGCGCAAGAAGATCGCTGAATTGTGCAATGCACGCCTGGCGGACACGATTGACCTGTACACGCAGGTGAAGACGGCGCACTGGAATGTGAAGGGGCCGCAGTTCATTGCGCTGCACGAACTTTTTGATGAGATTTCGGGTGAAGTGCTGGGGTATATGGATGACATCGCCGAGCGGGCGGTGCAACTGGGCGGGGACGCGGAAGGGACCGTGAGGACAGCCTCAAGCCGCACGACGCTGCCTGCGTACCCTGCGCAGATCACACGGGGGTCTGACCATGTGGAGGCGATTTCGTCTGCCTTGGCGCAGTACGGGAATCTTTGCCGCGAGGCGATCAATTATTCGGACGAAGTGGGCGACAAGCTGACGGCGGATCTTTTCACGGGGATTGGCCGCGGGATCGACAAGTCGCTTTGGTTTGTGGAATCGCATGCGAATGCGGTGAA
>CAZGOM010000073.1:0-25975 GCA_964527265.1 uncultured Phycisphaeraceae bacterium | reverse complement strand
CGATCCGCCATCGACTGCACCCCCACCTGCACCAGCCCGATCATCGGCACCATCGTCCCCAGGAACCAGAACCACCCCACCGGCAGATACCGGCGGTCACACGCCCGGGCCACCCAGATCATCGCCGCCGTCAGGCCCGCCAGAACCGCCGCCGACAACAGCGCCATCCAGATCGGCCACCAGCCGGGGTGGTGATAGAGAAAGACCAGGTCGTCGGGCCAGACGAGCTTTTTGAGGTAACGCGCGTAGGACACCACCGCGTTCAACAACCGCATGTTGAGCGGCGCCTGCTCCACCTCCACCACCGCGCCCCCGGCCCGCTGGACGAAAAAGACGACCACCGAAAAAACCGCCGACGTCGCCACCAGGCCCAGCTTCTCCTTCAACAGGCCCGGCACCGCACGGATGTAAGCCTTCACCGCCCCGTCAAAACCCTCCCCTCCCGCTCGGCGCAAGGGCCAGAAATCAAGCAGCAGTAGCACCGCCGGCAGCGTGATCACCGTTGGCTTGCTCATCAGCGCAAGAAGAAAAAGCACAAGCACCGCCGCATGCCGCCACCCGTTGCGCCGGGCCGTCCACCCCGCATAGGCGTAAATCGTCAGCAGCGCGAAAAACAACGACAACAGATCCTTGCGGCTTGATGCCCACGCGATCGACTCGACATGCATGGGATGCGCCGCGAAAATAAAGCCCACGCACAATGAGCGGTAAAACGACCCCGTCAGACGCTCCAGAACCACCACCAGCAGCACCGCGTTCGCAGCCGCAAGCACAAGGCTCACCGCATGGTGCCCCGCCGGCTGCATGCCAAACACCGTCACATCCAGAAGCAGGGAAAGCATCGTCACCGGGTGCCAGTTGGCGACATTGATCGACGTAAACGCCCAGATGAAGGTTTCCGGGGTCAGCCCCTTTTGCACATGCTTATTCACTGTGATGTAGGAGTTGTCATCAAAATCGACAAAGCCATTGGAGAGAATCGGCCAATAAACCAACACGACCGTCAGCGCCACCGCCGCAAGCAGGCACCACCGTGCGCCCGTGCTGGGCTTCACGGAGCTAAGAAGTGGCTGTGCTGGGGTCTCTTGCATCAATCGATTAAAAGGGGCTTGGTGGATTCCGCAGAGAACGCACCGGCAATCTTACCAGTGGGTTCCAACCGTGCGATAAACAGCCCACGCCCTCCCTATATGCAAAAGGGGCCAGGGCAATCGTATGTAAGGGTTGATCAACGTCCACGCGCTCGGCGAGTGGTTCTTCAAACGTCAATTGATGGATCGACTTCTCTGCGTGCCATGCTCCCATCCGCGTGAGCATCTTTTCTGCTTCTTCCACCCATCATTTTCCACGTGAGAGACCACCAGAACCGCTCACGCCTTGCGGTCATTAATCAATATATGCACCGTCAGCCAGATTCCCCCCGCCGCGGCGCCGATGAACAGCAGCGTCGCCAGCGCGGGATAGCCCATCAGCTTCACACCCCCCTCGGCAGTCTCCACCGTCGTCAGCAATGCCGCGCCGATGATGAGCGATGACAGAATCAGCCCCACCGCGATACGGTTGGCCACCTTCTGGAACCCGGCCATCAGCTTGTCTTCGTCAATCGCGTCAACTGATATCTCAAGCTCATTGTTGGAGATCTTGTCCAGGATCTTGTTCACGCGGCCTGGAAACTGCTGGGCGAATTCCTTGGCTTCCAACGCGCCGCTGTAAAGCCCGCCCAGCGTGAAACTACCCGTAAGCTTCTGCCGAATGATGGACGTGGCATTCTCGCGAATCGATTCATTGGGGTTGAAATTCGGGTCCAGCGTCGTGCCAAGCTGGTCAAGATTCATGAGCGTTTTGCCCAGCGTGGTGAATTCGCTGGGTGTGCGCACCCCGTGATCCGCCGCGGACTTGGAGATATCCATCACGATCCGACCGGTGGAGATCTGCTTGAGGCTTGAATCCTTGTGAATGGCGACCAGATCCGCCACGATGCGGGTGAACTCCTTTTCCTGGAAGTTCTCGCGCTTCTCGCTGATGTTGATCAGGTGCTTGGCGGCCGCTTCGCCGCGCCCTTCGCTGATGGCCAGCAGAATCTGAATCAGCCCATCCTGCACACCCGGGGAAACACGCGCCACCATGCCCAGGTCCAGCAACGCAACCCGTGAATCGTCGGTCAATAGCGCGTTGCCCGGATGGGGATCGGCATGAAAAAAACCATCGATCAGGATCTGCTTGAGGTAAGCCTCAAAAAGCTGCTCGGCCAGCACATCGCCCTCGATCTCGATCCTCACCACTGGGCTCAGCTTGGTGATCTTGTGCCCCTTGATGTACTCCATCGTGAGAATGCTGGAGGTGGTGTAATCGTCAATCGGCTGCGGCACCACGATCCGGTCAAACGACTGCAGATTCCTTCCCAGTGTCACCAGGTTCTGCGCTTCCTGCCGGTAATCCAGTTCCTGCATCAGGTTCTTGCGCAGATCGTCCAGCATGCGCGTCAGTTCATACTTGCGGCCAAACTCCGTGTGGTCGTCCATGAGCAGCGCAATCTCATGCAGCGAGTCCAGATCATTGATCAGCTCTTCCCGGATGCCCGGTCGCTGCACTTTCACCGCCACGCTGCGCCCGTCGCGCATGGTGGCCAGGTGCACCTGCCCCAGCGATGCCGCGGCAATGGGCTTCTGGTCGATAGTCGCAAATGCGCGGGAGGTCCGCACGCCCAGTTCCTTGGTGATGGCCTTGTCCACCTCGGCAAACTCAAAGGGCTTAACCTTGTCTTGAAGACGCGAAAGCGCCTGGATGTAAGGCGCCGGCAGAAGGTCAGACCGGGTGGAAAGAAGCTGGCCGATCTTAATGAACGTGGGGCCCATTTTCTCAAGGTCGTTGGCCAGTTCCTCAGCGGTTGCCGCGTTGGCCAGATCCTCGGCGGTGTGGGGCTGACGGTCGTCGCCGACGATCTTTTCAAGCTCTACCGAAGACTTGCCCATCCGCGTGCCGCCGTAGCGGTAGATGATCCATGCAATGTCTTTGTAACGTTTAAGATGAGACGGCTGGAGTGAGATTGCCATAAGACGACCCTCCCTGATTTGAACCACACCCGCCCTGACGTGGGGACAGGCCATTGTCGACAAGTATTATTGCGCCATCGGGGGCAGGCGGCTATCGGGCGTTTGCCTACATTTATCAATGACTTTTTTGCGGAACTCTTCGCGCTTGAGTTGTCAGCCTTCAGGCCGTCGCGTTTCCAATAGCAGCCTTCGAATAATCCCCTCTGGCTCTTTCCGCCCCCCTCTCCCTCGGTCAAGAGCGCAAGAATCGGATTCAGCTCCTGAAATGCAGTTTTATGCATTTTGTGAGGACGGGGGAGCAGCTGGAATGGACGTGAAAGTAAGTTACCAAACACGTCGCCCTTACATCCGTGCTATACCAGCTTGAATCAGGCTTAGAAGTTAAAAAAAAGCCGTCCTTCACTATTTAAATGATCAAGCTCCTCCATATTCCATGGATAACTTGTCTCTTCATCTTGGACGACACAACTGAATTTACTCATTACGTTCTTTAAAAATTGCACCAATTCACTTCGTCCTGGACATTTTCCAGACACCTCAACAACAATCAAGGTTGCTATAGGTGCCCCAAGACGTTTCTCTATGATCATTAAATCATCGGGATCTTGATACAGCTCCTCAATACGCGCGGTCTCAATATACAAAACCGGAGATTCTGTTTTTTTATCAATCCAGCGATGTGCTAATCCTGGTTCGACTTTCACATAATTCCCATCAAGCCAAGCATCAATTGCACCCAAATCGCTATCTCTTATGTACACCAGAACACTTCTCATAGGTCACCATTATTTTTCGGCTAAAGTTTCATTTTTGTGGATTCCTTGCAACGTCCTTCTGAACGAGCTCTTGTCGGGATCATTCACTCGAAAACCCCGGCAAGCACCCGCGTATAAAGGGCATCGACTTCGGAATGGAGTTTGCATGCCCCATACCCCCGACAACCCGATCTCCCGGACGCGGGGCTCCATATAAACTCCACACAACTCACGTATTCTTCGCCTTCAGCGTGCGCCGGATCTCAGTGACAAGCTGGTCAGTCGGCCCGCCCTTAGTCACATAGG
Organism: uncultured Phycisphaeraceae bacterium; assembly: GCA_964527265.1. Lineage (GTDB taxonomy): Bacteria > Planctomycetota > Phycisphaerae > Phycisphaerales > Phycisphaeraceae > CAZGOM01. The sequence goes on along the minus strand of CAZGOM010000073.1, from coordinate 21,861 downwards.
CCACGGCCCCCGCCCGGATCATGCTCTCCGCCAATTCCTCCCGGTCATCCATCGACATCCCGATCACAATCGTCGACGGCAGCCGTTGGTGCAGCAGCTTGGTTGCTTCCAATCCATTCAAGCGCGGCATATTCAAATCCATCACCACAACATCAGGACGGTAAAGCAGCGCCAGTTCCACCGCCTCCAGGCCATCGCGCGCCTGCGCCACCACCTCGATATCCCGATGCGCCGTCAGCATCGCCGCCACGCCTTCGCGCAGCATCTGATGGTCGTCGGCCAGAAGCACCCGAATACGGTGGCTCGCCTGCGGCACAGCAACCTCCACCGCTTCCGGCACCGGAGTCTTCTCTGCTTCGGGCGATACGCCTTCGGTCGCAGGCCGAGTGGCTGCAGGCATCTGTGCCAGCGGAACCATAAATTCGATTCGCGTTCCCTTGCCTTCCTGGCTCAGCACCGCTGTGCGGCCCCCGAGCAGGCCAACGCGTTGGCGGATGCTGAACAACCCGAAACTCTCGCCGGAAGCCGCTTTACTGGCCGCCGCCTGAACATCAAAACCCGCCCCATGATCTGAGACGCACATGTAAAGATGGTCCGGCTTATGGCCCACATCCACCCGTGCGGTCTTCACACCTGCATATTTGACGATGTTGAACAGGCATTCATTCAGCGCGGTGAACAGGAAAATCTTCCAGTCATCCGATGGCGCTTCAACTTCCTGTTCGCAATTGAGGGTGACTGTCAGGCCGTGCTGCTGCTGGAAACGCCTCACCAGCCATTCCAGCGATATCTTGAAATTTGCCTGGAAAAGCACCGGCGGGCTCAGATCCGTCACCAGTGAGCGCGAAAGCTCTATCGACCTTCTAAGCAGTTCTTCCGTCTCCTGCCGCCACGGCCCCGGCGGCGAGCCCGGCAGGCTCAGCCGCATCCGCGCCGCCACCAGAAGCTGCTGCAGATCGTCGTGCAGGATCTGCGCCAGCCGACGGCGCTCCCGGTGCTCAGTGGTCGAAAGCTGCGACGCCAGCCGGCGCAGTTCCGCCGTCTGAGCTTCCAGTTCGCGCGTACGCAGCCGCACCTGCTGGTCGAGCCCTTCATTGAGCACGCTCATCTGCGCCTCTCGCTCGCGCAGTTGATTGCGCAGGCGGATCAATTCCCAGGCACGGCTGCACTGCCCGGCCAGCCAGTTCAGCAGCGCCGCCTGTCGGTCAGACCATTGATACGATTCGCTGCGGTAGACCTCCAGCACGCCCACAACGCTGCCGTTGCTCATCAGCGGCGCAGCCAACACGGATATGAATCCGTGCCCCGGCTCAAACGGCAAGAGCAGATCCGGCCGTGTATTCAAATCTGCGATATGCGCCGGCTGCCCTCGCTCCATCACCAGCGAAGCCAGCGCCTTGGCCCGCTCAAGCGTCATCGGCTTGAGCGCCGACTTGTTTGAGCTGCAATGCGTGCGCACCATGAATATCTCGCCGGATTGTTCCATGATCACTGCCGCATCCGCCTCTGGAAGCAGCCGCGGCGCAAACGCGCACATCTCTTCAAGCACCTTGGCTTCATCACTGGTGGATGCCACCAGCTTCAGCAGCGTCTGCAAAGTCGCCTCGCGTGCCGAGAGCTCATGGTTCAACGCCAGAAGCTCCTGGCTCTGCGCCTGCACATGCTGCGTCTGGCCGTGCAGTTCGCTGGTTTGCGCCAGCAATTCCTCATTCTGCCGCATGATCTCTTCTTCGCGTGCAGTCAGCTCCTCATTGGCGGTCTGTAATTCCGCATTAACCTGGCCCAGGTCGGCGTTGACCGCCTCCAGCTTTTGACGAAAATGCAGCACCATGTGCACCGCCACCGCCACCACCACCACGCTCAGCCATTGCAGCAGCAGCAGCATGACAGGGTTGTCGAACTTGAAATCCACGGATGCCGGACTAAACCACAATTCCTTTGCCGCGCTCAGAAACAGCATCGACAGCGCGGTCAGCCAGAGTTGAGCTTTGTCTTTGTGCCACAATCCAATCAGCACCGGAATCGTGTATGCCACCGGCACCACTTGGTCGTTGTAATATCCCCAACGAAGCAACGCCATCTGCACAATGACCGCGCAAGTCACTGGCAGTGACAGCCATAGCGGGGGACGCCCTAATGCCGACCAGTCGAATTTCATGGCTATACACGGCTTTCTTTGCGGTAAAGGCAGCGCGCGATTCGCGTCAGCCCCGGGCAGCCAAACGGAATCTCGGCATGGCCGGTGAACAACACACCACCAGGCAATAGGGAATCATACAGGCAGACCCACAATCTTTGAATGTCCGAACGGTTCAAATAGATCGACAGGTTCCGGCATGACACCACGTGAAACTTTTCCATTGTCCCCGGACCCTCCAGCACATCCCGCGCCCACCAGCGTGTCCGCGCCTTGATCACCCCTGAAATCTCCAGCTCCTCCCCGCTTTTCGCAAAAAATTCCCGGTACCGCTCCGGCAAACCTTCACACAGCGACGGCGCGTAGCGCCCTTCGCGCGCGTGCGCCACCGCCGAGGGACGACAATCCGTTCCCGTCACTTGACCCTTGTCCAGCACCCCCCTCGCATACAGCATCATCGCAAGCGTGTACCCCTCAGCACCCAGCGAACAACCCGCGCTCCACACACGGCAATCCTTAAAGAATTCCTGGCGTGTATCAATCTCCCGCTCCAGCGCGTAAAACGCCTCCCGGTCACGATAGAACTCCGTCACACCCACCAGCAGCGCATTCAGCGCCAAATCACGCGCACGCTCATCGCCCCTCACCTTTGCCCGCGCACGAGACAACGTTGTCACCCCCAGCGCCCTCAGACACGCCGGAACGCGCCGCACCAGCGGCGCTCCCCGGTAAGCATCCCCATCCAATCCAGCTTCGCTCAACACGCACCGCGCAAACGCCTCCGCCCGCGCGGCCTCCACACTCAACGTTTCATCCTGCTGTCTAGACTTCTCCATCGCAAAGGAAATTTTCCTCCCCGAGACCGAGGAGGGAAAAGCCACCTGCAATTCGAACACATTCGGATGAAAATGAATAAACGTTGTCTGCGAACCCATAATTCTCCCACTCCATCCCGGCACTCTCTGAAAACATACGAAAGTCTGCATTCAAATTCAGCAAAGAACTCTGACACCCTAGTCGCTCACTGTTCTCCAGTCCCTAGGGAAAACCTTGATGCTTCTCCTAGGGGTTCACCTGTCCCCCGCCCTGCATGTCATCCCGCCCACAAGCCGCTTACTGGGCTTCGCCCTCAATCGGCAGGGGATTCCCTGATGCGACCTAGGAGAACGCCGACGCACTGCCCGGTGGGTTCTCCCGCTTGGGCTCGCCTCCGCATGCAACTACGCTTTAACCAGAACAATAAAACGCGTCTCAAACAAAAGGACACGCCATGAAAACCAAGCCTCTCACCAAAACACAAAAAGACCAGGTGGCGCCCAAACAATCCTCCATCGTCCGCTCCAGCCCCGGCGGCGGATACCCCGAAGAAAACCCCGCCCAGGCCAAAACACCGGTGATCCCTCCCGAAAAGACCGCCAACGAAAAGTGCGACCCCAAAACCCAGCGCTGCGAAAACACTTTGGGAACCCCCGTTCCCGACAAGAAATAATTCACTCTCTTGAACCCTCTCCCTCGTAAGGAGCCATTCATGACCACCCTCTCCCGCCACAACCACAGCCATGACACCCCCGACCCCATCACAGGGGCCCCCGGAGCCAACCCCCTGGGCGTCGGCCTGGGCGCCACCAGCGGCGGCCTGGCCGGTGCGGTTGCCGGCAGCATCATCGCCGGTCCCGTGGGCACCATCGCCGGTGCGGCCATCGGCGCCATCGCAGGCGCCATTGCCGGCAAAAACGCTGCCGAATCCTACGACCCCGTCGTCGAGGAAGCCTACTGGCACCAGCACTTTGTCACCCGCCCGTATGTCGACCAGAACGCATCCTTCTGCGACTACGAGCCCGCCTATCGCTACGGCTGGGAATCCGCCAGCCTACACCCCGACCGTTCCTTTGAAGAATGCGCAGCCGAGTTGGAAGCAGGCTGGGAAAACGCCCGCCACGGCTCAAATCTCACCTGGAGCCAAGCCCGCTTTGCCGCACAAGATGCCTGGGAACATTCCAACAACGTCGTCGTGACCGCCTAAAGTCCGCTTACTAAAACCCATAACCCCTTAACAAAGGCATATTTATGATTACTCTCCTCACCCTCGCCCCCATCCTTGGCGCTGTCGGCTGGTCCATCCTCTACCTCCTTCTGGGCGGTGGATTCGTCGGCGCAGTCGTCATCTTCATCGTCGCAAAAATGCTGGGTAAGTAACCCCCGCCTTCAAACGTAAAACCACCACCCACAGGTCGGCTGGGCCTCTCAAGGGCCGCGCCGACCTGTGTTTTTATGCGCCACAGCTACGACTGGACACGCGGCAACCCGCAACCCGGCAACCCGGCAACCCGGGCGCGTAGACCGCCGCTTCACCAATGAATGCCGTTCACAGCCCCAGCACATCCGCCATCTTGTAGCGCCCAGGAGCCTTGCCGGCCAGCCACTTGCCCGCCGTCAGCGCCCCGCGCGCAAACACATCCCGCGTTGAAGCCAGATGCGTCAATTCAAGGCGCTCGCCCAGCGCACCAAAGCTCACAGTGTGGTCCCCCACCACATCGCCAATCCGCACGGCATGCATCCCGATCTCCCCACGCTTGCGCGTGGTATCGTCCCCATGACGGCCATGGACAACGTCTTTCTCAATGTCCTTGCCCGTGGCGGCGCAGATCGCCTGGGCGATCCCCAATGCCGTGCCCGAAGGTGAATCCTTCTTAAAGCGGTGGTGCGCCTCGACGATTTCAATGTCGTAGTCGTCCCCCAGCCGCTTGGCCACCTGCCCAGCCAGCGCAAACAGCAGATTCACCCCAAGGCTCATATTGGGCGCCTGCAGAACAGCAATCTTCTTCGCCGCCTCATCAATCAGCTTGTGGTCATCGGTCGTCAAACCCGTCGTACCGATCACCAGGGCGATTTTGTTCTTCACGCAGAGCTCAATCGCCGCCCGAGTGCCCGCGGGAATGGTGAAATCGATCAAAACCTGGGGCAATTCCGCCGGCGCACCCGCCGTAAGCGGCACATTCGCCTTCAAAACACCCGCCAAAAGGCCCGCATCCTGCCCGATAAACGCGCTGGAAGCATGCTCCACCGCGCCCGTCAGCCGCAAACCCGCATCTTCCATCGCTAAAGCCACCAGCCGGCGGCCCATACGCCCACCCGCACCATTGATCCCCACCGTCACCTTGTTGTCGCCCATAGAGTCCTCGCCATCGTTTTTCGCGTTAAGTTGCTTGTTTCACCCGCAAGCCAAGCGCCCGCGGGTCAGAGACCTTACAATTTAACACGTTCAACCCCGCCTTGTCGGGGGGTTGAGTCCCCCGGTCCAAACACCTCAACTGAGGAAACTGTTTCGACCCCCATAGGAACCCCCATGGCCGTACCCCTCCTCGACCTGACCCTCCAAAACGCCCCCCTAGTGGCCCAATTCCGCGAAGTCTTCGACAAAACCGTGGCCACCAGCAGCTTCATCCTCGGCCCAAAAACCGAAACCTTCGAATCCAACCTCGCCAAAACCACCGCCACCGCCTTCACCATCGGCGTCTCCTCCGGCACCGATGCCCTTCTTTTAGCCATGATGGCCCTGGGCATCGGCCCTGGCGATGAAGTCATTACCTCCCCCTTCACCTTCTTTGCCACCGCCGGCTGCATCAGCCGCCTGGGCGCGGTCCCCAAATTCATCGATATCGACCCAGTCAGCTTCAATTTGAACCCCGCCCTGCTTGAGCAAGCCCTCACAAAAAAGACCAAGGCAATCATGCCTGTCCATCTCTTTGGCCTTTGCGCCGACATGGACCCGATCCTCGCCTTCGCCAAAAAACACAATCTCTTTGTCATTGAAGATGCCGCGCAGGCCATCGGCGCTAAGGACAAAGGCCGCCCCGCCGGTTCTATGGGCCATATCGGCGCACTTAGCTTCTATCCCACCAAGAACTTAGGTGCGTTAGGCGATGCCGGCGCATGCTCCACCAATGATCCCGCCCTGGCCAAACAGATGAAAAAACTGCGCGTTCATGGCGGCGAACGCGTCTATTTTCATGATGTCGTAGGCGCAAACTTCCGAATAGATGCCCTTCAGGCTGCGTTTTTGGACATCAAACTTCCCCATTTGCCCGCGTGGGAAGAGGGCCGCCGCGCCAATGCCGCGTTTTATGACGCAGCTTTCGCAGGTCTGCCACTGGTAACTCCCAAAACCACTCCGGGCATGCACCACATCTACAATCAATACACCCTGAGAATCCCCGATGGCAAGCGTGAGGCATTCAAGACACACTTGGCCGGCAAAGGCATCGGGCACGGGGTTTATTACCCCCTCCCACTGCACTTGCAGCAGTGCTTCGCCTACCTCGGGTATAAGCAGGGCGACTTCCCCCAAAGCGAGAAGGCTGCCAACGAAGTCGTCAGCATCCCGGTCTACCCCGAGCTGACCGGCGCTCAAAAACAGGAGGTCGCGCAAGCGATCACAAGCTTCTTTCGTGCCTGACCCAACCGCAAAACCTCCGACCCAGCCCGCGCCCAATATCCCCACGGGCGCCAAAGATGCCGCACGGGCCAAACCTGTCGGTCATGACCCTTGCGTCCAGCTTAAAAACATCAAGAAAAGTTTCGGCAAACTGGTTGTTCTCGATGGCGTGGACCTCGACTTCCATGCCGGCAAAACCACCGTCATCATCGGCCCGTCAGGCACCGGCAAAAGCGTCCTGCTCAAGCACATCGTCGGCCTGCTGAAACCCGATTCAGGCGAAGTCTGGTTCGACGGCAAACGCATGGATGAGCTCTCCGAGGAAGACATGGTCGAAAGCCGCAAGAAAGTCGGCTTTCTCTTCCAGCTCTCGGCGCTCTTTGACTCCATGAACGTCCGCGACAACATCTGCTTTCCCCTGGCCCACCACACCAAAATGAGCCGCGCTGACCAGGATGCCCGCTGCGATGAGGTGCTGCGCATGGTGGGCCTGGCCGGCGTACAGGAAAAAATGCCCGGCGACCTTTCCGGCGGCCAGAAAAAACGCGTCGCCCTTGCCCGCGCCGTCGTGCTGGCCCCCCAGCTTATCCTCTATGACGAACCCACCACCGGCCTGGATCCGGTCCGCTCCGACGCGATCAATGAGCTGATTCTCTCGCTCTCCAAAAACCTGGGCGTCACCAGCATCGTCGTCACCCATGACATGCACAGCGCCGAGAAAATCGCCGACCGCATGGTGATGCTCAACGCCGGGAAAATCGTCGCCGACGGCAAACTCGAAGACTTCCACAATTCCAAGAACCCCATGGTCCGCGGCTTTGTCGAAGGGCGCGCCGATCCTGAAGACCTCGCACAGATCCAGGCCGGCTTCTCCGCCGCCAAAGACGCACCCACGGACCAAGCATGATTCCCGCACAAACGCACAGCTATACTTTTGAGTCCGGGCTCAGCCCGGGGACCACCCGATGAAAGCCAAAGCCAGCAATCTTCTCGTCGGCCTTACCACCCTCGCAGGGTTGGCCGGTCTGGCATTCTTGCTCATGATGTTCGGCTATGTCACTGTCTGGAGCGAAAAAGGCTTCCGCATCGCCGTCGTCTTAAATAGCGCCTCCGGCCTCAACAACGGCAGCCGCGTCCGCTTTGCCGGCATCGATGTCGGTCGCGTCATGGAAATCTCCCTTCACAGCCCCAAAGAGGGTGAGACAGGCGTGAAGGTCATCGCGCTCATTGAAGAAAAATACGCCGAGCAGATTCCCTACAACGTGGGCGCCAGCGTCGAATCCCCATTGATCGGCGGCAGCCCGGCCATCGGTCTGCGCGTCATCAAGTCCAAATCCGCTTCCGATTTCCTTGCCGAAACCCTCCCTGAAACCCTCCCGGCCACTCAGACAGCCCACCCGCAATGGCTCAGCCAGCGCGGCATAGACGACCCCATCCAGGGCACACAATCCGACTTGGTCTCCGCCTTCACCTCTGAAATCCGCGCCGCGCTCAAGGAACCCATCCGCGACCTTCACAACGCCTCCGAAGCCTTCACGCAGCTCAGCGCCGAATGGACCGCCGTCGGCTCCAACATCAAGGAAATGACCGCGCAACGCACTCTCGATGAAGTAAATCAGGACCCCAAAAAGGCCAACCTTTATTCCATCACGCTCCGCGTCGACCAGCGCGTCAAGGAAGTTGAACGCGTCGTCGAAGGCCTGGATAAATGGGTCAATGACAAAAAACTCCGTGAGGACATCACCGCCACCGCCGCCAAGGCCCGCTCGGTTATGGAAAAGCTCGACAAGGGCGCCGACGAATTCAACGGCCTGGCCAAGGACACCCGCGAACAGGTCAACAGCCTCGCCAAGAAATACATCGCCACTGCGGACGAACTCTCCAGCGCGCTCAACTCCGCTAAGAAACTCCTCGACACCGCCCGCGCCGGCGAAGGCACCACCGGCAAACTCATCAATGACCCCTCGCTCTACAACAACTTGAACGACTCGGTCAAACGCATCGAAGCCGCCATGGCCGACATTCAATTGCTCGTCCGTAAGTGGAAGGACGAGGGCGTCCCGATTCAATTCTGAGCCAAACCGGATCGCACAGAATGCCCGAAGACGACCCGCGTTGCTCACGCCGATGACGTCCCCGACGACTAGTCATAATCCCCCCCCGCCTGATAATGAAGCATCAAAAGTCCCTGTTTACTTCACCACCGTCGTCCCCTGCTTCCCCACCAGCAACTCCACATTTCGCACAGGCTGTTCTTTGGTGATCAGGTACGGCCCAAGCCGGTGCTCAGTCTTCTCACCCGTCGCCCGAACCACCGTCACCTTCACTACATACGTCTTACCGAATTCCAGTTCATCCACCGTGAACTTTCCCTTCGCCTGCATCGCCTGCGAATCAATCGGGCTGGACCTTTTCTTCTCGACCCCCTTCCCATTCACTTCATAGGAATCCACATCAAACAACGGCCACGCCTTACCATCCATCATCTCCACCCGGCCCACCACAGCCCCTGCCGGCTCCAGCTTCAACGTAACCACTTTGGTGCTCGCATCCTCTTGAACCTTGAAGTTGGCTGCGTTTTCTACTTTAAACCCGGGAAATAGTGTGGTGGATGTCCAGACGACATTCGCGCCGGAAGGAAGCATCACGGTCTTTTCACCCTGGTCTTCCTTGGTAAAAGTCACGTCGTGAAACCTGCTTCCTACCGGATAAAGCCCCAGCACCCCAACTGGCACCGGTTCGCCTTCGGGAACCACGAGTTTGAACGTTACCGACGACATCGCTTTGGTGCGCGGCGTCAATTGCCCCAGGTCCAGCACCACATCCTTGATTGCCTCGCCGGGCTTGGGATTCGCTTCATAAATCACCCCCGAAACCGTCGCGCTGTTGGCCTTGATTTCCATCAGTGCCGGACACACTTCACCGGTATCGAATGTCCATCCACCCCCTTTGGCTTTCCGGGGTTTGATTTCCACGCCGCCATCGCGGTAGGGATCTTTTTCCGTGCCATACCGGGTCACCAGCCACAACCTGACCGGATCACCCTTCATCAACCCGTCAGGGTCACTGAGAGTGCCGGAAATTCGCACCGTTCCCACACGCACATCACCCAGATCGGTCCCCGCCATCACTTCCGTTATCAGCGCCACAGGCTTCCCCTGGACGTCACGCGCCACCAGCGTGTAAAGCCAGTCCTTCTCAAGGACGCGCAGTGTAAACATGCCCTTCTCATCCGTCTTCACCGGCGGCGACACGCGGCCTGTATTCAGCGTCCCGCCCCATCCCGAGTATGGCGCAGGCGTGGAATCCTTATACCGATACGCAATCACCTCCACTTCCACTCCCAACGCTGGTTCGCCCGTCGCGGCCCATACCAACCGCCCCGTGGTAGGTACGCCGCGCTTCATCACCACCCGTACTTCATCCGGCCCCTTAGGCTCAAGCCGTGCCCGCCCCGGCAGGCAGCCCTCCACCATCACCCACACCAGAATCGGCAACGCGCTATCCACCTTGAACATCGCCTGCCCGTTCCCATCGGTCGTCCAAATTTTGTTTCCCCCCATCAGGTTCCCCTTCATATCCGCCGTCCATGCCACCTGTACACCCACCTGAGCGCCCGCCACAACCGACCCGTCCTCACGCACCACCGTCACCGTTCGCACGCTTCCTCGTCCCGCTTCCAGTTCCATCTTCACTTTATCGAACCGCGATCTCTCGCCTGGCACCAGCGGTCCCGCCACACTCACGCCTGTGGATGGGTCCATTAAAGCAACCCATATCACACCCATCGATGAGCATTGAAACGACTGCGTTCCGGGTTTATCGACCGTCTGCGTGTACCACCCCGCACCGGAACTACGCACACCCGCTAGTTGCATCATCCCCCCGGGACCAAGTGTCTGGCCAGGAGCTGCCCGCGTTTCCACCTCCACCATGATTTGCGTGTCTTTGGTCGCCTCCTCCTCTGTGCGCGCATTCACAGGTTGCGCCTTCACCAGCTCTTTCACGCGCTGCTCAGGCGTCCACGCCTTCACCACCGCCTGCGCCGCCAATCCTGCCCCCGCTCCCAGAAGAACAAACGCCCCCAATCCCGCCGAAAGCGCCCAGACTGGAATCCGCCGCGCCACGCGTCGCCCCGGAAACAACACCCGCGAAATGCGCTCCAACACCGGCAGCTTCGCTTCGTAACGCCCATCCAAACCCATCGCCACAGACAGCCTTCCTGCTTCGTTCACCTCCTGGCTCAGCCATCGTGCCAGCAGTTCCACGTACGGCACAGGCCCAGCCTGTGAAATACCCGTAGCATCTAGATCGCAACAGCATTCCCGCTCCACGCTCACCTGGCGGGAAATCCACCGCAGCCCGGGATTGAAAAATAACACCGCCTCCAACAATGCCTGAAACAGACCGATCCATAAATCCTGCCGCCGCACATGGGCCAGCTCATGCGCAAGGATCAACGCCAATTCCTCCGCCTTCAAACCCGGCGCGGCAAACCCGGGAATCAACACCATCGGCCTTAAAAACCCCACCACAGTCGGCACCATCACGCGGTCACTGATCGCCAGCACCACCCCAGGCTTCATCCCCAGCGCCTCCCGCGCCCGCGCAAGCGCCGCCAGCCATGCCGGGTCTGTCACTGGACTTGCCGTGCGCATCAGCCGACGTGCGCTCAACATCTCTACCATGCAGCGCGCCAATCCCAAGGCGGTCCCCAGAGCCCACACTGGTCCCACCCAATCCTTCCACTCCATCTGCCGCTGCTCTGGGATCTTAAACTCCGACCCTCCCCTCACCACCACCGCGCTCGATGTCTTTAGCTTGCCCGCCTCCGGCCCGACCGCCCAACCCCTTGCCGTGGCACTGGGGTGACGGGATAGAGAAGCCGACCCGCCCGGAATCGGGCCTTGCCTCTCAATCCAACCGACCCCCCACGTTCCCCCCATTGCCAGCACCACCGCAACCAACGCCCACAAGCTCATCGCATGCCGCCGTCGCGCATGCCCCCCCGGCGTCATTTTCAGCGCTGCCCAAAGCACAGCCGCGATCAAACCCGCCTGCCACAGCGAGTGCATCAACACCGGCACCAACTGCGCCCACACGGGCCGCATCTCATTCACCAGCGTCTGCCAACTCAAAGTCTGCTTCCTTTCCTCACCGCGCCACCAAGTTCACTTCCCGCACGGGCCGTTCCCGGGTGATCGTGTACGGCCCGATCACATGTTCCACATCCTTGCCGTCCCGCCCCTGCACCGTCACCTTCAGCCCATATGTGACCCCCATCTCCAACTCATGCCATACGAACCTGCCTTGCTCCCGTTCCTGTTGCCTGAGCGGTAATTCTTCTTCGTTGCGCCAATCGCCTTTGGGGGTCACATGAAATACTCGCACCTTAAAAAAAGTGCAGGGCGATCCATCTGCATTTGTCACTTTCCCCAATACTGCACCCGCCGGCATCAGCTCCACATTCACCTCTTTGTGGACCGTCCCCTCTTCCAGTTTGAAGTCCGGCGCCCTGCCCAAGCGGAATCCGGGAAACCTGGTGGATGAATCGTATGAATACCGAATAAAGGCCGGCAGCATGACTGTTTTGACCCCCTTGTCCTGCGCTTCAAAACGGATCTCTCCCGTTCCGTCCAGCGCGGGCGACAACATCAGCACTCCCACCGGCACCGGCTCACCTTCAGGCACGGTGATCTTGAACGTCACCGGCCACTGTTCGGCCCGTGGCCCCATGGCCTTGCCCAGATCCAGCACCAGATCTTCGTCCTTGCCGGGCGTAAGCGGCTGGTCATACAGGATCCAATTCCGCCCTTCCCCGACGCATTGGAGCCGAAGGTTGCCCGGCTTCGCGGAACGGGTCACAAAATGCACTTGCGCTCCCTCTCCCTTTTTCATCTCCAGCACCCGGGTGGACGATGACCCGCCTCTGATCAAACAGTAAAGCGTTCCCCTGCCCGAAAGCAGCAGCCCCTGTGGGTCGATTACCCGCCCGCGAATAATCACCTCGCCCGCTCTCACATCCCCGACATCGGTTCCGGCCTCCACATTCTCCGCATATCCGCTGCCATAATCAGCCAGCAGCAAGTATCGCCTGCCCGGCTGCAATCCCTGGAGTTCAAAGCGTCCGTCGGCATCGGTCGTGGCGGTATAAGGCGCGCCCTTCGCTTCTACGCGCGCATGTGCCATCGGCTGCCCTGTTTTGCCGGACACAACCCGCCCCGTCGTCGGCTTCGCGGCCCTCACGATCACTTTCGATTCTTGAGATCCCTGAGGATCCAGCCGCACCGATGCCGGCCCAGCGCCATCGGCAAACACCGACACAAGCACCGGATACGGCGAATCCACCGAAAAATCCAGGCGGCCTGCCGCATCGGTCTTGCCGAGCCGCTGTCCTGCTGGTTCCTCTGTCGCTTTATTTTCAAACAGAATCGCTGCTGCCACATCCGCCCCCGCCACCGGGTCACCTTTCTCATTGGTCACACGGACAGACCTCTGCTTCCCTTTTCCGACTTCGATCTCCACCGTTCTATCCAGTTGATCTTCCTTGAGATTCACCATTTCAGTGGCGGTGACGCCAGTCAGGGGTTCGACCATTCCCACCCTCATCCCCCAAATCCGCGTCATATCCCAGATCCCCAGAAAGGTGGCGCTGCGATCAAGAGCGACCTCTTCGCTATCTCCCGAAACCGCGTTATATCTGCGGTCAATGTGATAGACCCACACCCGCCCCCCTGGCCCGATTTCTTTTCCCGGCGCGGCCTTCACCTTCACCACCAATTTGGTAACTGCCCTATGCGCCGAATTCGCGCGCCCCTCCAACGGCTTGGGCTGAGCCTTTGCCAGTATCTCCACACGCTCCTGCGGCGTCATCGCGTTCACGATCGCCTCCGCCGCCGCCCCCGTCCCCAGCCCCAGCAGCAAAAACGCCGCCACGCCCGTCGCCAGCGCCCACACCGGCGCACGCCGCGCCACACGTCGACCTGGGAAAAGCACCCGCGCCACACGCTCCAGCACGGGGGATCCCCCCTTCCCCGCGCCATCCAAAGCCAATGCCACCGACATCCTCCCCGGCCCGCTGGCTTCCTGAGATAACCAATTGCCCAGCAGCGCCGCATATGCCGCGGCATCACCCTCACACACCGCCGTCGCATCCTGATCGCAGCAGCACTCGCGCTCCAAACTCGCTTGGCGCGATATCCACCGCAACGCCGGGTTGAAAAACAGCAGCGCCTCCACCACTGCCTGAAACAGCCCCACCCACAGGTCATGCCTCCGCACATGCGCCAGTTCATGCGCCAGGATCAGTCTCAACTCCTCTCCCGTCAGCCCCGGCGCGGCAAAGTCTGGAATCAACACCACTGGCCGTAAAAAACCCGCCACCGTCGGAACCACCACATGCCCGCTCAGCGCCAACATCAATCGCCCCCCCATCCCCAGCCGCCCTTTCACCTCCTCCATCATCACCAGCCATTCTCCGGTCATCACCGGCTGCGATGTCCGGATCAGCCAGCCTGCGCCCGTCACACCCCATACGCATCGCGCCAAGCTCCATCCGGCCCCCAGCGCCCACGCCAGGCCCAGCCACTGCTTCCAACCCATCCCCACTGGCTCCGGCAGCTTGTCGGGGGCATCCACACGACTCACAAGCGCACCCGGAGCGCTCGAATTCTCCGCTCCGTTCCCCGGCTCAAAATTGAATTTCACTGCCGCTTTCTTCACCACCGCGGCAGCCGGCCCCATGACTGCACCTCCCGCGGCAGGACTGCCTGCGCCCTCCCACGCCCACGTTCCCGCCACGCACGCCAACACAACCGCCATCGCGCATAAACTCATCCCATATCGCAAACCCGGCCTGCCGGCGGGCGCCAACCGCAGCCCCACCCACAACGCCCCCGCCGCCAACCCCGCCTGCCACAGCGAGTGCAGCAGCACCGGCGCCAGCCGCTCGCTCACAGGCCGCGCAGCTTCGACCATGTCCTGGAAACCCATCATTTTTTCCCCTCCTCGCGCTGCTTCTCATACTCCTTGAGCAGCCCCTTGATCGCGTCCACCTCCTCCGCACTCACTTTTTTCCCCTCCAGCAACTGCTGTACTGCCGCCGATGCGCGCCCCCCAAACGCATACTGGACCAATCGCTCCAGGACACCGCCCGTCACCTTCCCTCGTTCCACCGCCGCCTGAAACACATGCGACCGTCCCACCGCCTCATGTGTCACCAGCCGCTTCTTTTCCATCCCCTGAAGCAGTGACAGCACCGTCGTGTACGCTCGCTCCCGCCCGTCGGGCATCTGCGCCATCACATCCTTCACCGAAAGCGGCCCGTGGTCCCACAGCACTCCAAGGATCTGCAATTCCGCTTCACTGGGCTTGCCTGCAACCTGCTTCTTCACCATGACCATCTCCATCTACTACAAACGTCGTAATTACTACGATCATAGTAAATAGATCGTTGAATGCAACCTCAATTCAACCCATTTCCACTCCCTCCACAGTCGGCCCCATTTCCCCTACCATGTTCTTGATCCCCTCTGACCAGACCCCAGACCCTCAACCCCAGACCCCTCCGCCATGCAACCCAACATCCTCTTCATCATGTCCGACCAGCACCGCGGCGACACCCTCTCCATCGCCGGCCACCCCACCATCCTCACACCCAACATGGACGCCCTGGGTGGCTCTGGCGCCTTTTTCCGCCGTGCTTATTCCACATGTCCCTCCTGCATTCCCGCACGCCGCGCCATGCTCACCGGAAAGCACCCAGCCAACAACGGCGTCACCGGGTACATCGATAACGTTCCCATACCACCTTCCATGACCACCATGCCCCGCGCCCTCCGCGATGCCGGTTACCAGACTGTCCTCGTCGGCCGTACCATGCATCAATCCCCCGCCTCCGCCCGCTACGGGTACGACCAGACCATCTCCGGCTCCTGCTACAGCCAGGATGATATTTACGCCCGCCAGATCCAGGCGGCCGTCCCCGGCGGCGTCCGCTCCATCGGCCTCACCAACAACGGCTACGACGCCCGCCCCTGGCCCCATGCTGAGCACCTTCATCCCACCACCTGGATCTTCAACCAGGCGCGCGAATTCCTCTCACAGGCCGACGCCACCTGCCCGCTCTTCCTCAACGTCTCCACCTACGCGCCCCACCCGCCGCTCCTTCCCCCGCGTGATTTCTTCGAACGCTACCTGCGCACCGGCGTCCCCGACCCCGCCATCGGCGCCTGGGCCACGCCCCCCGACACCAAGGCCATCCGTGCTCGCGGGCTGGAATCACCTCGCTGCAACCTCACCGGCGAAGCTCTCCTCTCATGCCGCGCCGGATACTACGGCCTCATCGACCATCTGGACTCCCAGTTCCTCTGGCTCATCAACGAATTCAAATCGCACTCTTGGAAAAATGGCCGTCAGTTCCTGATCGTCTACACCTCCGACCATGGCGAAATGCTCGGCGACCACTATCTCTTCCGCAAATGCGAACCTTACGAAGGCTCCGCCAACATCCCCATGCTCATCAACGGCTCGCCGGAACTGGGCATCAAACCCGGCACCGTCTGCGAAACGCCCGTCTGCCTGGAAGACCTCATGCCCACTTTCCTCGACCTGGCCGGTGCAACCCCGCCCCCTGGCCTCGACGGCAAATCCCTCATGCCCATCCTTCAGGGCAAAACCAATGCCGTCCGTGAAACCCTCCATTTCGAACACAGCCCCTGCTACGGCAAAGACCAGGCCTTCCACGCCCTCACCGACGGGCAGTACAAATTCGTCTGGCGCACCAACACCGGCAACGAGCAGCTCTTCAACCTCTCAGTCGACCCCTTGGAAAAACAGAACCTGATTCAGGACGGCCAGAACCTCTCCCTCGCCCACGCCTGGCGCGCCAAACTCACCAAGCAACTTGAAAGCCGCCCCGAAGGCTTCGTTCAAAACGGCCAGCTCACACCTGGTGCTACCTGGACAGGCAAACAACCCGCCTGAAGGTTCACGCCACAGGACCCAGGCAGTGCCACACGGCTTTTATTCGTTAAGGTCGCCCCACATGTCGATAAACGCCGAATGATCCGCAACGTGACCCCCTAACGCCCCGTGTAATCCGGCCCGAGCGGGCACCCTTCCGCCCCCTGCGCAAGCAAAGCCGAGCGCGCCATCCCGTGTAGCAAAAACCCCGGCCCCATCTGCGATTCATACCAATCGATCCCCGCTGCGCCGCGGGGCAGCGGGGCATCATCGAAGTACACGCCCTCCACCCGCTCCGCCAGCACCGAAGCACTCTCACGCCACACTTCCTCTCGTGTGATGTCGTACAGGTCACAAAGCAATCCAATCCCCATTCCCGCATCCATCGCCGGCACCGGTGTCCCACTCGGCATTGCCTCGCGCAGATACCCGCGTCCGACCGCCGCCGCCCAATCCAAAAGCCGCAGATCACCCGTCATTCGATACACACACAAACATGTCCCCGCCGTGTATGACGCGGGCGTATGTCCATATTTGCTCCCCCACACCGGCGACAGCCGCGTCCGCTCTGGCATGGTTGGATGCCACAGCAGCAAAAACACCCCTTCCTCCAGCTTGTGCGGCGCGCCCAAAAACCCTTCCACATATACCCGCGCACGCCGCCGCATCTCCGCCGCCATCCCCGGCTGCGACCCCTCCAGCACATCGCTTGCCTCCAGCAGGCTTGCCGCCAGCGACACCGTCTGCGCCAGCGCCAGTGCGCCCTGCATCTGATGGTCCGGCCGCTCCCGGCTTTCAATGAGCAGCAGCCCATCCTCCCGCCGCTTGTTCCACCAGTAATCCATCATCGTCTGGATCTCATCCAGAAAGATCTGCCGCCCGCTCACCCGGTATGCATGCGCCCAGTCAAAAATGTAGAACCCCCCATGCCGCGGAAAATCCGGCGCATTATCCTTCAAATGCCCGCCTGCGTACGGCTCAGGGCTGTCCAGGTACGCATGCCGCGTGTATTCCAGCGGCATCCCGTTCCCCGCCGGCAGCCAGTGCCCATGCAACCCTTCGCCAAACCGCTCCACGCATTTGGGATTAAACACCGCCAGCTTCTCCCACAGCCATCCCGGAACCGCACGAAGCTGATCATGCGTCGTCCCCACCACGCGGCTTCCCGACGCCACATAACTGTTGCCCACGCAATCCAGCAACAAATCCCAATACGCATGCTCACCCCACGGAAACAGCCCCGTTGGCGTGTTCGTGCAGTGCGTTGCAAACCGTTTCAAGTACCGGTCCGCCGCCACCGGATACTTCCCATCCACGCCCCCCAGCGCATACAGCGTCATCAGTGTCGATTCATCATGAATCAGATTGCTCCCGCGGATCGAACGGTCATGAATCCGCTGCCCGGGAATGCCCTCGGGCGCTTCCATCAGCATCGCCCCCGTCGTGCGATCCATCATTGATGGAAACAAACCTCCGTACGGCTCGCCCGCCTTCACAATCGCATCCAACGCCCTGCAAACCCGCCCCAGCAACCGTTCACTCGTGTCCGCCATTTCAAAACCCTTTATCCAAACCCCGCACCATCCCACGCCTTCTTCCCCGCCCGCGCGGCATCCGTCGCCCGGGCAAGCCCCCGCAAATCCAGCACCACCGGCCCCGAACGCCCCTTCACCAAATCCAGCGCCAGCCGGTACATCATCACATCCAGCTCACCTTCCCCCACCGCGCAGCGAATGCCCGAGCCCACCGATCCTGAATCCCCAGCCCCCTCCGCCTGCAACAGCGCATCGCTTAGCCGCGCCCCAGCCAGCGCCGCCGCGTGCTGATGCACCGTTTTCACAGGATCCATGCCCAATCCCAGCAGCGTCGCCGGGTCTAAAGAGAGCCCCATCGTCTTCACCTCTTCGGACACCACCCACTCCATCCCACTGGTCAATTGATCCTCACACTGCACGCAAAGCCTCACCCCTCGGCCATCCGCCGCCTCAAGCAGCGCCTTTTTCACATCCGTCCCCAGCCCCTTCACCGGCAGTCCCAAGTGCAGCGGCACGCGCCCCAGGTCATGCGCCAAGCCAATCGCATCCACCGTCACCGCCACCGCTCGGTCTACGTGCTCGGCTTCCAGATAATGCTTGCGCGGAATAAACAAATCCACGCCCGCCGCCATCAACCCGCGTCGTGACATCGCCCCCACCAGGTCTTTGCGCGACCGCTCTGAAAGCTCACGCGGCCTCAATCCCGGCACCGCCGCATCAAGCTGCACCGACCGGAATCCCGCCCCCGCAATCCAGTCAAACGCCCGCACCACCCCTTCCTGCCCCGCAGGAATAAGGGGCCTCAAAGTCGGCGCCAACGTTAAATCTGCAACCTGCGTCAAAATCATGAAAATCAACGCCCTGTCACCAGCCGCCGCAATTCACGGTGTCTGATTCTTACTTATCCCTTGTACCTTATCCCTTGTACCTTCTCTTACTTATTGGCCACTCCCGCCTCTTCAAACCGCCCCATGTTCCGCAGCCGCTCAAACCGTTTATCCAGGAGCTTCTGCTCCGGCAGCTTTTTGAGTTCCTTGAGCGACTGGCTCACCCACCGCTCCATCCGCTCCGCCGTCAACATCGGGTTGCGGTGCGCCCCCCCAAGGGGTTCTTCAATCACATCGTCAATGGTGCCGTTGGTCAGATTGTCTTCCGCCGTCAGTTTCAGCGCCTGCGCCGCCAGCTGGTTGTTTTCCGGATTGGCACTCTTCCACAAAATGCCCGCGCACCCTTCGGGGCTGATCACCGAGTACCACGCATACTGCATCATCGCCACCTTGTCCGCCACCGCAATGCCCAAGGCCCCGCCCGATCCCCCTTCCCCGATCACGATGCTCACGATCGGCACCTTGATGCGGCTCATTTCCAGCAGGTTCACCGCAATCGCTTCCGCCTGCCCGCGCTCTTCCGCGCCGATGCCCGGGTAAGCGCCCGGCGTGTCCACCAGCGTCACGATGGGCAGGCCGTACTTCTCCGCCATCTTCATCTTCAAGAGCGCCTTGCGATACCCTTCCGGATGCGCCATGCCGAAGTTGCACGAGATCCGCTCCTTCACATCACGGCCCTTGTGGTTCCCCACGATCATGCATTTATGCGTGCCGATGCGGCCAAACCCGGTGATGATCGCCCGGTCGTCGGAATAGCGCCGGTCACCATGCAGTTCGCAGAAATCCTTGGCGATCGCGTTGATGTAGTCCATCGCCTGCGGGCGGCCCGGGTGCCGCGCCACCCGCACCGTGTTCCAGGGTGAAAGTTTCTCGTAAATCTTGCGCAGCATGGCCGTGTGGTTCTGCCTCAGCTTGCGCAGTTCATCGTTCAGGTCAACGCCCTGCTCGCCCGCGTGGGCCTCCAACTCAGTGATCTGCCGCTCCAGCGCCGTCAGGGGGCGCTCGAATTCCAACTCATACGTTCCGGTGTATCCGCTCATCATGCACCTATCGGTTAGAACTGATCGCGTCCGGTGAACCGGCCCGCAAGTCCTGATATTGTAATGCCCATGACGGCTCTGAGCAGTTTATTCCCGATTAAAACAATCACCCTCGTCGGCACCGGCCTTCTGGGCGGCAGCCTCGGCCTGGCCTTAAAGCACCACGGTTTCCGCGGCACCCTCATCGGCACCGGCAGCCGACCGGCCAGCCTCGATAAAGCCCTCGTCGCCGGATGCATCGACCAGGCCCAGCCCAATCTCGAAAAAGCCCTCGCAACCGCCGATTTAATCATCCTCGCCGGCCCCATCAACACCTTTGAAGCCACCTTCCAAGCCATCGCCGCCCATGCCAAACCTGCCGTCATCATCACCGATGTCGGCTCCACCAAGGCCACCGTTGCAGCTCATGCCGCCGCCAATCTTGGCCCCCTTGCTCCCCGCTTCATCGGCGCGCACCCCATGGCCGGCTCGGAAAAAAAAGGTCCTACCAACGCCTGCAACAACCTCTTTGACCAAAAACCCTGCATTCTCACCCCTCCCGCTGACGCCGCGCCTGACGCCCTCGCCATCGTTACCACCCTCTGGTCGGCCGTCGGCATGCGCATCATCCAGATGACGCCTCACGAACACGACCGCGCCGTCGCACTCGTCAGCCATGTCCCCCACGCCGCCGCCACCTGCCTCATCAACCTTGGCCTAGCCCACCCCGAATGCGCATCCGTCGCCTCCACCGGCTTCCGCGACACCACCCGCATCGGCTCCGGCGACCCCGATCTCTGGCGCGAAATCTTCCTGGCCAATAAAGAAGCCGTCTCCCAGGGCATCGACCAATACATCCACGCCCTCACCGAATTCAAAAACCAGCTCAACGCACCCGACTCCGCCCCCCTGCACAAAACCCTCGCCGACGCCAAATCCACCCGCGACCACTGGCTCGAATCCTTCACTCCCAAAAAACAATAAGCTGTCTGCCGCGTATCATTCTGCTTCTTAAATTTCTGGCCAGACCCCAGACCCTATACCCCAGACCCTCTTCAGAGCCCCACATGCCCACCCACCGCTACACCCTCGGCTTCCTCGGCGCAGGCAACATGGCCGAAGCCATCGCCAAAGCCGCCATCAACGCCAACATCCTCCCGGCCTCCCAGATGATCGCCTCTGATCCCAGCCCCGCACGCCGCGATCTCTTTGAATCCTTCGGCGTCCGCGCCGTCGAATCCAACGCCCAGGTCATCAAGGAATCCAACCAGATCCTGATCGCCGTTAAACCTCAGACCGTCGGCCAGCTCGCCGCAGACCTCGCCGCCAACCTCCACCCCGAACATGTCCTGATCTCCATCATGGCCGGCATCACCGTCCAAAAGCTCTCCGGCCTCATCGAAGCCGCTGGCAAACCAGGCCCCTTCCGCGTCGTCCGCGTCATGCCCAACACCCCCCTCATGTCCGGGGAAGGCATGGCGGGTGTCGCCACCGGCCCGGGCGCAAAACCCGGCGATGAAGCCCTCACCCTTACCCTCTTTGGCTCCGCCGGCAAAGCCGTCACCGTCAAGGAAGAGCTCATCGACGCCATCACCGCCGTCTCCGGCTCCGGCCCGGCTTATCTCTTCTTCCTTGCCGAAGCCATGGAGCAGGCCGCACGCGAACTGGGCCTGGGCGACCACGCCCGCCTCCTCACCGCCCAAACCCTCTTTGGCAGCGCCAAACTCCTGCTGGAATCCGACGACTCCCCCGAAGAACTCCGCCGCAAGGTCACCAGCCCCAACGGCACCACCCACGCCGCCATCACTCACATGGAATCCAACAACCTCAAGTTCATCCTCGTCGCCGCCATCAAGGCCGCCGAAGCCCGCAGCAAGGAACTGGG
>CAZGOM010000072.1:0-26310 GCA_964527265.1 uncultured Phycisphaeraceae bacterium | reverse complement strand
TGCACGCGGGTGGCGTGGCGTCCGCAGCCGATGACACCGATTTTGAAGGGCATGGGGGGTCCTGAAGATGGGTTCTGGGTCTTGGGTTCTGGGTTCTGTCAGAGGGAAGAGGCCAGTTGGCAGCATCTTACACCCTCATTATTGAGGGCGCGCGGAAGACACAGCACGGCTTGGGGCCGTACCGCACCACCCTGAATGGAAAATCGGGTTATTTAATTGTGTAGACGGTGTGTTTGGGGGCGGAGAGGGTGTTGTTTTTAAGTTCGGCGGGGAGGGGGCCGGCGGGGGTGATTTGTTTGACGGATTTGCCGGCGGGGATGGTGTGGTTGGTGGGTTCCATGACGAAGAGGGTCTGGGAGCCATCGGCCATGTGCCAGAGGACGGCGGTGCAGCCTTCGAGGATTTCGCGGCGAGCGCCGCGGAGGTCGATCTGGCCGAGGATTTTGTTGTGATCCATGATCCAGCCGGACCAGGATTCCCAGCCTTTAACATATTCGGTGAAGCCGAAGCGGCCGCCGTAGGCCATGCAGTTGAAGCTGAAGGGCTCGGCGTGGCCGGCCATTTCGCCTTCCCACTTGCCGGTGCCGATGCCGTAGTTCATGCGGAAGGACATGTCGACGTCTTCGAGCCACCATTCGAGGGCGTACTGGTAGTTGCCGCGTTTTGAGTGCTGTTTGAGGAGGCCCATGCCGAAGTGGGGGGTGGCGAGTGCGCCGATGCCCTCGGCGGTCATGGTCTTCATGCCGGCTTTCTGGAGTTCGTGGACGAGGCGGCCGTAGGCATCCTGCTGGCCGCGGCGGTGTTCGGTGTTATAGCCGATGGGGAGGAAGGTCATGTTGCCGTAGGAGTCGTGGAAGAAGCCGTCGAAGCCGGTGTATTTGTGGAGGGCGACGAGCTTGTCGAGGATGAATTTGAAGGCGTCGGGGTTGTTGAGATCGACGGTGATGATGGTCTGGTGGCCGAAGCCGCCGCCGTTGGGGAGGCCGTCGCGTGCCATGAGCATGAAGTCGGGGCGTTCCTTGAAGATGGGCGCGCGGCGGCCGAGGTGGGTGGCGAACCAGAGCTGGACGGTGATGCCGTGCTTGTGTGCGGCGTCGCAGAAGTATTTGACGGCGTCGGGCCCGCCCCAGGTGGCATCGATTTCGTGGACGCGGACGTTGCAGATGGAGCCGACGTTGAGTGCGCCGTGCATGCCTTCGTCTGCTTTGGTTTTGAAGCGGTCGACGGTGTAGTCGGAGACCCAAAGGGAGTGGCAGCAGATTTCCTTGACGCCCATGGCGGCCCAGCGGGGGATCCAGCGGTTGGCCATTTCGTAGAGGGCGTGTTCGCGGGGAAACTTGATGCCGTCGATTTCGGCGAAGGGCTTGTCGATCTGGGGAATCCAGACGCGGGGGTTGACGGGGGAAGGTTCGACTTTGTAGCGGGCGCGGATCTTGTTGTGTTCCTGGTCGAGGATGTCGGACCAGAGGTTGCGCTCAGCGTGGCGCTTCAAACCACCGGCATGGAAGAGGATGTGCTTCCAGATGGTTTGGCCGGAGGATGTCATGTCGAAGCGGTGTTCGTCGGCGATGTGGAGGAAGTCCTCGCCGATGCCGGTCTGAAGGATGGAGAGGACTTCGAGCATGGGCTCGTAAAGGCCGACGAGGACGCCATCGGGGTGGGAGAGGAAGTCGAAGGCCTGAAGGGTGCCGACGCGGGGGAGGCGCTGGAAGGAGACACGCTTGGGCGGGCCCATGACGGCGCCCATTTCCGCGCCGTAGTAGTTGCAGGCGGTGGTGAAGTAGTCTTCCTTAGTGAGCTTGGGGGCGGGGGGGTTGCACTGGCCCTGGAAGAGGAGATTGTTGCCCTGGAGCTTGCCGGAGATTTCCCAGGTGGCTTCGTCGAAGAGGCGATAGATCTGGCGGCCGCCGGCGAGGTCGAAGCGGTAGCGGTATTTGAAGCCGACGAAGGGAATGCCGCCGAGGGTTTGCTTCGTGGGTTCAAAGTCGATGAAGAGGGTGTCGGTGACGGGTTCATCGGGGAGGGTGAGGTCGATGATGTCGCCGAGGTATTCGTCAGTTTCCTCGGTGATCTGGGTGGGGTGTGCGGTGGCGGCGAGCTTGAGGGTGACGCCGCCGGTGGCGGTGGGGGTGGTGGAGAGGAGTTCGAATTCGGTGTAGCTGAGGCCCTGGGGGGTGGCGAAGAAGGGGCGCCATGCGCGTTTGTCAGTGCGGAGGGGGGTGGCGCCGACGCGGACCTGGCCAAAGCCTTTGAACTTGCCGGCTTTGGTGGAGGAGATATCGATCTGGATGTTGCCGGGGAGGGAGATGTGGGGGATGGACTTGGCGGAAGAGGTGGATGTGGCGACGGGGTTCATGGTGTGTTCCGTGAATGTGGGTACTGTATGTTATTACATTTGGTGGTAGATGAGGGGGATTGTCAAGTGGGGAGTGAGGAAAAGAGGAGGAGTGGGATGGAAGCAGAGGCGGAATTTTTACAAGATTCACCAGATTTGAAGAGGCATTTACGAAGAGAGATGAAGATATGGGGCGGGAAGCTGTGATTTGAGGGATGGAATATCAAGTGCGTAGGCACGCGCAAAACACGGTTTGAGTTGGGCTCAAAACCGTGGCACCCAATTGGCAACAATGGCGTTGTGTGCCACCCGGAAAGGGTTAGATATTGACGGCTTTGCCTTTGTAGAGACCGATACGACCGGTGGCGGGGTTGGAGGTTTCGCCACAGGAGGCGCGGGCGATGACCTGGCCGGGGAGGTGCTTGCGCACGTCGGGACGGCTGGGCTGTTCGATCTTGTCGGCGATGTAGTTGGCGGCGGCGCGGCTCATTTCCTCGACGGGGGCTTTGAAGACGGTGAGGGGGACTTCAAGAGCGGCGGCTTCGGGGATATCGTCAAAGCCGGCGAGGGCGATGGTCTTGGGGACATTGACGCCCATTTCCTTTAAGGCATGGAAAGCGCCGATGGCGTAATAGGTGTTGCAGGTGACGAGGGCGTCGAATTGGTCGGTGCGTTTGGCGAGGGAGTCTTTGACGAGGCGGTAGGCGAGTTCGATATCGCCGGTGACGCCGCGGGGGGCGTCGATGACGAGACGGTCGACTTCTGGGAGGTTGGATTCGCTGAGTGCTTTGCGGAAGCCTGCGTAGCGGTCAATGACGGAGGTGGCGGCGATGGCGTGGTCGATATAGCCGATTTTCTTGCGGCCCTGGTTGATGACGTGCTTGGTGAGCTGGTACATGCCTTGTTCGTCAGCGGCGACCACGTAGCCCACGGGGAGCTGAGAGAGGTAGCGGTCGACGAAGACCATGGGGATGTGCGCTTCCTGGAGCTTGAGATAGTGATAGCAGTTTGGGTGGAAGGCTTCGGGGGAGTCGACGGGGAAGATGATGACGCCGCCGACTTTTGCCTGGATGGCCTGGGAGATGAGTTCGCGTTCGTGCTTGACGTCGTCGTTTGCGAGTGCAAGGGTGAGGGAGAGGCCGCGCTCACGAAGGCCGGATTCGACACCACGGATGACTTCGATCATGAAGGCGCCGATGCCGTTGGTGAGGATGAGGGAGACAACCTTGTCCTGACCGGGCTTGGCGGGCTCAGGGCGTTTGATGAAAGTGCCGGAGCCGGGGCGGCGGGAAAGGTAGCCTTCATTGACGAGGGCCTGGAGCGCATGTCGCATGGTGATGCGGCTGACCTTCATCTGTGTGCAGAGCTGAAGTTCAGGTGGCAGGAGATCGCCGGGCTTGAGTTCACCGGATTCGATGCGGTGAAGGATGGTGCGGCGCACCTTTTCATGAAGCGGGATATCGTTCTGTTTGCCGCTGCGCTTGGGAGTGGCCATGGTGGTCTTTCTTGTGGGGATGGCGCTGGGCGGAAAGCATGGCCCATAATGTCATCCCCTTAAGGATAACAATTTGGCTGGATCAAGGCTGGAGGATTTTGATTATCGTTGTCTTTTTGAGGTGTTCAAAGTTTTTCAAAAAAGCCAGGTGGTTTATGGTGATGAATGTGCTTGTGGTGGCGTTGGGCGGGGCGGTTGGGTCGGTGTTGAGATTTTTGATCAGTTACTGGGTGCATGAGTCGTTTAAGCCGAGCTTTCCGTATGCGACGGTGGGGATCAATGTGCTGGGATGCCTTTTAATCGGGTTTTTGATGGTGGCGTTTGCCGGGCCGCACCGGGAGCAGGAGACGCTGCGGACGGCGTTGATGGTGGGTGTGTTGGGCGGGTTTACGACGTTTTCGAGCTTCAGCCTGGAGACGATGAACCTGGCGTTTGAAGGGCGGTATGACAAAGCGATTTTAAATGTTGGAATAAGTGTGGCGTTTGGTCTCATGGCGACGTGGGCAGGGGTGAGGCTGGCGCATGTGGTGTACGGGGCGGCGGCGATGCCGCCGGCGACGAGTTAATCGTTCTGCGTTCTGCGTTTTGCGTCCTGCGTCCAGAGTCGAAGAGGAAGATGTCCAGAGTTAAGCGGTCTGTACGTTGGTGAATGGTGATTCGAAGTGTGCACTGGGATTCTGGGGCAGTTGAGTACAACAGCCCCAGGCACCCAGTGTCAGGCACCCAATGGTTTATTACGCATTCACTCATCAATCGTGTTGGATGATGGCGTTTTGGACGTTGTCGATGCGGAGGGGTTTTGAGTAGTGGTTGACGGAGAGGGTGTCGGAGAGGGGTGTTGGGGTGTTGATGATGAACTCGACCCAGGTGGGGGCGTTGAAGGCGGAGTAGGCCAGGTCGAGGCAGCCGACGAGGCTTTCTTCTTTGGCGAGGCGCTCGGGGGAGAGGTCGGGGAGGAGGAGGGCGCCGGTGTCGGTCTGGAAGACGTTTTCGCGCTGGGAGTAGTTGATGGTTTTGACGGGGTGATCGATGACGACGTGCCAGTCGCCGGTGGTGTATTCGGTGTGGGAGACGAGGGGGAGTTCGGCTTTGATGCCGTCGATGATTTCGGCGGTGGTGTTCAAGATGCGGCCGGGGAGGGTTTTGAAGGTGAGGGAGGAGGTGGCCCAGGCTTCCTTGACCAGGCCGACCTGGCGTTCGGGCTGAGGGCCCAGGGAGGCAGGGTTGCGCATGACGCCCATGTTTTTCTTCTGCCAGGACTTGATGATGAGGAAATCGTGGTCGGAGACGATGGGCTTGAAGTCGGCGTTGGGGAGGAGCCAGAGGTCTTTGTCGGAGCCGACGCGTTCGGTTTTGCAGGATGCGCCTAAGCCGTAGGTGCGGGTGAGGCCGGATTTTTTGTTGGTGAGCTGGAGGCGGCACTCAAGGTTGATGCGGACGTTGTTTTCCGTCGTGGGCATCTTGTGGGAGAGTGTGATGGCGGGCTGTGTGAGGAGGTCGACGCGGAAGCGGAAGTAGGAGCGGGAGAAGTCGACGGTGGTGGTGTTTGTGTGGTTTGTCTGGTTTGTCATAGGGGCGGGATTATAACTGATATGTCAGATCTTGGGTTGTGAGTATTGGGTTCTGGGTCTTGTCAGAGGGAGGGAGCGGGGTGAGGGAGTGGGGGTGAGCTGTACGGATTTGGGCTTAAGCGGTGACATTCAGCAGACACACCGCAACTGCGGACAGTTGCAGTGTGCCACCCGGATTGGTTATTCGGCGAGGTTTTCCCAGCCGGGGAAGGTGGGGTTTGGGGATTCTTTGTATGAGCCGTACCAGTAGCGGCGGGTGGCGCGTTCAAAGCGTGTCCAGAGTGCGGCGGTGTCGTTGAGGGTGGGGGCGCGCCAGTTGGATTGGGGCGTGTGGGAGGCGAGGAGTTCCTGAGCGAGTGCGCCGAGGTTTTTGACTTGTGAGGCGATGATTTTTTCGCCGATTTCTTTGGAGGGGAGAGTGGGTTTGGTGAAGTCGACAAAGCCGGCGAATTTTTCGCCCAGCTCGGTGGGTGCAGTGGTGTGGTTGAGATCGACCATGTCGGGGTGAAGGGCCATGAGCTGGGAGGTTTCAGTGATGCCGGCGTGGTCTCCGCGGTGGGGGAGGGAAGGATCGATGAGGCTGAAATCCATGAGGGCTTTGATTTTCATGGGAGAGCCGGTGCGGCGGGTGTAAAAGTCGGTGAGGAGGCGCATGTTGGCTTCGAGGCCGCCGCCGTGGCCGGTGACGAGGATGGCGGCTTTGAAGCCTGCGGCGTCCATGGCGCGGATGTGATAGAGGACGTTTTGAAGGAAGAGGTCGTAGGGGAGGGAGGAAGCGAGGGAGCGCTTGACGCCGACATCGCAGAGCCAGCCGCGACCTTGGCCGTTGTCGTGGAATTCGGGGAGGTCCTGGATGTGCCAGGCGAAAGCGGGGGCGATGATGCCGCCGTAGGTTTTGGCGGTTTGATCGAGGATGCCTGCGGCTTTGTGGAAGTCGAGGCCGAGTGCGTTGAAGCCGCCGTGCGGCTCTGCTAAGCCGTAGGGCATGTAGCAGACGCTAAAGGCGTTCTGGGCGGCGAGGAACTCGTGGGGGAGCATTTGGTCCCAGTGAGTTTTTGGCATAAAAGTCTCGTGTCCTGAGTCCCGGGTCCCGGGTCAAAGATAAGGAAATGAAGAGAGTGTTTTAGACGCCGGTGCAGGCGCCGGAGCGGTCGAGCTGTTGGTTGATGAGGATTTGGCCTTGTTCGTCTGAGGGGATGTTTGCGGAGAGTCGGGTGCCGCGGGTGGGTGCGGCGGAGGTGAGTTGTCCGTTTTCGACGATGACTTGGCCGGCTTTGATGGTGTAGAGGGTGCGGGAGAACATGGCGAGGGGGTCGGAGGCTTTATCGGGGTAGATGGCGATGTCGGCGTCAGCGCCGGGGGCGAGGTGGCCTTTGTTTTTCAAGCCGAGCGCTTTGGCGGGGGCGACGCGGGTGATGGTGACGATTTCGGAGAGGGTGTATTCGCGGGTGATGGAGGCGAGGCCGGTGCGTTTGGCGGCGTTTGCGTGAGCGCCTTTGAGTTGTTCATCGCGCATGGGTTTGGACATGAGGAGGGCGATGAGGAGGGGATAGTTAAGGAAGGAGCCGCCGTTGGGGTGATCGATGGTGAGGGAGACGCGAGTGGGGTCGGGGGCGAGGAGGGCGAGTTCCAGGCCGGCGGCCCATTGGATGGCGTGGGTGGGGTTGTCGTGGGCGTGGACGAGGGGCATGAGGCCGAAGCAGTCTTCATTGCCGGATTCAAAGAAGTGTGCGGGTTTGCCGGGGACGCCGACGTGGCGGTAGAGGGCGTGTTCGAGGGGTAGGTCTGCGGTGGCGGTAAAGGCGGGGCCGAAGGAGACCATACCGAGGTCGACGGTGATGCGGGGATTGGCGGCCAGAGCGTTAAGGAGGGTGTCGGGGCTGGACTTGAAGCCGCCTTTGTTGGTTTTGGCGTAGGCGTAGTACTGGAGGTGGGCGAGGTGGAGGCGTTTGCCCTGCATGGCGTGGATGAGATCGGCGGTGATGTGGACGTTGCCGGGTTCGCCGAGTTGCGGGCCGTGGACGTGGACGCCATGGGAGAGGTTGAGTTCATCCGCCATGTCTGCGAGGAAGGAGATCATGACACGGGGGGAGATGGCGGTGCCTGGGATGGCGTCGTCGAGGGTGTCGACGTGGTGTTTGGAGGGGTCACGACGCCATGCGGAGACTGCGGTGGGGTTAACGGCTTTGATGCCGAAGGCATTGGACTGGTGGAGGAGTGCGCGGACGATGGCTTTGGCGGCGGGGAGGTCGTTTTCGGCGAGGCGGTCGATGAGGGCTTCGTGGTTGCCCATGAGGACCAGGAGGCCGGCGTCCATGTGGGGGAGGAGATCGAGTTGGCGGTGGGAAGTGGAAGCGCCCTGGGGGGTGACGGCGGGCTCGATGACGGTGGTGTAGCCCATGAGGGAGTAGAGGCGGTCGGCTTCCTGGGGTGTGGGGACGATGGTGTCGTAGCCGGAGACGGCTTGGATGATGCGAGCGGTGTTGATGGGGAGGGAGGCGACATGGGAGTGGACCTCGACGGCGCCGGGCATGAGGACGGTGTTTTGGGCGTCAATGGTGCGGGGGGCGGCGGAGGGGGAGAATTGGGAGACGATCTTGCCATTTTCGATGAGGAGATCGCGGACGACGCCGTGGGTGTTGGAGGCGGGGTCGTAGATTTTGGCGTTGGTGATGCGTAGGGGGGTCGGCATGGGGGGATTATATTGCTGGTTACAGCAATATAGAGAGTAGAGTGGTAGAAAGTAGTGAGTAGAGCAGGGGGGGAGGGAGGGGGAGTATGTTGCATGAGATGTTTCACGTGGAACACGCTTGATTGGTTTTTGTTTGGTATTTTTTGTGAAACATTAAAGTTTGTGGTGATGGATGGCCGATGTTGTATGGCGGGATTGATTAGGGGGAATTTGTAGGCGGGGGTGTGCTGAACCATGTTCATTTCCATTTTTATTCAACAATTCTTATAAGAAGCGTAGCGGGGGTCGGGTTTTCAACATTGTTGAAATGATTGTAAGTTTGGTCTGAAAAGGGTGTTACGTCTCTAATTTGGAATCTACCAACAACGTTTATAACAATGTGAATTGGTGTTTAATTTGGATGATGTTCGAGTAATATAAGTCGCAAGGAAACCCTTAGCGGGCAATGGAGTGCTCGACTTTGGTCCATCCCATGAGTCAAAACGGTTTGAGGTTCGACGCTTAACGGTGTCGGGTTTTATCGTTTTGATCCAAAGTAGGACTGATATTGGGGGTTTCTGATTTGAGACGCTTGATTGGGCCATGTGCGGTGGGCCAGTTGAGTGTTTACGACGGTTGAGGCGACGCGATTCTCACTAGCCGGGGAAGAGCGTCGCCTGGTGGGCTGTCCTGAGGAATCAGGGTTTGCCCCAGAAGTCTGCCGATGTCGGGGCGAGGCACGCATGGAGGCGTGTACGGCATCAGGCTCGGGTCAAGGAGTGACCATGGCAAGGTCCCGATCAACGGATCGGCTGCCGTCAGGGAAGACGACAGCTTTATCCATCCAGGACACCTGGAACACGTATGGCAAAGAGCGGACACTGGAGCTCAGGAATGAGCTAGTGGTGTATTACTGGCCTTTGGTGCGGTATACCGCGGAGCGGCTGCACTCAAAGCTTGTGGATGAGGTGGACGTGGAGGACTTGAACTCCGCGGGTTTTTGGGGATTGAAGGAAGCGGTGGAAGCTTTCGACCCAGGCCGCGGCGTGAAGTTTGAGACGTATTGCGTGCAGCGCATTCGCGGTGCAATGCTGGATGAACTGCGCAAGCAGGACTGGGCGCCGCGGCTGGTGCGTGCGCGGCAGACGCAGGTGGAGAAATTGACGGAGACGCTGACGCACAGGCTGGGCTACAAGCCTTCCCTGGAAGAGATCGCGCAGGAACTGGGCGAGACGGAGAACGATGCGGGAAAGGTGATGCGTGATGCTGAGGACGTGGGAATGATCTACCTTTCACGCAAGTGCTTTGAGACCGACTCAAGCAAGGATGTGCGGGAAGTGGATGTGCTGATCGACCCGAGGCAGGTGGACCCTGTGCTGAATGCGCAGCGGCGGGACATCAAGGACTTGCTGACGCGCGGGCTGTCGCGTTCGGAACGGTTGATCCTGATCCTGTACTACTTTGAGAACATGACGATGAAGGAGATCGGGATTGCCCTGGATCTTTCGGAGTCGCGCGTGAGCCAGATGCACAGCTCGATCATCGGGCGGCTGCGGTCGCAGTATGCGGATAAGCGTGAGGAGATGGAGTCGGAGTTTGCTTGATCAAGACTGGGCAATTGCCTTTGGAATATTCGGCGGCCTTCGCGTCCGGGTTGCGGGTTATCGGGCTGTCGGGGGGCTTCGAAAAAGCCAATATCATCCAAGGTGAATGCCCTTTTTACGCATTGACATGCCTTGCGATCACACGCTGACACCCGGCACCCCGCCATCCGACCACCGGGCGAGGCGTCGATCGTTAAATGCGATTGCCCTGTTGATCGAGACGGGCAACTTGCAATTGGGTTAGTGTCGTGATAATCTTTTCTCTCCTGATCGGGCGTTAAGCCCCTTGGTCGGGCTCGTAGCTCAGTTGGTAGAGCGCACCCCTGATAAGGGTGAGGTCGATGGTTCGAATCCATTCGGGCTCATAAGAATGATAAAAACCCGTTCCATGTGGACGGGTTTTTTCGTTTAGACTTTGAGCGGCATGACGGAAGCATTGGAAAAAGAGATTAAACGTTGCCGCACGGCCCATCTGTGGGCCGGTGTGCTGAATTTTGTGATCTGTCTGGCGATCCTGGCCTTCACCGGGCTGGTTTATGTGTGCAAAGCGCTGATTCCGATCCGGCTGCAGGACCCGGATCTATCGCAGGCGGACCGGGATTTGATTGTGCACAACCAGGGGCTTTTGGATTGGTGCGTGGTGGTGCTGCTGGTGTCGCTGGGATTTTTTCTGTTTCTGACTTTTTTGGCGTTTCATGTGCGGTGGTGCATCAAGGCGGGGCGGTTTTACTGGTATTGCCACGTGGCGAGCTGGCTGCAGGCGCTGAATGCGCCGGTGGGGACGCCTGCGGGGGTGCTGGCGGTGAAGATATTGGCGTCGGCGGAGGGGCGGGCGCATTTTGGGCTGGGGAGCGTGCCGTCGGGCAAGGTGGTTGAGGCGGTCAAGCCTGCTGAGGTGAAAAGTGAGAGTGGGGGAAAAGCGGAAATAGCCCGGCAGGCGCATGAGTCAGAGACGCAGGATTGACGTGGGGGAGGAAATATGGCATTATTTTCCTTCCCGCATCAGGGCGATGTGCCCTGAACTTCCTTAAATTGCGCGAAGCCGTAGCCACGGCCGAGCGCTTTGGAGGCCCCTTTTAGAAGAGGGGTAAATGACAGATGGCCAATTACACAGGCCCGAAGGTTAAGCTCTCCCGTCGCGTCGGCGTGCCGATTGCCGACATCCCCAAGCACACAAGCAAACGCCAGCTGAACCCCCCGGGCGTTCACGGCTTCCGCGGCCGCCGCCTGCGCGACTACGGCATCCGCCAGAACGAAAAGCAGAAGCTGCGCTACCACTACAACGTATTGGAACGTCAGTTCCGCCGCTATCTGGCAGAAGCCGGTAGCGCCAAGGGCAACACCGGTGAAGCACTCATCCGCCTCCTGGAACAGCGCCTTGACAACGTGATCCGCCGCCTGGGCTTTGCGCGCACCATCTGGGCAGCGCGCCAGCTCGTGGGCCACGGCCACGTGAAGGTCAACGGCAAGAAGGTTGATAAGTCCAGCTTCTCGGTGCGCATCGGCGATGTGATCACCGTGCAGGAAGCCAGCCAGAAGATCGTGCGCGAAGCGCTTGAATCCCTGGCCGGCCACCAGGTCCCCGGTTGGCTCAACTTTGATCCTTCGACCCTGACGGCGAACGTGATCTCGGTGCCCACCTCCGACCAGGTGCCCTTCGACGTGAACATGAACCTGATCATCGAATTCTATCGGTAATCGGATTCGCGTTACGCGAATGAATGAATTGAACAAAAACCCTCGAGCTTGCTCGAGGGTTTTTGTTTTTGCGGGAGGGAATTTGAGATCGGGGCTGGGAGCCGTGGAGCTGGATTGGAGAACTTACGGGAAAAGGGGGCTTGAGCCGGGGGGATTGTCTTTGAGCGATTTGAGAAGGGGGATAGGGATGGAGGGTTTTTCAAGCCAGCGGTAGGCTTCCTGCATATTTCTGTCGATGGCTTGCTGGTAGGTTTCGTTCTGGTCGCGGACGACGACGCCGCGAGGGCCGTAGTAGCCGCCGCCGGTGCTCCAGACTGTTTTGCCGTCCTTGATGATTTCAAGCTTGTAAGTGGATGTGCGGTAGGAGACTTTGCTTTCCTTGGTGAAGTTCTCGCGCACGAGGAGTTCCTTGGCGGGTTCGGCGGAACCGGTGAGGTTGAGCTTAATGGGGGCGTTGGGGTTAACGGAGATTTTCTTTTCCTGGAAGAACTTCTCGAAGCCCTGGCGGGCGCGGTCGCCGATGCCCGGCGGACCTCCGTCCACGTTGACGTTGAGGGCGATGGAATCGCCTTCCTTCAAGAGGGCATTTTTTTCGGGGCTGGCATTGTTTATGGCCTGTGTGACGTTATTGTCGAGAAGATAGGTGGAGGCGAGTGTCTGACCGCCTTTGGAATCATCCATAAGCGCCCAGGCAATGCCCGAGCCGGTGCATTTAAAGGGAACGATGCTGGTGAACTGCCAACTGATGATGCCGGATTTGACATTGATCAGATATTTATCGGCGATGAGGATGTTTTCAGACCCGATCCATTGAAGGGTGGGGGAGCCGTCATTTTCGGACATTGCACCGGTAGGCAGGGGAATGGTTTTTTCCGTCTGACGGTCAGAGACATTAAAGATGGTTATATCCCTGCTGTGACTGGAGTAGAGAGCCAGACGTTTGCCGTCGGTGCTGAAGGCCGCGGCGTTGATGAAAGGGAGGGAAGGTTTGCAAACGGACTTGCCGGATATGGAATCAAAAATACTGAAGGAACTCCAATTTTTGACGAGGACGGCAGTGCGCTGGGGGTTTAAGTAGATAGCTGGATCACGTTCCTCACCGGTGTACCAGACGCAGGTGAGGGAGTCCGTCCCAATGCGCCATACTGAGGTATCCACGGCGTCGGCGGAACTGATGAAGAGGAAGTTATCGCCGATGAGCAAGGCGCGGTCCGCGTCGGGCTCGAAATCCGAGCCGGGACCGAAAGCTTCAAAAGCGAGGGTCTTAACTGGCTCCTTTTCCTCCAGAGACCAAAGCGTGAGCTTGCCCTTGGTGAGGGTGAGAGCGCGCGACCCGTTGGGGGCGACATCGATGACTTGAGTAGAGCCGGGGAATTTTAGGGTTCTTGCAGGTTTTCCCGTGGTCAGGTCATACTGGATCATGTGGCCCGGTTCGGCGTCTGCAGCCTTGAAGGTGACAAAGCCTACAGGGAGGGTGGCGCAGATGAAGAGATTCTCAGCAGTGCGGTGGCCGATTCCCGAGGGCTTAGGATTTTCGATTTTGATGCGGTGCACGGGAGGCTGCGCATCCAACGAAGCGGGGCCGGCACTGTATTTGACTGATTCCGCTTTGGGTGTGGGGTGGGCGCCGCGACTGTCACTCACATTGACGGCCTTGTCCATGATCATCCTGGCGAAGGCCGGGTCGGCCTTTTCGAGTTCCGGCGGGGTGACGATTTTCGAGCGCTCGATTTCGTAAGGTTTGCCCCAGGTGGGGTCCATGTAAAAGACCTTGGCCCCACGATCCCGAATGACGGTGCCGGGCTTGGTGGAGTTGACAAAGGTGTATTCGATCTCCTGCCCTTTGACGTAGAAACCGGTTTTATTGGAGCCGGCCGGTTTCTTGGCGGCTGTGGTTTCCTTGGGCGTTGGTGCGGTGAGGATATTTTTGATGAGGACGATTTTTTCCTCTTCCTCGCCGGTGATAACGGCTTTGAGCATGGTGTCATTGATGAGGGTGGAGATGGTGCCTGTGAGGTTTTTTTCGCCTGATTTCCAGGTGATGGCGTCGCCGACCCGGTACCCGGGAGATTTTTCGGGTGCGGACTCCTGGGCACCTGAGTCACGTTTTTGCGTCGATGATGAACGCTGGCGCGAGGACGCGCGGCTGCTGGATTCGGACGCCGGGGATGCTTCCTCGCCGGGACGGCGGATGTCGCTGATGGATTTGGTTTCTTCCGGCCAGTTGCCCTGAGTCCATCTGATGCGGTATTTGCCGCCGCCCATGTTGCCGACGATGGTTGCATCCCACCAGGAGGATCCCCATTTGACCTGGACTTTTTCACCAGCTTTGAAAATGACGGGCTTGGGCTTGCCGGATTCAGAATCAGCTGCGGGGTCATCTTGGGCGTAGATACGCGAATCGACGGAGGCGAAACCTGTCATAGCGACAGCGGCGAGCAATGCCAGGGAAGCGTGGGAGAGTTTCATCATGTGATTCCCGGAGGGTGTGATGTAATACTGCACAACTAGGAAGCGAGTTTATCTTAATTGACGGGTAGCAAATACGGAAAAGAAATGGGAAACGTCGGCCCGAACTCATCGCGCAGGCGGAAGGGGATCCTTGCCGCGGATGCTTAGGAGGACCTCGGCGGCGATGTCGATGCCGGTGACGCGGGCGAGTTCGCGCCAGCCGGGGACGCCGTTGACTTCGATGATGTGAGGGTGGTTGTTTTTGTCGAGGAGGATGTCGACGCCGGTAACGTCGAGCTTGCAGGCTGATGCGGCTTGTAGTGCGAGGGGGCCCAGGCCAGGGAGGCCGTCGAGATCACGGGCGTTGTGGATGGGGATCGAATGGCCGGTGCCGCCGCGGGCGACGTTGGAACGCCAGTCGCCATGGCCGGAGCGGCGCATGGCGGCGAGGACTTTGCCATCGAGGATGAAGACGCGGTAGTCGGTGTCCGCGTGGTCGATGTAAGCCTGGAGGTAAATGACCTGGCCGAGTTTTTCGAGGGTGTCGAAGATGCGGTCGGCGATGTCGGGATCGAAGGCGCGGGTGATGCCGAAGCCTTCGGAGCCGAAGAGGGGTTTGATGACGACATCGCCGCCGAGGGATTTAAAGAGGGAGCGTGCTTCGTCGATGCGCTGGGCGACGGCGGTGGGGGGGATGGGGAGGCCTTCGCCCAAGAGGGTTTGGAGAGTGAGGAATTTGTCGATGGCGATTTCGACTGAGCGGGGGGAGTTCATGACGGTTAAGCCGCGGGACTGGGCGCGGTGGAGGAGATTCATGCGGGTGATGATCTGCTCGAGCGAGCCGTGTGGCATGGTGCGCAGGAGGACCTGGTCGTTGGGTGAGAGGGCGTAATTGCCGACGGTGACGCCGATGGCGTCTTTTGAGAGGGAGCCAGAGACGCTGTCCCAACGACCGGGCTGGACCTGGATGCCTGTTTTGGCGCCGGCGCGGAGGAGGTCCTGGATGTGCCAGCCGGAGCCGGCGGTGAGGGGAATCACGGCCATGGGAGCGGGTTTCGGGGTCCGGGTTTTGGGTTTCGGGTGAAGAGGGAGCGCAAAGAACACCCGCACCCGAGCCCTCCCCTGAGGGGGAGGGGGTTAAGAGAAGAAGGATTTGGCGAGGACTTCGTCGTTGATTTTGCCGGCGCGGAAGGTGCGGCCGGTCTGGATGTTTTGAATGACGACGGCGCCGGGAGAGAAGAGCATGGGGTCGACTTTGTAGAAGTCGTAGTTGTATTCCTTGAAGACTTCGCCAAAGGGGCGGCCGTAATCGCGGGAACTGGTGGCGGGGAGCTTGTCGATGATGGCGGCGATGGCTTCGTCGGCGCATTTGACGTAGAGGGTGACGCGGCCGCCGTAGAGCACGGCGTCGTTGGTGCGGCCGATGGCGGCCATGTCATCTTTGGCGACGGGGGGGATGGGGGCGACGCCGTAGCCGGAGATGACGGCGTTCAAATCGAACTTGAGTTCGTGGAGCTTGTGCATGGCGGTTTCGACGGTGCGGGCGACGATCTGCGTGCCGCCGGCGAGGCTGGCGGTGCGGGCGCAGAGGAGGGTGAGCTCTTCGGGTTCGATATCAAGCTTTTCGCAGATGTGGCGGACGACGGATTCATCGGGGAGCTTGCCGGTTTCGATGATGCCGACGGCGGTCTGGGGTTCTTCGGAATATTCGAGATGTTCGAAGAGTTTTTCCTTGGCGTAGATGGCGCGCATGGGGCCGGAGCCCATGCCGAAGAATTTGCCGACGTTGATCTGCCAGCCGGCGTATTGGCTGGCCATGCAGGCGAGCTTGGGCTGGCGGACTTCGACGGCGATGCCGGGGAGGGTGCAGCCGTCGACGGTGACGGGGGTGAGTGCGACGAGAGCAAGATCGGCGAGGCAGGCACGTGCGAGATAGACGCCTGCGCCGAGCGTGCCGGGGGCGCGGATGCCCATGTCGACGACGAGTGCGCCTTCGGTGTCGTAGGGTTCGACGGCGAGTTCCTCGCGGCGGGCGAGGATTTCCTCAACGACGTCACCGGCGGTCTGGTTCAGGGTGACGGGCTGGTCGTCTTCGTCTTCGTTTTCTACTTCGCGGTTGCGTTGGTTGCGGGAGTCCATATTTCGCCTCTATTGAGCTCTGTGGTGTCGCCTGAGTGGAGAGACCATGTGGAGCGGTGGAGTTTGGAATTGATTTTGACGCCAAGGGATTTGACGTGGCTCAAAATGAGCCCCAGAGCCACACAGGCGTCTGGTTGGATGTCGGATTCTTTGAGGAGGTGTTGTGAGTTGGTGATGGGATGTGCATCAAGGGCCATGATGGTGCCACGGCGCATCTGGAGGCCGGGGGCGATGAGTGGGCCTTTGGCGATGATGAGTGTGCCGGCAAGCATGCGGTAGCCAGGGGCCTGGCCTGCGGAGCCCTGGACGATGATCATGCCGCGGCGCATGCGTTGTGCGGCGAAATTGCCTGCGTTTTTGGAGACGATGATGGTGCCGCCGGTGATGCCGCGGTCAGAGCCGGGAGCGGGGCCGCCGAGTTTGTCGCCGGCAGAGCCGAGGATGCGGAGGATGCCACCGGACATGGATGCGCCGGTGAGATGGCCGGTGTTGCCGTGGATGGTGAGGGAGTCGGAGGCCATGGATTGGCCGATGAGGTCGAGGAGGGGGAGATTTTTAACGTGGAGGCCGGGTGCGGAGGCGGTGTCGCGGGCGATGTCGAAGAGCTGGGAGAGTGGGATGGGGCCGGAGAGGGTTTGGATTTCCAGGTCGGCGAGTTGGTCGGGGGGGAGGGCGAGGAGTTTGGCGGGGTTTAGGAATGAGCCGTCGATGGGGCGAAGTGTCTTGGGGGTGGATTTTTTGTAGGTGAGGGTGAGGGAGGGGGCGGAGTCGGAGGAAGAAGGAGGACGGTCCTGTTGAAGAAGCGGAACAGTTCCCGTGGCGGGAGGGACACTGAGGATTTCGTGGAGTTTGAAGTGGAATTTGCCGAGGGTGCCGCCGTAGTTGCCAGCGCTGATGGCGGCGGTGCCGGTGCCTGCGGCGGCGTGGATGGCGGTGCGCATGGCGTTTGCGATGGCGGATTTGTCTAAGCCGTTGATGACGATTTCATAGACGCTGGTGGCGGCTTTGCTCAGTTTGGATCGGGGTCGGCCGGCGAGTGTGGGGCAGTATTCATCGTTGGTGGAAGCGAACATGCCTTTGTAGCGGGAGCCGACTTTGGAGCCGGAGCGGACGATGCCGCCGGGGAAGGGCATGATGACGCCGGTGTAGGCTTTGGAGGCGGATTGCTGGACGGCTTTGACGGCTGTCTGGGCTGCCTTGAGGGCAGCGGGCTGGGTGATGCCGCAGATGAGGAGGTTGCCGCCGCCGATGGCTTTGACGGCGCCGAAGGATTCTTCAACGAGGAATTCGCCTTCCATGATGGGGACACGCCAGTAGCGACGTCCGGCGATGACTTTAGATTTCTGGTTGCCGTCGCCGAAGAAGCGCATTTTCTTGCCCAGGTCGAGGCGGGCGGAGTCTTCGGTGGGGGTGACGTGGGGGAGGCCGTCATAGACGGCAATGGTGGGGCAGGTCATGAGGCACTGGCCAACGCGGTTGGGGATGGCCTTGGCGAGCTTTTCGGCGT
The DNA here is from genome assembly GCA_964527265.1 of uncultured Phycisphaeraceae bacterium. Taxonomy (GTDB): domain Bacteria; phylum Planctomycetota; class Phycisphaerae; order Phycisphaerales; family Phycisphaeraceae; genus CAZGOM01. Next base: position 8,839 of record CAZGOM010000072.1, on the reverse strand, counting down.
TGAAGGTGAAGAACATGAGGCTGACGCCGGGGCGGGCGTCGGGGGTTTCGGCAGGAGTGAGGAAGCGTTCGATGCCGGCTTCGGTGTCGCAGCCGATGACGCTTGCAGCGTAGCCGGTGACGACCTGAGCGGCGGTGAGCGCCCAGTGTTTGTCAGCGGCGGTGATGATGAGGCGGCAGCCCCACATGCGGAAGGCTTCGGCGAAGGTGTCCTGGATGAGTGTGCCCGCGATTTGCATGCGGGGATTTTACTTGAAGATGGGTGTGGGGTTCAGGGTCTGGGGTCTGGTCAGAGGAAGATATCGCCGCGGATTATTTCTTGCTGTTACGGAAGTCATCAAAGAGGAGTATCGAAATCAGGAGCCATGTGGATTCTTCCCTTGAGGCAGCCGGGGCCCCGAGGTTTCTTATCCGATCGGTTGGTCGTTGATTCGACAGATTCGTTTTCAGCGTTTCGTGACGGAGATTGGGCGGCAAAGGCAGATGCGGCGTTCCATTGGATCTGTTTTGAGGATGACCTTTGTCGTGCTCATGCGGTCATTATGGTCGTGTGCGAGCGTGGCTTGATTTCATTTCAAGTTCGAGAATCGGGTTGGATGAGGCATTATTTTATTTTCGCGTGTATATTCAGAATTCGTGTTGCCTGTTAGCAGATGGTTTGATTTCAACCCAATGGAGGACCCCATGGCACAAGCTGAAACCTGGCGTTATGAGAAGTACACGTGGCCGGAGATCAATGACGAGATCAAGAAGAACAAGGTGGTGATGGTGCCGATCGGGGCGATCGAGCAGCATGGGCCGCACTTACCGCTGGATGTGGACATGCTGGAGGTGACGGCGATTGCGCATGGGGCGGCGCGGCTGATTCCCGATGATGTGCTGGTGCTGCCGACGCAGTGCAACGGTTACACGGGGCATGTGATGGATTTTCCTGGGACGATCAACATCCATTTTGAACACCTGATCAACTTCATGGTGGATATCGGCAAGAGCCTGGCGTATCACGGATTCAAGAAGATCGTGTTCTTGAACGGGCATGGGTCCAACGCCCCCAACATGGACCTGGTGGCGCGGCGTGTGGCGCTGGAAACGGACGCGGAAGTGATCGCGGCCAACTGGTGGCACTTTTTGAACGTGGACAAGGATTTTGCGGCGACATGGCGGGAGAGCGTTTTCCCCGGGGGATGCGCGCATGCGTGCGAGCTGGAGACTTCGCTGTACCTGTACATCTCGGAAGATGATGTGCGCAAGGACAAGATCGAGAACGGGTATTACAAGTTCCATGAGCGCAAATCCAAGTACCGCTGGGTGGACCTGTGGGGCGCGGGCCCCGGGACCCCGGTGACGTGGACGGCGGGGAGCATCGATTCAGGTGTGATGGGCGAAGCGAAGCTGGGAACCAAGGAAAAGGGGGAGAAGGTTTTCAAGGAAGCGACGCGCCAACTGGCAGGGATGATTCAGGAATTCCGTGGCTGGCCCAAGGCGCTGCGTGGGGAGCACCATGCGGTGCCTCCGACGATAGCGATGCCCTGGGGTCAGACGGGGAGCAAGCCGGACAAGGTGGGGGATGTGCATGGGTCTTTCTCACGGTCGGGTGTGCCGGAGAAGGCTGCTGTGACGAAGAAGGTATCGAAAGGTAAGAAGAAAAAGTAAGGCTGGATTTTGTGTGAAACAAGGACCGGGACGAGCTTGCGTGGATGCAGGCACGTCCCGGTTTTTATTTGATTGTCTTTATTGGGAGATGATGGACATTGTGGATGCAAAGGTGAAGATGGCCGTGAGCGGATGAGCAAGAGGAGTGCGCAAGTCATGGGACGGTACAACAAGCTTGTGAAAGATGTGATGGGACAGGGACCTAACCGGAGGCGTGGTGCGCGCTGGTTGGCGCTTGTGGTGGCTGTGCTGGCGTGGTTTTGCGTCATTGGCGAATTACAAGGGCAAGAACCTACACCTGCGGCGAGCCAACCGACGGCACGGATAGAAGGGTGGGCAGAGCGGGAGGTGAAGTTTAAGAGCGCCGATGGGGTGGAGCTTCAGGGGACAGTGGTGGTTTCGGAGAAGGGCGCGATGGGGTTTGTGCTTTTGATTCAGGGGTCGGGCCCGACGGATCGGGACGGGAATCAACTGCCGGGGATCAAGACGGATTTGCTTAAGGAACTGGCGCACGCGCTGGGGGAGGCGGGGGTGGGAAGTTTGCGGGTGGATTCACGGGCGGCGGTGAGCATGCGGGGAAGCTGGCCGAAGGAGGCGAAGGAGGTGGCGGAATTTTTCACGCTGTCGAAAATGCTGGGGGATGTGGAGGCGGCGTGGGCATTCATGGGGGAATTGCCGGAGGCGAAGGGGAAGAAGCGGGTGTTGCTGGGGCATAGCCAGGGAGGTGTGTTTGCGCTGGCGCTGGAACCGATTCTTAAGCCGGATGGGGTGGTGCTGATGGCGACACCGGGACGGGGGATGGATGTGGTGCTGGATGAGCAATTGCGGAGTGCAATGACGCGACAGGGGGCGACGGTGAAAGCGCGGGAAGAGTTATTGGCGGAGAACACGCGGCTGATGCTGGAAGTGAAGACGACGGGGAAGGCGACGAAAGTGCCGCTATCTCTGGCGGCGATTTACAATGCGTCATCGGTGGTGTTTTTGAAGGATTACGCGCACTTGAATCCGGCTGAACTGGCGTTTGGAACGCATGCGCCGGTGCTGGTGGTGCAGGGGTTGATGGACAAACAGGTGTCGGCTGTGAGGGATGCGCCGGCGTTGGTGATGGCGATGGATAAGCGGGTAAGGAATGTGTGTTCGACGGCGTTTATCCGGGATGGGAGCCACAACTTCAAGCGTGTTAAAAGCGTGGAGGAAGATGGGTTTAGCGGAGAGGTGATGCCGGAGGCGCGGGAGGCGGTGGTGAAGTGGGTGGTGGGAATGCTGGTCAAATGATATGACATTTGGTAGGCTTCTAAAGGTTTCATTTCTTGTCACTTGATGGAGCGAACCAATGGCTGGATGGCATAACCTTCGGAATGTGGTGGAGCAGGAATTTGTGCAGTCGTTGGAAGAGGGGCGCGAGGTGGCAGGTGTGGAAGCACTGCGGGCGGCGTTTGAGGCTGCTGGGGAGGACGAGGGGAAACTCAAGGAGGTGATGGGGCGGATCAAAGAGGTGCCGATTCGGGAGGATTTTGGGTTTGTTGAGCCGTCGGATCTGGAGGGGATCAGGAAGGGGAGGCCGGAGCGGTCGGTGAGGCGGGTGGATGCGCCTAAGGATAAGGAATGGTTGTACGACCGGATCTATGGGGGTTGGCTGGGGCGGTGTGCGGGGATGGCGCTAGGCAAGCCGGTGGAGGCGTTTATGACGCCGCACGGGGGGCTTACGAGCCGGGGGAGGATCAAGGCTTATCTGATGGGGTTGTCGGCGAGCGAATGGCCCATCAAGGATTACTTTCCAGCGGAATCGCCCGGGGCTGCGGTGTCGGGGAGGCTGGGATGGTCAGCGTGTTCGACGCGGGAAGCGATGGCTTTTGCGGAGAACGATGATGACCTTTGCTACACGGCGATCGGGCAGGAAGTGCTGACGCATCACGGGAAGAAATTCACGACGCGGGATGTGGCGGGGACATGGATCACCAAACTGCCTTACGGCATGGTGTGCGGGGCGGGGACGCAGACGCTGAGGAATCTGGTAATGGGGGTGAATTTCCATCAGGGGCGGCGGGATGAGGTGGATTGGAACTGGGTGTCGCAGAATGAGAATCCTTACCGGGAGTGGATTTGCGCACAGATTCGCGCCGATCCGTATGGATATGCGTGCCCGGGGGACATGGAGCTTGCGGCGGAGCTGGCGTGGCGTGATGCGCGGCTGACGAGCGTGAAGAATGGGATTTATGGGGCGATGTTCGTGGCGGCGACGACGGCGGCGGCGTTTGTGACGGAGGACCCGCTTGAGATTGTGGAAGCAGGGCTGGGAGAGGTGCCGACGACATCGCGGCTATACAAAGTGGTAAGCGATGTGGTGGCGATTTGCCGTAGGCATGGAATGGCGTTTGAGAATTTCGAAGCGGTGTTTGATGAGATCGATGCGCTGGCGGGGCATTACTGCCCGGCGCACACGATCAACAATGCCGGGCTGGTGGCGGCAGCGGTTTTGCTGGGAGGTGGGGATTGGGAGAAGACGACGACGCTGGGCGTGATGGGCGGTTGGGACACCGACTGCAACGGAGCGACGGCGGGGTCGATCGCCGGTGTGATGGTGGGAGCAAAGAAGATGCCGCAGCACTGGGTGGGGAGGTTGAACGACACGCTGGTGACGGGAGTGGCGGGGTATTCGCCGGTGGCGATTAGTGAGTGTGCGAGGAGGAGTGTGGCGGTGGCGATGAAGTAGGGGTGGGGTGGCTGCAGTGAGTGAATAGAGTTGATGTGGGCGGGCTGCATGTGACAAGGGCACAAACTCGCCCAACGGGAGACACTGCAACTGAAGACAGTTGCAGTGTGCCACCTCGGAATCAGGCGTTTTTGATTTTTGCGGCGATCTGGGCGAGTTTTTCGTCCGGGGCGCGTTCACCGTCGTGGCTGGACATGTAGCCTTCGTACTGGTGGAAGAATTTTTTGCCGTGTGAGTGGATGGGGGCCCAAGTTTTCATGTCGCCTGTGCCGTGCATGGGGAAGAGCTTGGCATGGAGGTGGTCGACGCCGAAGCCTTCAAACATGAGGCCGGTGCGGCCGACATCGGGGAAGGCTTTGTCGATTTTTTTACCGACGGTTTTTGCGGCGAGGACGAGGTTTGTGAGGACTTTATCGTCTTGTGCGAAGGCGTATGAGCCGTGGTGTTCTTTGGTGATGACGACGGTAAAGCCGTCGGTGTTGGGGAAGATGGTGAGGAAGGCGAGGTGATTGGCGTCTTCCCAGACTTTGTGGCAGGGGATCTGGCCGGCGACGATTTTGCAGAAGAGGCAGGTGGGGGAGTGGGTGGTGGTTGGGTTGGTCATGGGGTGTGGGTCCAGGGATTGATCAGGGTGATGCCGGTATACTCGAAGTCGGCGGTGTTTCGTGTGGCGAGGGTGGCATTGTGGGTTTTTGCGATGGCGGCAATTTGGGCATCAAGCGGCTCAATGGGGCGACCGATTTTGCGGCAATCGGCCATAATTTGAGCGTAAATTGCGGCGCATGGCGGCTTGAAATGTAATGTCCGCTTAGAGAAAGCATTGGCGAATTGAAATTCGACAGAACTCAGTAGCTGCTGCTTTTTCTGGCCTTCAGGGAGGATGGCAATACCGTAGCGCAGCTCTGCTTCAGTAATGATCGTTGTGTGAATATCGGAAGATAACGTTTTACCCAACCAAGACATGACCCGCGGATCGGCGTGGGCTTTGATCAATTCCGACACCACATTCGTGTCGAGAATGATCATTTATCAAACTCAAAGGGCGGGCGAATGGACTTGCGGCTTGGGAGTTCAATATCTACTCCTCCATACTTTTCGACCGCCGCCCGGATCTGATGCAAAATGTGGGGTTCCTTTACAGGATCAGAGGTGGACTCGTCTTCGAGTTTTTCGCGAAGGAGTATCGTTGCCTCATCTTCCATGGAACGACCGTGCTGTGCTGCCTTGAGGCGCAATCGGTTTTGTGTCAGTGGATCAAGATTGTTGAGTGTGAGGCCTGGCATTTGCTTGATTCTAAGGGTGGAGATAGATGCTATCAATGGTGCAGCATAGAGAAATTGCAGAAAGAGCAGGCAGGATGGGTCATGGAAGGTTGCTGGGGTCAGGAGACGTGCCTTGCGTTTGGCAAGGACATTTTCGGCTTGGTAGTTCGAGATCATCGATTCCACCGTACTTCTCTACAAGTGCACGAATGCGGTCAAAAGGGTGTGGTTCACCTGGAACAGGAGGTCTCGGTATATGGAAATGCCTTCTGAGCACCCTCTCTAAACTCTTCCTCAACGGAACAGTTGTGTGCCTCGGCATCGGCGCGAAGGCGTTGAAGAATTCTTGGATCGATGTTGTGGAGGGTGATTGAGGTTTCGTAGCGTATTTTAGCCGAAGGTTTAATTTTTAAACAGGCTAAATTAATTTGGCACCAGGGCCATCGAATACTTCAAGTGCAATTGCCCTGAATCGGGCACTACGGGATATAAGATCAACAACAGAAACAAAACAGGCCAGCCTTTTGAGGGGCTGGCCTGTGGCACTTGAGTGAGTTTTATTAAGACATGCTCACGCGGACGAGAGCATGGCACACCTGAAGAGTGTCATTTGACTTCGTAGGTTTCACCGGAGTTCAAGAGGGCGGCGATGGTGCCTTCGCCCTTGGCGGCGATGGCGTCCTTGACCTGCTTGTCGAGGAGTTCTTCGTAGCACTTGTCTTCGACGGCGTAGAAGACGCCGACGGGTTCGGGGAAGCCTTCGGAGTGGGTCATGCGCGAGAGCATGAAGGCCAGGGAGACGTCTTTTTCGTCGTGGAAGAGGAGGTCGTCCTGTGAGCAGTCCTTACCGATGACGACGACCTGGGGCTTGCCGGCGACGAGGCGGATGCCTTTGTCCTTGGCCTTGCCGAAGATCATGGGCTTGCCGTGTTCAAGGCGAAGGATGTTTTCTTCCTTGGCTTCCTTGTCGGTGGCGTATTCGAAGGCCATGTGGTTGAAGATGTTGCAGTCCTGGTAGATCTCGACGAACGTGGTGCCCTTGTGGGCGGAGGCGCGTTCCAGGACGTTGGGGAGGTCCTTGTCGACGTCGACGGAGCGGGCGACGAAGCCTGCTTCGGCGGCGAGGGCGATGGACAAGGGGGAAAGGGGAAGCTCAATGGAGCCGTTGGGGCTGGTCTTGGTCTTCTTGCCTTCTTCGGAGGTTGGGGAGTATTGGCCCTTGGTGAGGCCGTAGATGCGGTTGTTGAACAGCATCACTTTGACATTGAAGTTGCGGCGGAGGAAGTGGATGAGGTGGTTGCCGCCGATGGAGAGGCCGTCGCCGTCGCCGGTGACCATCCACACGTTGAGGTCAGGGTTGGCGATTTTCACACCGGAGGCGACCGCGGGGGCGCGGCCGTGGATGGTGTGGAAGCCGTAGGTGTTCATGTAGTAGGGGAAGCGGCTGGAGCAGCCGATGCCCGAGACGAACACGGTGTTGTGGCGTTGGGCCTGGATCTTGGCCATGACGCGGCGGACCTGGGTGAGGATGGCGTAATCGCCACAACCGGGGCACCAGCGTACGTCCTGGTCAGAGGCATAGTCTTTGGCGGTGAGGACTGGAAGAGGAGTTGCCATGGGGAGCGTCCTTGTTTTCGTATCTTTATCTTAGGCCGGCCGGGTGGTCTAAAGGGCCGGGGTGGTGTTGCGTGTAGAAGATATAGAGGAATGGGTTGGAAAGTGTGACGAGCAGGGGGTTTTAGCCCTCGGCTGCGGCGGCTTTCTTGGGTCCACCGCCGAAGGGATCGATGATCTGGTCTTCGATGCGGGTGGTGTGGTTGTGGGGGGTGAGGAAGTCGTGGTCGCCCCATTTGCCATCGAGCATGATGTTGACGGCGGCGTTGAGTTCTTCAACGAGGAAGGGCTTGCCGGAGACTTTGTTGATGCCGCGTGCGTCGACGAGGAACTTGGCGCGGAGGATCATGCGCAACTGGCCGGTGTTGAGCTCAGGGACGATGACTTTCTTGAATTTCTTCAGGACGGCACCGAGGTTCTTGGGCATGGGGTTCAGGTGGCGCAGGTGGATGCAGGAGACGCTCTTGCCCTGGCTGCGTGCGTGTTCAACTGCGGTGAGGATCGAGCCGTAGGTGCCGCCCCAGCCGACGAGGAGGAGTTCGCCGCCATCCTTATCACCAACGATTTCGAGATCGGGGATATCGTCGGCGACCTTTTCGACCTTCATGCGGCGCAGATCGGTCATGATCTGGTGGTTGTTGTCGTCGTAGGAGACGGCGCCGGTGATGTGCTGCTTCTCAAGGCCGCCGATGCGGTGCTCAAGGCCCACAGTGCCGGGGATAGCCCAGGGGCGTGAGAGATGCTCGTTGCGCTTGTAGATGTTGTAGGTGGCGGGATCCGTGTGATGCTTGACTTCGATTTTCTGGAAGTCGGATTCATTGGGGATGAGCCAGGGTTCGGAGCCGTTGGCGAGGTAACCGTCGGAGAGGACGATGACGGGAACCATGTACTTGATGGCGATGCGGACGGCTTCGATGGCGGTGTAGAAGTTATCGCCGGGGGACTGGGGGGCGATGACCACCAGGGGGCTGTCGCCGTTACGGCCGTAGAGGGCCTGGAGGAGGTCGGACTGCTCGGTCTTCGTGGGGAGGCCTGTGGAGGGGCCGCCGCGCTGGATGTTGAAGATAACGACAGGCAGTTCGGTGATGATGGCGAGGTTGATGGCTTCCGATTTGAGACAGATGCCGGGGCCGGAGGTGGCGGTGACGCCGATCTGGCCAGCGAAGGAAGCACCGATGGCGCTGCACATGGCGGCGATTTCGTCTTCAGCCTGGAAGGTCTTGACGCCGTAGTTGCGTTTGGTGGCAAGGGCTTCCAGGATGCTGGAGGCGGGGGTGATGGGGTAGCCGCAGAAGATGATGCTTTTGCCTGCGAGCTTGCCGGCGGTGACCAGGCCCATGGCGGCGGCGTCGTTACCGGTGATCTTGGTGTATTTGCCGGGTTTCACCACGGCGCGGGAGACGTGGTAACGGACGGGGAAGAGTTCCGCGGTTTCGCCGAAGTAGAAGCCGGCCTTGAGGGCGGCGACGTTGGCGGCGGCGATCTGAGGAAGCTTCTTTTTCTTGCCGAAGTAGTCTTCGAGGTAGTGGACGGTGGTGTCCAAGGGCCGGTCGTAGAGCCAGTAGATGACGCCCAGGGCGTACATGTTCTTGCAGCGC
>CAZGOM010000071.1:0-26511 GCA_964527265.1 uncultured Phycisphaeraceae bacterium | reverse complement strand
CGTGATAATCCACCCCCGCCGCCGCCATCAGATCCCCCTCATACGTCGCGTCGATGAACATGCTCCCTGTATACGTCTTCCCCGACAGCATGGTGATCGTCTTTATCCGCCCTCGTTCTACCTCCACCCCCTTCTCCCGATCCAGCCACTCATCTCGATGCACCTCAATCCCTTCCTCCTTCACAAACCGCTCAAACACCTTCTCCGCCGCCCCCGGCTCAAAACACCAGCACGCCTCCCGCTTGTGGTCCAGCGCCGGGGTCTCCTGCCCCACATTCCCATACTCGCTCCGCTTCTCCCATCGCCAGTTCCCCTCATCCCGATAGTGGTCATACACCCGCTTGTAAAACTCCAGCGCCAGCCCGCCGATGGCCGCCGTGTTCCCCGAATCCGTAAACCCCAACCCTCCCGACGACAATCCCCCCAGATGAATATCCGGGCTCACCACGATCACACTCTTTCCCATCCGCCTCACCTGCAACGCTGCTGTGATCGCCGCGCACGTCCCCCCATAAACAATCACATCCGCCTTAAAAATGTTGGGCTTAACAATATTTGAATCTATCTGTGCCAAAAGAAATGCCTCCTGTTGCTGCATCACGCCCCCAATCACACCATTCACAGCATACACCAGCCCCCCCCATTTAAATCACCCCAGCCACACCTCCTTACCCTTCTTCCCTTCGTGTTTTCGTGCCTTCGTGTTAAAAATCCGCTCTTCATCCCACCCATAAAAAAACGCCGAGCCAAACAGGCCTCGGCGTTTCACTGCATTTCATTCAATCACTTCCCCGTCACCACAACACCTTCCCCGGGCTTCACCGCTCCCGTCGGCGCCTCCAACGTCACCAGTTTCGGATAAAGCTCATCCACCATGTTCTTCAACACATCCACCTGCGCCTGATATCCCGCCTCCATCTCACTCGTATTCGCCCATTCGCTCCTGGATCCCGCGCGCGGCAAATCCTCGCACAACGGCCATCCCACATACACAAACTTCCCTTTCCCGTAATTCACATCCAGCATCAGCGCCTGCCGGTTCCCGCCCCCCACGATGATCTGCCCATTCCCCGCCGGCAGATACCGCGGCTGCTTGGGCTTCCACCCATCCAGCGCAAGCGCATCCAACTGCTTCGTCCACGGATGTCCTTTAATCAAAAGCTCAAACGACGGCGCCTTCTCCCGCGGCTGTTCCCCTGCCATCTCCCCCAAAAAGCCCGGCATCTTTGCAAACTGCTCCGTCGCACCTGACAGCACCACCAGCTTCCCGCCCTGCTTCACATACGCCTTCAGCGGGTCCGCCAGCTCCGCCGGGGCATTCATCCCGCGCGGCGAATCCACCACCACGATCATCCCATAGCTGCTCAGCGATTCCGCATCCGGCCACGTCCGGGAATCCCGCCCGATAACCACCTGGTTCTGCTTCAAAAAGTAGTTCAGCGCCGGCCGGTCCATGTCCGGATACCCCGCCACGATCGCCACTGGCTTTCGGCTTAAAACTTGTGCCCAGTTCACCGCCGCGGCAGCCGGTTGCGCACGCCCATCCCCCCAGCCGATCCTGCTCTCCCCGGCAACCCGTCCAAACTGATCAAGCCGCCCCTGCACCCCCAGCCGCCAAGTGGGCCCATTGCTCTGGATCGCCCCGATATCCGGCTTCACATCTCCCGTCGGCCGTGCCGGGTCGGGCCACGCACTGGGCAGTTTCGCCCCCGCGCCCACTGCCGGGCTCCCGGCTTTAAGTGAAACATCAAACGCAGACCCGGGCTCTGCCGATAGCTGCTTGAACTTCGGATCAGCCACCAGGTTGTTCGCCATCCACCCCGGCGCGTAATACGTCTTGCTCAGCGCAAAATCCGCAGACTTCTTAAACCGGTCGTACGGGTCCTGCCCGTTGAACTCCGGATCAAAAGACCATGTCAGATTGTTATCGCACTGCAAATCCCCGTGCGGCTTGAGCACCACCGGCCCCGGCAATCCCTTGGTATATACAAACGCATTGTTGAACACCCGCCGCACCGTCCCCCCGCCCAGCGCCGCAGACCACACATACACCCCGCGTCCGTCAGACCCGCCATAAACCAGCGTGTTTTGATAAAAACTCACCGGTTCCCATGTCGGGCTCCCATGGTCTCCCATCATCCGCCCGAATTCATCCCGCTCCGTGTCCTCGCTGGCATTGGTGGGCAGGTTGTAATGAACCGGCGTCCTGAAATCAAAGATATTCCGGTAGGCAAACAACCCTCCCCCCAACTGCTTGATCTTCTTCTCATCATCCAGCGTCAATTGCCGCCCATGGCCCACCCCGAACGCAAACACCGTCAGCACGCGCGATATCCGGTTCTCATACAGATCAATTCCGCCCCCCGCCGTCGTCCCATCCGGCGTGGTGCCCGATGAAACAAAAATCCCATCATCCGTGAAATTGTCCATGTAGCAGTTATGGAACCGCGTCCGGTTCACCCCGCCGATGAAAATCCCATCGATTGAATCCGTAAACTCGCAATACCCCAGTTCCAGATCCTCCATCCCGCTCCCGGCCCACCCCGACGCGCTCAGCACCTTTGCCTCACGGCTCCGGTACTTCATATGTCCGCGGAAATTCCATGGCGAGCACGCCCCCCGAAACGCCGTGTGCAGCACCCGCAGTTTATTGGTGAAGTTCGCCTCCAGCGCCGTATTCCCCGCATAAAGCGTGCATCCATTGAGTTCCACGTCATAGCTCGAAAGCACCGACGCCGGCGTCCTCCCGCCGCCCCGCAGCACAATGTCCTGCACCACCACATGCGCGCTGTTGGCCACAGTCAGCGCCGCTTCCGCGGACTTGCCCCCAATCACCAGTGGAATCTCTCTCGGGTCCGTCACGCCACGGTAATTGTCATCCCCCAGCATCTTCAGCGTCGTGTGCGCCATGCGGATGTGGATCCGCTTGGTCTCCGCGTTGTAATACACCCCCGGCCCGCAATAAACCCCCTCATCCTTGGCTGAATTGGCGCTCAGCGTCCAATACATCTGGCTTTCGCGCAGATCCTTGATGTTCCAATAAACAATCAGCGGCAGCATGGAATCGCCGAAGTTCGCGCAAAGCTGCCACGGCGCCATCTCATACGTTTTCGTAGACCGATACTCCCCCGCCACCGCCCCATCCGTCCCCGCCGCCACCGGCTCCCACGCATTCTTCGGGTCGTTGTAAAACTCCGGGTACCCCGCATCGATTACCACCAACTCCTTCGGATACGCCCGCACAGTGATCGGCTTATTCGGCTCCCCAGCCTTGCTCACCAGCACATTCTCGTAATACGTCCCCGCCCGGATCACCACCGTCTGCCCCGCGCTCGCCTGGGTCACCGCCGCCTGAACCGTCTTCATCGGCTTGCCCGCCGTTCCGGCGTTCCCGTCGTCCCCCACCTTTCCATCCACATAAATCATCTCCCCCGCCGGCAAGGCCCGGTCATGCCCCGCCGGCAGCGGCCGCGTATTCGCGTGCGATAAAACCCTCTCCGCACCATAAGCAGGCGCCCCCAGTGAAACCACCATCAACAGCCACGCCAAAACCACGGCAAGACGGCGAATGCGAAAAAAAGAAGGTGTCATGCTTTGAGTTCCCACTTGTAAAACAACCGATAAAAACACAATCGAACAAATCGAAATTTCGATTCGAATAAGTCTGACGCCTTGATAATGACCATTGTTTCCCTCGAAATCAAGAAAATTATTTATCGAAAAAATAAATCGAAATCTATTGACTCGACCGATTGATCCGGTAGTCTACGGTTGAAGCCTCAAACGCAGGCTGCATCACTTCCCAAACGCACAGGTCGCTCCCATGGCATCGATTCTTGACGTAGCACGCGAGGCAAACGTCGCCGCCAGCACCGTCTCCCTTGTGCTTAACCACGAAAGCCGCGTCAGCCCCGAAACACGCGAGCGCGTCAAGGAAGTCATCGCCCTTCTGGGCTACCGCCCCCGCGGCCGCCAAAAGACCGAATCCGCCAAACCCCAATCCAAACTCAAGTCCCCCAAGCAGGTGGCCCTCCGCGTCGCCTTCATCTACACCCTCGAATCCATGCACGACGCCTCTGTCAGCATCTATTGCCGCGAAATCATCGCCGGTATCCAGGAAGCCTTGAAAGGCACCCCCTCCGCCCTCAGTATCATCCGTGGCGCAGAACACGTCTCCAAAGACATCATGTTCAACCAGCAGCTCCAAAGCCACGAATTCGATGGCATCATCCTCTTTGGCCCCGAGCCCTCCAACGGCTATCTCGAATTCCTCAGCGAAACCGGCATCCCCCTCGTCGTCTTCAACCGCTTTACCTCCACCGGCAAATTCTCCTGCGTCACCCTCGACTACTACGGCGGCGCATGCTCCGCCATCGACCATCTCGTCGAGCTCGGCCACCGCAAAATCGCCATCATCCACGCCACCATCAACCCCAACGCCTACTACTATCAAAACTCCGCCCAGGGCAGCGAAGACGCCTTCAAAAAACATGGCTTTCCTCCTCAATACCTCGGCAGCTTCGACGGCTTTAACCACGTCGACCACATCGCAGGCATCGTCAAGGACATGCTCAAATCCGGCGCCACCGCCCTCGCCGCAGGCGACCGCGTCATCTCCATGGCCACCCCCCATTTAGAGCAGGCTGGCGTCCGCGTCCCCGAAGATTTCTCACTCATCGGCTTCGACAACCTCGGCGTCACCTACCAGGGCAAAAAAGTCACCAGCGTCGCCTACGACAGAAAACGCATGGGACGCAAAGCCGTCCACATGCTTGAACGCCTCGTCACCCACTCAAAAGACGTCAAGTGGCTCGCCACCTCCATCAGTACTTACATCGCCCAAGGCCAAACCACCGCCAAACCTCGCGTCTGATCCCACACTGCTACTTCTCCCCTGTGCGGGTTCATCGTTCAATCCGTACACCCGCGTTTTTATTGTTGGAGATCGAGTCATGAAAAACCACATAGTGCGCCGCGACGCTTTCTCGCTTATCGAGCTGCTGGTTGTCATCTCCATCGTTTCGGTGCTTATTTCGCTTCTTCTGCCTGCACTTAAAACAGCCCGTGAAACAGCGATGTCAACCAAATGCCAGGCTGGAATGAAGCAATTCGGCTTTGCCTGGGCGACTTACGCCAGCGATTGGCGCGAAGTCATTCCCGGTTGGAGCACCGGCACCGGTGGCTGGGCGCGCAATCAAGCCTATCCGAGATATCTTGGTGCCGATACCAAAGTTCAGGCCGCCAAACTGGTCAATTGCCCGTCAGACCCTTTTCTGGGCGATGCCTGGACGCAGCAATACAACTACCTCTGCGATCAATTGATCAGCATTGATCAAATCCGCTCTCCCTCCGATGGCTTCTGGTTTAACGACACCGTCGGCGATCCCTCCACGGCTAGCGGCAACAACGGCACCACCAGCAGAACCCTTTTTGCCTCGCTCGCCACCATGACGCCTTATTTCACCGTAGTCGCCGGCGTCAATAAAGCTCCCACCCCAGGCATCTGGTGGGGGCATCCTCCTGCCTCCGGCGTGGTGAGAGGACCAACCTCCACCACTTACGGCACGGGAAACATGCTCTTTATGGACTTACACGCCAAGCCCATTCGATTTGAAGAAATCCCACCCACCAACGACGGAGTCAACGGAACGCCCATGCTCCGTCCGCCAGGCTATGACAAGTTCTGGAATTGCTTTCTCAAAAGAAAAACATCCACTATCGGCGCATGGCAGTAAAACATTCAAGGAGTTCTCCGTTGTCGCTACCCCACCTCCGCTCCTCGACCAAGTCCAACACCGCTCTTTTCATCGCGCTTGCCTCGCTCATCGCCCATGCAAACGTAAACGCTGTTGATATCTCTCCGGTCACCGATACCACGCCACGCCGTTTCGCCCCCGTGGCATCCCAGACGCCGCTCACCGCCGGTGCCCGGCTCCTCTATGTTGACCCCGCCAAAGGCGATGACAAAGCCGACGGCTCCCAGGCCAAACCCTGGCGCACCCTCAAGCAAGCCGTCGCAAGCCTCAAACCCGGCGACACCCTCCTCCTCGCCTCCGGCATCTATCGCGAGCCCCTCCACATCGCCATCCGCGGCACAAAAGAAAAACCCATCACCATCCGCTCCGCGCCTGGCGCCCTCGCCATCATCGACACCGGCATCGCAGAATTCTACGACTCCCCCCAAACCGCCTGGAAACCTGTCGAAGGCTCTGCTTCCGAGTACATCAGCACCACCGCCTACCCCAACATCCGCGACGTCGTCGGCCGCTTCGCCGACTCCGGCATTGGCCTTCAAACCTACTTCCATCAAAAAGACCTCCTCGCATCCACCGAAATCTGGAACCAGCCCAAAGATCAGGACGTTGACCCCATCTACGTCGGGCCCGGCATCTGGTATGACCAGGCCACAGGCCACATCCATGCCCGCTTTGCCCCCACCCACGTCCCTGACATCACCAATTACGCAGGCGAAACCGACCCCCGCAAGCTCAAGCTCATCATCGCCCCCTTCCGCGCTACCCCTCTCTTTGTCGACGGCGCGCAAGACCTCGTCATCCAAGACCTCGTCATCCGCGGCGCTGGTTACGAAGCCATCCAGCTCAACTCCGGCGTCAACCTCACCCTCGAAGGTCTCACCGTCTATACCGGCACCTATGGCGTCCGCGTCAGCAACACCCTGGGCTTAAAATTCCTCCGCTCATCCGTCCTCGGCAATGCCGCCCCATGGTGCTTCCGCCAGGAAAACAGCCTCCGCGACCGCCCCGGCCGAAACCTTCGCGACATCGCCCGCCTCGCCATCCACGCCCTCTGGGTCCCCGACACCGGCCGCGAATTCTCCGTTTACGCCTTCCCCCCCAACGACAGCTTTGAAATCGCCTACAACCTCTTCTGCGACAGCCACGACGGCCTCTACCTCGGCGGCGTCAACACCCAGTTCCACCACAACATCCTCGAAAACTGCCATGACGATGGCCTCTATGTCAGTCCCATGTACGACCTGGGCAAAGGCGACATCTACATCTACCAGAACCTCATCCGCGGCTGCCTCACCCCCATCGCCTTCGGCGCTGAATTCCCCACCAAGGACAACGTCTTCATCTACCGCAACGTCTTTGACCAACGCCTTCCCGTCGGCTACGCCCGCCAATCCACTCCCACCGGCCCCGCCTACGTCCAGTCCGGCACCATGGTCATGAGCGATCATGCCTCCCCCCAATGGCCCAAAATGTCGATCTATCAGAACACCGTCATCGCCGGCAAAGGCCTCAGGCTTGCCGATGGCGGCTTCTATCGCGCCATCACCGCCGACCGCCCCCGCAATGTGCTCAACAATCTCTTCATCCAGACGGATGATGCGCTCGCTCCCTATTCCACCCCCAAAGATCTCACTGGTCTCACTGCTGACGGCAACCTCTTCTGGTCTCCCAAAGCAGGCGATAAAGCCATGTCTGCCTTCTTCACCAGATTCCGTTCCTCCGAACTCTTCAAAGCCACCCAGGCCAACGGAGCCAAAGGCTTCGACGGCAACTCCATTGCAGCCGACCCCAAAGTCACTTTCCCCGAACTGGCTCTCGTCAAAGACACTTTCTGGTCCTCGCTGGCCAATCTGACGCCAACCGCCGGCAGCCCTGCCATCGGCGCAGGCGTCCCGCTCCCTGAAGGCCTTCCCGACCCCGTCAAACAAGCCGGTAAACCTGATATCGGCGCTATCCCTGCCATTGGTGAGCCCCTGATTGTCGGCCCCGGCGCGCCCCGTCCCACTTCCGAGGGCAACAACAAGTGAGCATCGCGTCCAACCCGTTCATCGCCGCCGTCAAACAACACGCCGATTTCATGCTCGCCCACGGGCGCGGCATTGTCGACGGCCAGCCATGCCCCCTTTTCGGCGGCGTCGTTGATCCAAAACGTAAATGCGTCGTCACCGCATTCTCACCCCCGCCCCCGGGCATCCGCATCGGCGACTTCAACTGGTGCGGCAATAACCTCCTTCACGATCTTCCCTTTCTCGAATCCCTCCTCGCCCTCACCCAAGCCACCGGCGAATCTCAATACGCTCAGGCCGTGGATGACATGGCCGCCTTCTACCTCCCCCGCTGTCCAGACCCTGAAACCGGCCTTTTCCCCTGGGGCGAGCATGCCCAGTGGAGTTTCAGCGATAAAGATGTCCTTCCCTGTTCTTTCACCGACGGCCTCAAGCACCACCTCGTCGACCGCTACCTCATCCATGAACACCACCATTTCATCGGTGCCTGGTTCTGGGAAAGGATGTACGCCCAAGACCCCGCCGCCGTCCAGAAATTCTGCCGCGGCCTGGACAATCACATCGTCAACCCCGAAACCTTTGAACACAACCGCCACGCCCCCATGAACGGCCGCGGCTGGCGCGACCGTCAAAACCCCGACACCGTCGGCCCCGGCAAAGACTTCGCCCGCCATTCCGGCTTCTACATCTTCGACTGTCTCTTCACCTACGCCAAAACCGGCGACACCGCCCTCCTGGACTGGGCCCGCAGAAAAACCCGTTACCACCTTGACCGCCGCCTCCCCAACGGCATCATCCGTGGCTGCGTCCGCAGCAAGGGATACGACTCCGAAGGCCAGCACGACTCCTTCTCCCTCTGCCTCAGCGACGCCGCCCACTATCTCGGCGACACCTCCGTGGGCCGCGAATTCGCTGCCTACGCACAAGACCTCTTCGCCTCCCGCAAAAACGCCGCCGCACCCATCCCCGCTCCGCAAGGCCCCACTGACGCCGGCATCTGGGTCGAAGGCTATTTCCGCAAAGCCTCCATCGATATCCCCCGCGGCAACACCTGTGTTGATATGTACCTGCGCACCGGCCAGCAGTCCTACGCCGACACCCTCCTCGCCACTGCCGACTGGCTCAGCGACCACCTCCCTGCGCCGCCACCAGGAGTCCCGGTCCTCGCCCGCCGCTTCCAGCACCTCATCGACACCGCGCTCGGCGCCCACCAACTCTCCGGCGATTCCAAACACCTCGCCACCGCCGAAAAAATCGCCCACTGGGCCATCGCCGATCTCTTCCGCGCCAACCTCTTCATGGGCGTCAGCAATCTCAAGCTCATGTGGTTCACCGGCAACGGCGAATACCACATGGATCCCTGGACCACCCCTAACACCCCCGGCATGTACTACTCCTGCACCGGCACCCCTTCCCTTCTCCGCACCATCCTCCGCCTCGGCCTCATCCAGGAAGGGCAAGACAACCTCCTCGGCGTCGATTCCTATCACCGCCCATAAAACATTCTGGACCCCCACATGACCCAAAACCAACCCCTCCACATCGTCGCAAAACTCCGCTCCGGCGCTCCCGTCTTCGGCACCATGATCCGCCTCATCCGCTCCCCCGCCATCGCCCCCATCGCAAAACATGCCGGGCTCGACATGATCATGCTCGACATGGAGCACGGCCCATACTCCTTTGAAACCCTCTCCGACACCGTCCTCGCCGGCCGCGCCATGGGCCTGGGCGTCATGGCACGTGTTCCCGAGCTGGCGCGCTCCTACGTCTCCCGCGCCCTGGATTGCGGCGTCGACGGCGTCATGGTTCCCATGATCGAAACCAAAGAGCAAGCCGAACTCCTCGCCGGCTGGGCCAAGTTCCCCCCTTATGGCAAGCGCGGCTTAGGCTCATCCGGTGGCCACACCATGTACGCCAAACCCACCGATACCGCCGCCTTCGTTCAGGCAGCCGACCGCCAGACCATCGCCATCGCCCAGGTTGAAACCATCACCGGTGCCAACAACGCCGACGCCATCGCCGGCGTCCCCGGCATCGACGCACTGGTTGTCGGCCCCAACGACCTGGCCATGTCCTTAAACCGCCCCGGAGAACTTTCCTCTCCAGTCCAGGACGCCGCCATCCAGCGCATCGCCGACGCCACCAAAAAGCACTCTAAAATCTTCGGCATGCACGCAGGCACCGCACTCCTCAAACGCTGGGTCGATCAGAACATGACCTTGGTCATCAACTCCATGGACATGGACATCCTCGCCAATGGTCTGGCTCAACTAAACAAAGACTCCCGCGCACTTAAATAATCTCGGCTCCCGCCAAGCCCCCCGATAACCCGCCCACCCGGTAACCCGAGCACACAAACCACCAAACACCCCACCCAACCCAGGCCCCCCATGACCATCCTCGATACATTGCTAAAACCCTACTCCCTGCCAACCGAATGCCAGCCTCAGCGCATCGACTCCCTCTATATGCTCGAACCTGACAAAACTGTACTCCTCGCTGATGTCGACGGCCCCGGCTGCATCCGCCACTTCTTCATCACCTTAAACCCTCAGAAGCTCCGCGATGTCCTCCTCCGCTTCACCTGGGACGATGAAGACCAGCCCAGCGTCGAATGCCCCCTCTCAGACTTCTTCGGCGCAGGCCACGACCTCAACAGTTCAGACATGAACTCCCTCCTCTTCTATAACGCCCCCAACTACGGCTTTAACTGCTACATCCCCATGCCCTTCTCCAAACGGGCCAAAATCGAAATCATTAACCAGTCCGGCCTCTTAAAAGGCGTCCACTTCACCATCAGCTTCGATCTCTACTCCCAGCCCATTGATGACGTCCCCTGGCGCTTCCATGCCACCTGGCGCCGCACCTTCCCCGCCTACCGCCGCGGCCAGCCCTTCACCCTCCTGGAAGCCAAAGGCCAGGGCAGCCTCCTGGGCGTCATCTACCACGTCGTCAAACGCGATTCCGACGACCGCTGGTCCCACGGCGGCGCAGACCAGATCTGGATCGACGGCGACACCCCCAATCCCACCTACATCTACGGCACGGGCGGCGAAAATTTCGCCCATCACGCCTGGGGCCTCCAGCCCCGCCAGGGCCCCTACAGCGGCTCGCACCACGTCCACCCCGTCCCAGGCGTCAAACGCGCCGAAGGCAGCTACGCCTTCGAGCCCCACGCCTTTGAACAGCACGACGGCGGCCATTACTCCATGTACCGCTTCTTCGTCCCCGACCCCATCCGCTTCAAGCACTCCATCCGCATGGGCTTCGGCACCTGTGAAAACGAAATCTCCGCCACCACCTATTGGTACCAGTCCGAACCCCACGCCCCCTATTCCAAGCTCCCCGCCGACCTCAAATCCCGCCATTACGGCGAACGCGTAGCCGAAAGCGACACTTACACCCCTCTTTCCTTCGCCAACACCTTCCCCGTCGCCGTTTTTGGCCCCTTTACAAAGTCGGATTCCCAGCCTTTCAAGGGCGATCAACCTCTGGATCTGACCAAAATCTACGAAAATAACCTCAAACAAGCCTACGGCGACACCGTTCGCGCCCCCTACCAGGTCCAATGGCGCAAATCCGAGGTCCGCGCAGGCTTTATTGACCTCACCGCCATGCATCGCCCCAAAGCACATCTCCGCCAGCGCGGCATATGGAACCAGCGCGGCCTCCCCGTTAACACCGCCAGCCACCAGCTCATCCGCATCAATGCCCCCGCCCCCCGCAAAGTCACCCTCCGCTTCGGCTTTGAAGACGAAATCACCCTCTGGCACAACGGCAAGGCCATCGCCGAGCTCGCCCGCCTTCAACCCAAGCACTGGACCCTCCAGGACGTCCCCATCCACCTCACCCCCGGCATAAACGACCTCATCATCGACCACGTCCTTCGCCGCCTCGGCCGCTGGAGCGCCTGGGGCCTTTATCTCGCCTTCCTCGACGACCACGGCAATCCCATCACCGATCTGACATTCCAACCCTTCGATTCCCTCCCCCCAACCCCCGAACGCTGGCGCGAACCTTGGCCCGAAGGCGGCATGCCCCCCACCGACAACTACCGCGATCCCGCCATGCTGGTCTGATTTCAAAACACCTCGATTCACGAAACCAAAAGCGCCGAGATTCACCCCTCGGCGCTCTCTTTTTATTCGCTCCTTATACCTCTCTGCCCCTCACCAGATTCACCCGCGATGCTGTCGTTCACTCTTTGCTTCTCCTTCTCCGCCCCCTCAAATGCAAAACGCCAAGGCTTATAACCTTGGCGTTCAGCATGCTTTATAGCGGGAGTAGGATTCGAACCTACGACCTCCGGGTTATGAGCCCGACGAGCTACCAGGCTGCTCTATCCCGCAATCTGTAGGAAGGGAATTGTACAAACATCT
Source organism: uncultured Phycisphaeraceae bacterium (assembly GCA_964527265.1). Classification (GTDB taxonomy): domain Bacteria; phylum Planctomycetota; class Phycisphaerae; order Phycisphaerales; family Phycisphaeraceae; genus CAZGOM01. Next base: position 14,370 of record CAZGOM010000071.1, on the reverse strand, counting down.
CCCCCAAAGTCAAATCATCAGGCCAGTTATCCAGAGTTTCCTACTTGAATGGATTTCAACGGCGCTCAAACCCATCGCTCCCTCTCTTTTTTCACGTCCTTTCTGCAAGTGTTCTGTCATGTGGTTGCCTGTTAAAATAGCTCTCTTACATGTCCCACTTCGCGAAAGTTGCCGCGATGAGAGTCGATATTCCAGCCAATGTCCTCGCCGGATGGCAAGCATTCCTCGACACCTTGTCGGAGATCGCTGCCGCCTCCGCATGCATCGCTATTCCTCTCCCCGGCAGTGCGCACTCAACTCTCCTGCTGGCTTCAAAACCGCTTGATACAAGCGTTCTTTTTAGCGTCCCGCAGGCAAGCCCAGCCACGCTCATCCTGCCCATCACCTGGCCTGACCAGGAAAAATTCGGATCACTCTGCCTCATCAGCACCCCTGATAAACCCCTTTCCAGTCTTCACATTCGCCTGGCCGCCCACTGCAGGGATTCCATTGAAGCCGGCCTCAAAGTCCTCGCCCAGGAAGCCAGCGCCCAGCGCGATGTTCGCGCCTTGAATCACCGCATTGAACTGGCCGTCAAAAACAGCGGTGTGGGGGTATGGGAGTTCGATTTTAAAACCCAGAAATTCAAATGGGACGATCAGATGCACGCCCTCTATGGCGTGGTTCCCGGGGTCTTTGAAGTCGAGAAAATGGAGCCTTTCAAGGCCATGCTCCATCCGGAAGATAGAGATCGTGTCATGCTCGAATGGCAGACCGCCATCACCCAGACCTCCGTCTTCAGCAGCGAATTCAGGTTCATTCACGCCATCACCGGAGAAGTTCGGCACATCCGCGCGCAGGCCCGCATGTACCTGGGCCCCGATGGCCAGCCAGAGCGCACCCTGGGCACCAACTGGGACATCACCGACCAGAAAAACTTGAACCAGCAACTCGCCAGCGAAAAAGAACGCATGTCTCTGGCCATCAAGATCGGCGGACTGGGTATCTGGGAATACGACTGTGAGCGCGAGCAATGCCTTTGGGATGCTCGAATCTACGAGCTTTACTTCGTCGGCCCGGGCCATTTCCGCTACAGCATTCCCCCTGGAACCTACGGCGGGAATTTTGATGATTTCATCAATTCCCTCGAACCGGAAAACGCCGCGTCTGTACTGGCTCATAACAAGAAAGTGCAGGCAGGCGCCTCTAATCTCCAGTGCGATCTGCGTTTCTCAGATCCATCAGGCGGCCCGCCGCGCTATGTTCGCTCCGCTTCCCGTGTCGTCCGAAATGCAGCCGGCAAACCTCTCCGCGTGGTCGGAATCGACTGGGACATCACCGCTGAGCGCGCCACCCAGCAGACGCTCACCGAAGCCCGCCAGGCGGCCGAACTGGCCAATCGCGCCAAAGGGCAGTTCCTCGCCAACATGAGCCATGAAATTCGCACACCCATGAACGGCGTTCTTGGCATGGCGGATCTGGCTCTGGACACCCCTCTGGCCCCAGAGCAGCGCGAATTCATCCAAACCATCAAATCCAGCGCCCAGAGCCTTCTGACAACCATCAATGACATACTCGACTTTTCCAAGATCGAAGCGGGTAAGCTCGATATTGATACATTTGATTTCGCCCTCCGAAAGAGCCTGCAGGAAATGCTGCGGCCGCTGGCCATTCGCGCCCAGAACAAAGGGCTCGAGTTCATCAGCCGCATCGCCCCTGAAGTACCTGACACCCTTCATGGCGACTTAAACCGCCTGCGTCAGGTGATATTGAATCTCGTGGGCAATGCCATCAAATTCACCGAAACGGGGCGCGTAACTCTTACTGTGGATGCGCCGGATCTGCATCGTCCCGGATCTCCTACGCGCCTGCATTTTGCCGTCACGGACACCGGCATCGGCATACCGTCCAACAAACTCACCAGCGTCTTTGCACCTTTTGAGCAAGCCGACACGGCAGTCAGCCGAAAATACGGCGGAACAGGCCTGGGGCTGGCTATTTCATCACGCCTGGTGGAAATCATGGGGGGCCGCATCCGTGTTGAAAGCACGCTGGGCAAAGGCACCACATTTGAATTTGTGATCTCTTTGCCCGATGCCAACGCCCCCGTGGATGAATCTTCCCAATTGATCGCGTCTCCTCTCCAAGGGTCGCTTCAGCAAGCTGATGCCCCCATCACGCGGTCCCTCAACATCCTGCTGGCCGAAGACAACCAGGTCAATCAGCGCGTGGCCGAACTTCTTTTGACCAAACGCGGCCATAAAGTCCGCATCGCAAATGATGGGCACGAAGCCATTGCCAGAGTGCGTGAAGAGGTATTCGATGTCGTGCTGATGGATGTCCAGATGCCGGAAATGGACGGCGTTGAAGCCACCGCTGCCCTGCGCGCGCTTGAGCAGGCCGGCATCCCCACTTTAAAAGGCCGCAGGCTTCCCATCATTGCGCTCACGGCATACGCCATGACCGGCGATCGTGAACGTTTTTTAGCCGCGGGCGCTGATGGATACGTCACCAAACCCCTCAATCCACAAGCCTTATGGGACGAGCTGGCGCGCTTGGTCCCCAACGCCCGTCAAGGCCCAGACGTCCCAATAAACGATGCCCAATCCGCCACGCCCCCTGCTGAATCAGTGCTCTTTGACAGGGCTGGCGCACTCGCCCGGGCCGGTGGTAATGAAAAAGTCCTGGCCGAAGCCATTAAGCTTTTTCAAAAACTCGCAAGCGGCTACCTCTCTAAAGTCCGCGACGCTCTGGTGGCCAACGACCCTAAAAAGCTCGAGCGCGCCGCCCACACCCTGCGCGGCACGCTCAGCTTCTATGGCGCCTCCGAAGCCGTCGCTATCGCGCTGGCCCTGGAAAATGCAGGTCGTGAGAAGACGCTATCAGGTTGTGCCGATAAACTCACTCAGTTGGAGAGTCAGGTCCAACTGCTGCTTTTGGCCCTGGAAGAAGACAGCACCCCACAACGGACAAACGCATGAGAATTCTTGTAGCCGAAGACGATCCCATGGCGCACATGCTGCTCTCTGCCGCGCTTTCGGAATGGGGATACGAAGTCTCTGTGGTTGAAGACGGGCAAGAGGCCCTGGACATGCTCCAGGCGCCGGAGGCCCCCAACCTGGCCATTCTTGATTGGATGATGCCCGGCCTGGACGGTCCGGAAGTCTGTGAAAAATTCCGCACACAAAACCCAACCAGCCCCACCTATCTGATCCTGCTCACCGGCAAGGAATCCAAGGCGGATTTCGCCCTGGGATTAAAAGCCGGAGCAAACGACTATGTCGTTAAACCTTTTAACTACGAAGAACTCAAGTTGCGCGTGGATATCGGCAAAACCGTGGCCAATCTCAGGCTTGAGCTGGCCAAGGCACAAGCCGAACTGGAACGGTTACGAAAGTAGATTTCGCCCATCACCATCATCCCAGCCGCGTATCATCCAGCGCGAATTTCACACTGCCGCCCACCACCGTCACCACCGCGCGGCCTTTCACCTTCCACCCATCAAACGGGCAGTTGCGGCTCTTGCTGGCGAATTGCGCAGAATCGATGGTCCATTCATGCTCCGGATTAATCACCGTCACATCCGCGTCCATGCCGGGGGCTAACCGGCCCTTGTTTGATAATCCCACCAGTTGCGCCGGGTTGAGTGTCATGAGTTCCACCAGCTTGGCCCAATCAATGGCGCCCGAATTCACCAGCGCTTTAATGAACAAAGCCAGTGAACATTCCAGGCCGATCATGCCGTACGGCGCCTGCGCGAATTCAAGTTCCTTTTCCTCGCGTGTGTGAGGCGCGTGATCCGTCGCCAGGATGGTGATGGTCCCATCCTTGACCCCCTCCACCAGCGCGGCATTGTCTTTCTTGGTCCTCAGCGGCGGATTCACCTTGAATACCGAGTTGTAATCCGAACAGGCTTCTTCCGTCAGCAGCAGATGATGCGGCGTTGCCTCAGCGGTAATCAGTCGTGCCCCTTCTGGCGTCGCCCGCGCCTGACGCAGGCGTTCCACCGCCCCAGCCGTCGAAACATGCAGCATGTGGTATTTGCAGCCGATGTTCTGCCCCAGGTTCAAAAGCAGGTCCCGCTGGAGCATCAATTCCTCAGCCACGCGCGGCATACCCGCGATTCCCAGCTTTGATGCCAGCGCCCCCGCGTTCATCGCCCCGCCGGCCAGATCCGCATCCTCGCAATGCTGCATCAAAGGCTTACCCGTCATGGCGATGTATGACAATACCTTGCTCATCACACTTGCTGAAGCTACGCCAAATCCATCATCCGAAAAGCCTACCGCCCCGGCACCCGCCATCAGGCCGATCTCAGCTAGCTCCTTGCCTTCACGCCGTTTGGTGATCGTTCCCAGCGGGAACACATTGGCCATATCTGCCTGCAGCGATTGCCTGTAGATGAATTCAATCCGCCCATTGTCATCGATGGCCGGTTGCGTGTTGGGCATGCAGCAGATGCTGGTATAGCCGCCACGGACGGCTGCAGTGGCGCCGGTGAGGATGGTTTCTTTTTCTTCGTTGCCCGGCTCACGCATATGCGTATGCGTATCGATCAGCCCAGGGGTGACGATACAGCCCTTGGCATCAATGGTTTTCACCTTGACTTTGGGCTTCAGCGGGGCCTTGCCGGGCTTGAAGATGCCCATCACTTTGCCGTGTTCCAGCAGCACATCCGCCACTGCATCATGCTTGCTGGCGGGGTCAATGACACGACCGGACTTGATCAGGAGGGTTTCTGCCATGTCCGTCATTTTATCGCTGGGGGAAAACCTTGTACGGACTTCTTTTTTCTACGACAAGTTGTTAGTCTCCAGCCGTCGGAACACTTCGGATTAAGGAGAGATGCCCATGCCAATCCGCTTCTTCTGTGGAAAATGCAAGTTCCGCCTGCGCACGCCCGACGGGAGCGGGGGCATGACCGTCGATTGTTCCCGTTGCGGAGCTTCACAAAAGGTTCCACCGGCAACCGACCCGGAAGCGGAGAAAGCATCGGCCAATCGCCGGGCATTTCTCGCCGAAATTCAATCCGAGGTGGCCTTGCCGTCTGCTGAAACAAAAGCGGCTTACGAAGAACCTCCCATTGAACTGGTTGTTGATGACCGGGAAGAGACCTACGTAAAGTCGAATGTTGAATATCACTACGACGATGACGATGAAGGCGAAGATGATGTCGATTCAGTTACTTATTCCGAGGATGATGAAGCGCAAAACAGCGCACTCACCCAGCTCGGTCAGGCACTGATCCCGCCTCCCCCTAAACCCCTGCCCGACATAAAAACCGCTTTAAGTGAGACAATCACTCCAAAGCAGGCACAAGCCGAACAGGCCTTGGCAGGTCTTGCCAAGCAGGTGCGGGGCGCCCCGACACCACCCACCCCGCCCAACAGACCGACACCTTCCCGTCCGCAAGGAAGGCCCGGCCAGCGACCTGGCGGCAAAAAAGCCCCGCAATCACTTCACTCTGAACAAGTGCTCCGGCCAGCTCCTCCCGCACCCTCTGTACCCGTCGTTGTGCGCCGCAAGCGTGTTCCCCCATCAATGATCCTCGCCTGCAGGATAGCGGGCATGCTGGGAATCCCAGCCGCCGTGAAAGTCGGATTGGTCGTCAAGGATGCCGCCGGCGACGGCTGGGCCGGCTTGGCTGTCGCAATGGTGGTCATCATGCTTTCCGTGACGGTATTCGCCCTCGGTGAGATCTGCGACGCGCAATAAACTTGTGCGCTCTACTTATTTGCAGCATGTGGTTCTGCTGCGCCATCATCCCAGTGATCCTGCATCATGCGGCGGATTTCCAACCGCATTTCCTCTACCACTCCCCGCAGATGCTTAAGGGCATCTTCCTGGCTCATGGCCAGCAACACCTCGGCGGGAATCGGCTCTCCGATCATGACGCCGATCTTTCCCGTCAGCCGGGGCAGCTTCCGATCACGCGGCCAAACGTCATACGCCCCCTCCACCGCAACGGGGAGCACGCTTGCCTCCGCTCGCCTCACCATGAACATCAGCCCAGTGGCAAACGGCCCGGTGGCGCCGTCTTTGGTCCGCGTCCCCTCCGGATAAATCACCATCGCGTGCCCCTGCTTAAGCACGTCGATGCTCCGCCTCATTGCCGACATATCCGCCGCTCCGCGCTCGACGGGAATGGCGTTCATCAATCGAATCAGCCAGCCAAACCCCGGATGCGTAAAAAGAGTCGACCGGGCCAAACTGAAAAACTGCCGCCGTGGCGTTGCGGCTCCAATGATCAGCGGATCCAGGAATGACTGATGGTTGGACACGATTAAAAGCGGCCCCTCGCGTGGCAAACGATGTCCGCCCCACACCCGGAGCCGATAAAAAAGGCTCATGTACAACCACGTCACAAAATGGACGCTGGCCCACCAGGCGATCTTGAAAATCGAACCTCCAGGATGTCTTGCCCGCAGATTGGCAAACATCACATTTCCTTTATTACGACGCCTTGGGCGCGCATGAGAGGCCTGCTTTTTCCCGCACGATGCTTTCCAAGCTGGTCAGCACCTCATCAAACGTCATGTCAGAGGTATCAAACAAAATAGCATCAGGCATTTTCACCAAAGGCCCGTCCTTACGGCGCATGTCCCGTGAATCCCGGTCATTAATTTCCGCCAGGATCTGCTCGTAATCGGCAGCCTTACCCATTTCATGCAATTGTTTCACCCGGCGATCTGCCCGGATCTCAGGCCGCGCGTCCAGGTAAAACTTCACCTGCGCACCGGGAAACACCACCGACCCCTGATCGCGCCCTTCGGTCAAAAGTCGCGGGTGGTCACGCCCGATCTGCTGCTGGAGTTCCACCATCACCACGCGGATTTCTCCAATTGCGGCAATGAAACTCACCATCCTGTTTACTTGCGGATCGCGAATTTTCTGCGTCACATCTACCCCATCGGCCAAAATCGCCGGGGGATCCGCATGCCAGTCAAACCGCACGGACAACTTCTGCGCCAGCGCGATCAGCTTTTCCCGGTTCTCCGGCACACTCGGGTCAACACCCCGGTCCATCGCCGTCACGGCAATCGACCGGTACATCGCCCCAGTATCCAGGAACTCCAGACCCAGCCGTTTGGCCAATTGCCGGGACACCGTCGATTTGCCGGTTCCGGCGGGTCCATCCAATGTGATGATAAGGCCTTCCATGTGGGCGGTTATCTTAGCAGAATGGTTGGTGTTATTCCTTACTCAACCTCACCACTTCGCGATAGTTCCCACGGAAAAATAGCGTCCATTTCAAACGATCGCTCACCAGCAGTTCCGGGTCTTTTTTATATCGTGCGCCAAAATTTGCCACAAACTCCCCCAGCGCCTTCACCAGCGCTGCATTGCGCGGATCTTTTTTATCCGTCAGGATCGTCCGCCAATCGCGTTCGCAGTCCTCCGATGGCCAGGGGATCTTCAAGTCCGGCGGCATGGCATCAAAGAGAGCCGCCATTTCGCGATATTTGGGATGCTTCTGTGAACGATTCAGCGCTGCCCATGCCGCACGCAGATCGCTGTGAATATCAATCGCCATGGCATGTGAAATGGGTGATATCAACCGAAAGTAATTCGGCGTACCCGGCAGCACTGGCGCGGCAATCTCAAAAGGCTTCTCTTGATCCGTCCAACCTGCCATTTCTTCCGACGTGTATAGATCCCGTCGCACAGGAAAACGACGCAACTCATACTTCTCCGGCCCATCCGGCGCCCCCACTTTTGCAATCCACAACCGTTGAGCCTCTTTGGTCAAAAGCCATGCGCAAAATTCCCGCGCAAGTTCCAGGTGCGGCGCACCCCGCAAAACACAAATCGGATCCGGCGTGATCGCCGTCACCTTCGGCGGGTCGATATATCCCAGTCGTCCTTCCCCGATGGCGCCCACTTGAAACCGACCATAGAAATCAATGCACATCCCCGCCGCCGCCTCACCGGATGAAACGTCCACCGGCACCTTGCCTGCACTTGCGGTGAAATACCGCGAATTGGCCGCAATGCGCCTGAAACACGCCCACCCTTCCACCCATCCATATTGCTGGACGATAGTGTGATATGTCACCGCGATCGATCCTGAATGCCCCGGGTCCGCCAGTGCCACCGCTTGCATATAGGCAGGGTCCGCCAGGTCATTCCATGTCTGCGGCACCGGGCGGTCGATCATCTTCAAGTAATCGTTGTTGTAGATGATCCCAAAAGAAGAAAGCACCACCCCCACCCACAATTGCTTGGGATGATAAAGCAGCACTCCCGCAATCGCCGGTTCCGGATACGCGTTCTTGATCGCTTCATCCGAAAGCCCGATCGGCTCGGCAATCCTCACCGTTTTAGGTTTTCCGTCCGGCCCATCGATCGTCACTCCGGCCGCAATCGCATTGTGCTCAAAATCCCCACCCCCGAAAAACAGATCTGCTCCAATGCCGTTGTCTTCCAACCCCTTCTTGGCCAATCCGGTGAACTGGCTGCTGACTTCCTTGCGCAGGTCCGAAGCACCGCCTGATGCCCGCCAGTCGAAATCAATCGCCGTTTTCCCCTCGCTAAGCCGCTTAGCGTTAAATGCGCGTGCAAATTCATAACGAATCTGCTCATTGTGCGGTGAGTAGATGATCAGCCGATCCCCGGGTTTGGCCGCACTCCCCTCCACCTTTGGGCGAAGCAAAAACGGCACCCCCAGCACCAGTACCAGCAACGCCACCACAACGATCTGAATCGCCCGTTCGCTCATGGCAAATAGTCTACCCGGGGAGGGAAAGTCAGATTCTGCCAGGGACCAAAACCCATAAAAAAAGACCCGTGTGACTACGCAGTTCTGCGCATCACACGGGTCGGGTCAGGGAGTCGGGAGCCGCACTCCCGGGAGCCTGGCGGCTCTAAATCCTGCCTCGTTGGTGGCAGGGACCGGGGGTGGGCTTGTATCGCTTACCGAAGGAAGTCCGTCTGCATCGTCTGCTTGATCTTCTCAAGCGCGCGATTCTGAATCTGGCGCACCCGTTCTTTGGTCACGCCGATGATCGAACCGACTTGTTCCAGCGTCAGGGCCTGGCCCTCGTGGGTCTTGCCCAGCTTGCCGACGCCGAACCGGTGCTCGATCACTTCCTGTTCAATCTGGGTCAGTTCCGCCTTGTTGTCGCGGATGATGTCCTTCAGTTCGTCCACGCAGTCGACCTCATGGCTCTCGCGCTTCTTCTCCATGAAGTCGGAGCGTTCAAGCTTGGGGTCAAACTCCGCAGGAAACATCTGGCGCTGCCGCGTCTGCTTCTGGCCCATGCGGCTAAAGCCCTTGATGATCGCGCGGCAGGCATACGTCGAGAACTTAAACCCACGCCCGGCATCGAATTTATCGATCGCCCGCAGCAGGGCCATGTTCCCTTCGCTGATCAGGTCGGCGAAATCCATATCGCCGATCCGCGTCCGCTTCGCCATCGCCAGAACCAGCGCAAGGTTGGTCTGGGCGATCTGTTCCCGCAACGCTTCCGCCCTGCGGTGCCAGCTGATGGCTTCCTTGGCTTCCACCGGGGTTAGCTCGCGCTCGCCCGCTTCCGCCAGGATCTTGTTGACACGCATGCGCACATAGTTGAACTGGAAGAACAACACACGTTCTTGCGCGCCCGTCAGAACCACCGAACCAGGGTTACCGATGGACTTGAGGTCCGTCGCGGTATCCATCGCGGGGTGGTACCAATCAATGTCGGGCTTACGGATGTCCGGCGCCTTATCGAAGAGTTCTTCATAGGCGTTCTCTGCGTAAAAAGCCGGATTGTCGATGAAGTCATACGGCTTCAGCGAATAAATCAGATCAAGTGCCTCCCGATCGCGCTCTGAGAGCGCCTGGCCGTGGATCGCTGCGGACCGGCTCTTGGTCCGTTGAACTTGGGTCAGAGGAGAGATTTCTTCGGTCAGAACAGTTGCGTGAGGCTTCATGGCTACACCCTTTCGTTCTAAGTGACTCTCTTGGTGCTTCTGGTCTTGCGGCTTCTTTGCCGGGAACTTCCCGGCCGCTCGTTGTCGCCGCGTTTTCTTCCTATTACTTGTACGCATAGCTCGTTCTCAGGATCGCTAAAAGGTTCAGGTTTTTTCGCAATCTCCTTCAACTTATGGAAAGTCAAGCACTTGCATCGCTAAAAATCTTTCCACATTCCGTACGCTGTACGATAAAGTCCGATGCCTCATCACTTGTTTCACCAATTATACGGATTTTGTTTGGTGTCCGCAAGGTTTTTTATCGCACCGGAATGGGCGTTGCGTTGGAGAGGGAGGAGGTTTGCGCCCGATACGCCTTGCACTCATTAAGACGCACCAGGCAGGTTTTGTTCCTAACACTCTTATAAACCACCCTCAATTCTGCACGTATCGGGAAAACCCGTAACACGCCCACCGGTCACTCACTCGCGTAACCATCCATCGGTTTGTCGCACCACCCGCCCCGCCCTTACATCTGATTTCTAAAAAACAACGCGTTCAGACATTCCCCGATTGCACTCCTGATGCCCCACGTTGTTATCATCTTCTCTCGTCTACATTGGCAAGAAACCTTCATTCAATAGGAGTCCTCTGATGTCTTTCACCCTGCCCGCCCTGCCGTATGGCTTTGATGCCCTCGAACCCGTCATCGATACCCAAACGATGCAGATTCACCACGGCAAACACCACAACGCCTACGTCACCAACCTCAATAAGGCCCTTGAATCCGCTCCTGCCCTGGCCGGCAAGACCATCGAAGAAATCATCGGGAATCTGACCAACGTCCCCGACGCAGTCCGCGGCGCCGTCCGCAACAACGGTGGCGGCCACTACAACCACTCTCTCTTCTGGACCCTCCTGGCACCCAAGGGCAACGGCGGCGGCGGCGCGCCCACAGGCGAACTCGCAGCAGCCATCACCGCTGAACTCGGCGGCTTTGACAAGCTCAAGACCGACTTCGCTCAGGCGGCCACCACCCGCTTCGGCTCCGGCTGGGCTTGGCTCTACGTCAAGAACGGCAAGCTCGCCATTGGCTCCACCGCCAACCAGGACAGCCCCCTCATGGGCGAAGGCGTCGCCGGCATCGCTGGCAAACCGGTCCTTGGACTCGACGTGTGGGAACATGCGTATTACCTCAAGTACCAGAACCGTCGTCCTGACTATATCGGGGCCTTCTGGGACGTGGTCAACTGGTCCAAGGCGGAAGAACTCTACAAGGCTGCCAAGAAGTAAGCCCTATCTGCCAAATGACTTGCAATTAGAAACGAGCCCGTCGCGAGACGGGCTCGTTTTGTTTTTAGACCCAAGATCCAGATGTAAAACAATTTCATTTAATGGAATAAAACCGTGAGATAGCAACTGTTTTTCATTGACATATGACACACACGCCCTTATACACAACCTAGGTTCTTTCTTGCCCCTTGGTGCGCGCAGGAAAATCTGAACCCTCATTACCACTCATAGTTAAGACTCGAATTTACAAGGCCAGAATGCTTCCTTGATTGGATGTAACCGCATTTGGAGCATGCTCCATTGCGTGGTTTTTTATTGCCTTTTTCATCCCTAACAGGAGAACCGCCAAATGACCGCATTTACACCTCACAAGCGCCGCCGCTACTCTGCCCGCCCCATCTTTGAGGCCGTCGAATCGCGTCTTTTCCTGTCTGGCGTTTTGTTTACTTCCATTCAAAATGGCAACTGGTCTGACGGTGCCACGTGGGATAAAGGGGTCGCGCCGGGCGCGGGCGACTTGGTCTTCATCGACCATGGAGACTCGGTCCTCTACGACCAGACGGACCCTGACACCATTGCGCGGCTGGAAATCCACGGCTCATTGAATTTCAAGGCCAACGCCACCCTTGATCTCAATACCACAGGCAACATCGTCATCCATGGCACGCTGGACATGCAACCGGCTTCCAGCGCATACAAACACACCATCACGTTCAGGAATGTCGACGAATCCAAGTTCGTCGGCGGTGGCATGGAAGTCCTGGAAACAGACGTGGGCATGTGGGTCCATGAATCCGGCAAGCTCAATATCATCGGCACCGCCAAGACGCCGTGGACGCGGCTCACCGGCGGCGCGCTGGCCGGGGCGGGCACCATCACCGTCCAGGACGCCTCGGGCTGGAAGATCGGGGACAAGATTTCCATCGTCCCCACACAGGCCCCCACCGCCGGGTCAGCCTCCTATTCCGGCTATGACGACCGAACGATCACCGCGATCTCCGGCAACACCATCACGCTCGATACAGCGCTCGCCTTTGCCCATCCAATGGTCAATGGCCAATGGACTGCCGAGGTTTTAAATCTGAGCCGAAACGTGGTGATCCAGGGCACAGCGCCAGACGTTTCCGGCAGCCACCGCGCCCACATCATGCTCATGCACCTGAATCCTGATAACCCCCAAACCCTCAAGAACGTCGAACTGGCATACCTGGGGCCAAACAAGGACGGTGTGGGCATTCTGGGCCGATACGCGCTCCATTTCCATATGAACGGGGATTCCACAACGGGGTCGATCGTTGAGAATGTGGTGGCGCATGACATCGGCGCCCACGTGTTCGTGCCGCACCTGAGCAACGGCATCACGTTCAAAGGGACGGTCAGCCACAACACCTATGACGCCGCCTACTGGTGGGATACAGGCGAAGCCAACGCAACGAATAACACGGTGTGGGACAACACCGTCGCCTCGCTGGTCAAGCCTTACTCTACCCAGCTCAGCTACCGCCTCCCCGGCTATCTGCTGGGTCATGGCACAAACAACGTGCTGACCAACAGTGTGGCCGTCGGCGTGTTGGGCAACGAGGATGCCGCCGGCTTTACATGGCCCGAAGGCGGCAGCGGGATCTGGACGTTCCAGGACAACATCGCCCACAACAACAAGCGGGACGGCATCTTCACCTGGCAAAACACCGCCGGCCTCCACCTGATCGAGGACTTCACGGGTTATTACAACTCGGATACTGGAATCGAACACGGGGCCTATGCCAACTCGTACACCTACCGGGACATCACGCTTTACGGCAACTTACGGGCAGGGTTCTATCTGCATTCGAGTTCCGGCGGCGTGAACCCACAAACCCTGGAAAACCTGAACATTGACGGGGCAGGCATATCGCCTTACGCGCTTGAAGTGGTGGGCCATACACTTGCCGCGGGATTACCCACGCTCGTGAAAGGCGGTGAATTCAAGGGATACACCATTGCGGGCGTGGGTTTCACCACGGGGTCAATCAATAAGGAATGGTTCAATTTCGATGGCGTGAAATTCGGCAACAACGCAACGGCATTCCTGCTGCACAACGGCATACAGCCCGACTCGCTGCTGCGTGTGCGCTCCATCGACAATGAGTTCTACGAACTGCGGCGGGCCGACCAGCCCGGCACCGCCGTGCCTGGATGGAACGCCAGCAAGACGGACTTGTCGGCTTGGCTGGCCCCCGACGAAGCGGCTAGGACGATCATTTCCCACACATTCACCGGCGCCAATGGCGCAGCATGGGACTCGGCATTCTGGAATGTCACCAACGTCGGTCACACGATGACGATTCAGAGCAACTCAGGCGAAGTGCGTTTCAGCACAGGTGGATATGGCATCGCCACCGTGGCCCCGCAAGCGGGAATCGTGGATTTGATGGTGGATTCCTCCCAGCTCATCACGGTGCGGGCGTCGGTGAACACAGTGGGCCTTCAGGGAGGCTTGCTGGCGCGGCGCACGGATGAAGAACCGGATACCTACTACAAAGCCGTGCTGAACTGCGAGCTGGGAGGACGGACGCTGAGCGTGATCCGTGTCGCCAGCGGCGGCGAAACAGTGCTGGCCCGCGTGGAAAACTGGAGTCCGGCCGTGGACTACAACATCCGTTTCGAGGTGACCCAGGAAGACTGGACCACGACGCGATTGAAGGCCAAAATCTGGGCGACGTCGGCCAGCGAGCCGGGAACCTGGAATGTAGACCGCACCGATACCCACCCGGCGCTGCAGAACATCAAGGGGCAAGTGGGCGTGTATGCCAAGGCCGGGGTTTCGACGGCGCGTTTCTGGCGGTTCGACAATTACTCAGTGAGCGTGCCGATCCCATCATTGGCGGAATCATGGACGGGGCCGGATGCCGCGGGATGGCCGGCGCAGTGGACGGTCGCACCCATTGGCACAACAGGGATGACATCCAGCATTGCCGGGAACAAGGGGAAGATGACCAAGTCGATTTCACAGGCCAACGGTGATGGGCTGACGTTCAACAACACTCAGGTGAGTCGGGATGTCGATATGACGGCGACATTCAGCATCAGCTCCAATGCCGCGGGCTTCGGCCTAATGGGCCGCGGCGTGGACACCAATGCGGATGGCTCACTGGATACGCACTATTACACGCAGGTGATCAGCAGCACGGCAAGCAGCGCGTACACCTTCCGGCTGATGAAGTC
>CAZGOM010000070.1:0-26745 GCA_964527265.1 uncultured Phycisphaeraceae bacterium | reverse complement strand
TTCAGGTCGCGTATCAGCTTCCCGGCCATGAGCCCAAAACATTCGCGCTCTAAACCTGCCGGTAAAATAAGACAACCTCCCACTTCCGGACCCTCCATTGACCAGCCCGAAAGGCCCTCCCTTGGCAACGCATGTATTTATCAAATCGCTTTTGGCGAATCAGTTTCTCGAAGGCGTGTATGCCGTGCAGAACACGCAGCTTGGCCAAACCAAAACCGGCAAGCCGTATATCAAATGCGTCTTGGGCGACCGCACAGGCCGCGCTCCAGGGCGCATGTGGAACGCTTCGGAAGACCTCTTCAACTCCCTGCCCACGGACGGGTTTGTTTACATCGAAGGCCAGTCGCAGCTCTATCAGGGCGAAATGCAGCTTGTGATCCAGACGATCAAGGCGGTGAAACCCGGCTTGAAGGAAATCGCCGACCTGTTGCCCGCCAGTCAGTACGACCCGGAGGAAATGCTGGCCGAGGTGGCGGGGATGATGCTCAACCTCACCAACCCCCACCTTAAACGCCTGGCGCACCAGTATTTAGCAGATGCACCGCTGATGGAGAAGTTCAAGCGCGCGCCCGCAGCCATGTCGCTTCATCACGCCTACATCTCCGGCTTGCTGGAACACACCTTGAGCCTGCTGCGCCTGGCCGACAGGGTCATGCCGCTTTACCCCCGCTTAAACCCCGAAGTGGTCAAGATGGGGCTGTTTCTCCATGACCTGGGCAAATGCTCGGAACTCACGTGGGACACAGGGTTTGGATACAGCACCGACGGCCAGCTCATCGGGCACATCGGCCGCGGCGTGCTCTGGCTGCATGAAAAATCCAAGGTCCTCGAAGCCCAGGGCAACCCCGTCCCCGAACCGCTGCTGATGGTCCTGCACCACATCATCCTCTCCCACCACGGCCAGCCCGAGTTTGGCGCACTGAAAATCCCCGGCACCCCCGAAGCCTGGGCCGTCGCCCTGCTGGACAACATGGACGCCAAAATCCAGATGGCCCTCGACGCCGCCCGCCCCTCCGAAGCCCCCGCCGCTGAAACCGGCCCATTCACCGAAAAGGTCTGGGCGCTGGAAACAAGGCTTTATAAGCCTGATCCGACCAAGGTGTAAACCTTAGGGCCCCATCGGTGCGTGGGTGCCGAACTCATGGACAAGGCGCCCACCTTCATGCGCCGCGTTCAGCAGCACCACGCAAGGGTAGGCGTATAACAACAGCATCACCACGCACAGCAGCACCAAGTGCCAGTGTTTGAGCTTTTCGTCGCGAATCCAAACGAAAACTGTCAGCGCAGCCAGCAGCAAAGCAATTCCAGCAAAGAGGTTACGGGCAAGTTCGGCCAGGTCTTCATGGTGACCCAGAACCTGGCGGGCCTTGGTGACGTCGGGGACGAAGTCTTCAGCGGCTTCGCCGGTGCTGGTGGCAAGAAAAGCCGTGGCGGTGCCCAGAAGAACCATGACCAACGCGGAGAGGAGCATGGCCTTGGCCTGCTTTTTGAGGCACATGGCAAGGATCACGAAGACGGGCGCGACCAGGAGGAGAGCAATTGGAAAGTGGACCACGATGGGGTGCAAACCATCCCAGCGGGGCATCGGGGGTAGAATTTCCATCTCGCAAAACTCCTTTGTTGCGTCAGAGTCGCAAGTATATACTCGCCTGACTTTCAACTGTTCCCGCTATAATGCCCTGCGACCCCATGGCCCATTCACGCCACGACAGACTCGCCATTGCGCTGATCACCCTTGCCGGGGTGTTGATGTCGTCGTCGGCGATGCAGCCTGAGCATGGGCGGATCATCCTGCAGACCGCGATTGAAGTGCTTGACCGCCGTCCCGGTTCCGACCGTGATCTGGCGGGCTGGCTTTTGGCCGCGGCGGTGAGCGCGCAGGATCAAGCCGAGGCGCACAAGCCTGTGCCTGTTATTCCGGCTCCCGTTTTCATGGGTGTGTCTGAAGGTCTAGCCCTGTCTCCCCGCCCGGCATTTCCGGGCTTTTTTGCGACCCCTCTGAGGCCCGGCCCCCTGGCCGACGGCCAATGGCAGCTCACCAGCCTTCCTCCGCCGATTTTGGCCTAAAACCTCGAGCGCCCTTTCTATTTTCATTTCGCCAAGCGCCTTCCGGCGCCAGCGTTTGATTGTTTGGCCCATGCCAGCACTGCAAACGCTGACCAGACCCCAGACCCAAGCCCCTAGACCCTTCCGCAGGCCCCCCATGGTTATTCAATACGTCTCCAACGTTTTCTCCAAGATCTTCGGCAGCCGCAATGACCGCATGCTCAAGCGCTACCGCAAGAAAGTCGAACTCATCAATCAGCTTGAGCCGGAAATCATCAAGCTCACCGACGACCAGCTCCGGGAGCGCGTGAAAGACTTCCGCGCCCGCAGCAAAAAGGGTGAGCATGTCGACGCTTTCCTGGCCGACATCATGGCCGTGGCGCGTGAATCCATGGACCGCCACGTGGGCATCCGCAACATTTTCAACCCCGAAGCCGGGTTTGACCCCTCCAAGCTCTCAGGCCCCGCCCGTGACGCCTACGACCGGGTTCTGGCCGATATCCCCAACTACCCCCCCACCGCCGTCAAAGGCTCGTCAGGCGTGGAAATCCAGGGTTGGCAACAGGTACCGATTCCCAACGTCATTTATGACGCGATCAAAGAACTTTACCCCACCAGCCGCCCCCCCTTCCGCGCCCGTCCTTTTGACGTGCAACTCATTGGCGGGATGGTACTTGGCGAAGGCCGCATCGCGGAAATGAAGACGGGCGAAGGTAAAACCATCGTCGCCCCCCTGGCCTGCTTTGTCGCCTGCATGGAAAACCTTCAGGTGCATGTGGTTACGGTCAACGATTACCTGGTGCAGCGCGACCGCGACTGGGTTTTCCCCTTCTATCACCACAGTGGGCTGTTTGTGGGCGCCATTCACCCCTTCCACATGCAGTCGGACGACTACAAGCGCGAGGCCTACCACTGCGACGTGGTGTACGGCACCAACAGCGAATTCGGCTTTGACTACCTGCGCGACAACATGAAGCTTTCGGCGGATCAGCAGGTGCAGAAACGCCGGGAGTTCTGCGTGATCGACGAAGTGGACTCCATCCTGATCGACGAGGCGCGCACGCCGCTGATCATTTCCGGGCCGGCGCATGACACGGCGCCGCGTTACGGGCTGGCGGACCAGGCCGCGCGCCATTTGATGAAGATGCAGCGGGAATGGGACCGGGCGGATCAGCAGGTGCAGCAGGCGATTATCCGCATCAAGGGGTTGGAAGGCGATATCCGCAATACATCGGATAAAGGCGCGATTTCCAAGATGCGCGATGAGATGAAGCGGCTGCAGGGCGAGTTGCCGAAACTGGAGGCCCAGCGCGACAAGCACAAGCGGTATTACGAAGTGGAGAAGGAAAAACGCGCAGCCCACCTGACCCACGACGGTATTGCCGAAGCCCAGAAATTCACGGGTATCGGGTCGTTTTACGTGGGCAACAACATCGACATGCCCCACCTTCTTGAGAACGCGCTGCGTGCGCATGTGATCTACAACCTGGACAAGGAATACGTGGTTCACAACGGGGAAATCGTTATTGTCGACGAGTTCACCGGGCGTTTGATGATTGGCCGGCAGTGGTCGGACGGGCTGCATCAGGCGGTGGAAACCAAGGAAGCGGTGAAGGTGAAGGAAGAGACCCAGACCTTCGCCACTATCACGGTGCAGAACAACTTCCGGCTTTACAAGCGCCTGTCGGGCATGACGGGCACCGGTATCACTGAAGCCACCGAGTTTTATGAGATTTACGGGCTGGACGTGGTGTGCATCCCTACGAACCTGCCTATCCAGCGCATTGACCGCAATGACGCGATGTATATGTCGGCGAAGGACAAATGGGCGGGGATTCTGGATGAAATCAAGGTGCTGCACGATCTTGGCCGCCCCGTGCTGGTGGGGACCACGAGCGTGGAAAAGAGCCAGATGCTGTCGGGGATGCTGGAAAAGAAGTACGGGATTCCGCATGCCGTGCTGAATGCCAAGCAGCATGACCGTGAAGCGGCGATTGTGGCGCATGCCGGTGAGCTAGGCGCGGTGATGATCGCGACCAACATGGCTGGCCGCGGCACGGACATCAAGCTCAAGCCGATCGCCCTGCCGGAACTGATCCGGCACTGGCAGCAACGCGACATCCTGCCCAGCCAGGCGACGCCTGAAATGCCCGAGCAAGAAGTGGTGGAGCTGGCGTGGCGGCACATGGCCGGACAGCAGCTTGGCTTAAGCCGCGGCGACACTTCCGCTAAACCCATTGAAGAGCTCAAGTTGCAACTGGCCAGGCATTGGATCCTGAAGCACGATCCCTTTGCCGAGCCGGGCGACGTGGAGAAGGCTTCACTTGCCGACTGCCTTTCGCACCTGGACACGATCCCCAATTTCCTGCTGCACAAGCTGGCATTTTTCCAGCATGTTGAAGAAATGGGCGGGCTGCACATCGTCGGGACCGAACGCCACGAGGCACGCCGCATCGACAACCAGTTGCGCGGACGCGCCGGCCGCCAGGGCGACCGCGGATCGTCGCGGTTTTTCATCTCGATGCAGGATGACCTGATGGAGGCGGTGGCCAACAAGACCATGCTCAACGCGCTTTCGCGGCTGGGCATGAAGGAAGGCGCCGTGCTTGAGCATCGCTTCCTCAACAGCTCGGTGGAGCGCTGCCAGCGGAAGGTGGAAGAGCGCAACTATCAGTCGCGCAAGAACTTGCTTGAATACGACGAAGTGATGGAGCACCAGCGCAACAGCTTTTACGGCCTGCGCCAGGCGGTGCTTGAAGGCAGGCAGATGGACTCGATCATCTTCGACTATCTGTCTGAGTCGGTGGAAGATGCCGTGTCCAACTATCTGGGCACAGAGTTTGCGCCCAGCCAGGTCGCGGAATGGTGCCGGCAAAACTTGTCGGCGAATATCGAGACCTACAAGCTGCGCGCAACGGATATCGACTCCCTGAAGGCATCGGTGGCCTCCGAAGCGCGGTCGGAAATCTCCCACGACATTGATGTGACGCTGGGCGAATTCATGTCCAACGACGACGCGCCGGAAGACTGGGATCTCAAAGGCCTGGCGGAATGGGCGGAGACGCGGTTTGGCGTTTCCCTCCCCACCGGCAAACTGCGCGAGATGAATGTGGATGAAGTGCGCGACCTGCTGCGCGAGACTGCGCTGGAACAGCTTGAAACCAAAGACCTTACGCCGCTGGAGATGTTCCTGGGCGAAGACTTTGGCGCCACCAACCTGCGGCAGTGGATTCAGCAGAAATTTGAGTTTGATATCCCGCTCGAAGATCTGCGCCACAAACAGGGCGAATCGACCAAGGAGCAGATCCTTCGAGTGGAACAACTCATCCTGGACAAGGCCCGCGAACTCTACCGCCAGCGCGAAGTGCGCTACCCGGCGGAATTCACCGTCGATATGGCCTTCCAGATGGCCCGCCACAACGGACCAATGGCTGCGGCAATGCTTGTCGAGTGGGCTAAACAGCGCTATGAGATGGAGTTAAAGCCTGATGAAATCATCAAGCTGGCGGCGCAGGACCTGATCAACCACATCACGCAGGCCGCCGTCCCGTGGCACCACGGGGACAAGCTGGCGGCGCTGGTGGACAAGGGCATCCGTGAGAACACCACCGACGCGGCACTGCACGCGTGGGCCAAGGAACGCCTTGGCTCCAAGAGTGAGCTTGAGGACCTGGAGAAGGCCCCGGACAAGCGCGCCTTTGTGCTGATGGAAGGCAAGAAGATGATCCGCCAGGAACTGACGTCGATGGAGCGATATGTCCTGCTCCAGATTCTGGACGACGCCTGGAAGGCGCATCTGTATGCCATGGAGCAACTTAAGGAGTCGGTGGGCCTGCGCGGCTATGCCGAGAAGGACCCGCGGATCGAGTACAAGCGCGAAGGCTCGAACCATTTCTCTTCGATGCAACGTGTTGTGAGAGATCGGGTTACGGACTTGATCTTCAAGATCAAGATGACGGCGAACCTGCAGATGCGGGACTTGAACGCAAGCGAAGAGATTTCACCGGAGATCGTGGCGGAACAAGCCGCGCTTCAAGGGACGCCGGCGCAGCAGGCGGCGTTGGAAGCGGCACGGAACGCGACGCCGGGGGATGACTCGGTTTCGACGTCCGTGGAGCAGGAACCCCAACGCCCTGAGCCGGTGCGACCTAAGTTCAAGGACCGCAAGAAGTAAAGATTGGGTCTTGGGTTCTGGGTTTTGGGTTCTGTCCAGAAAAACCAAAGAAGAGACACGGCGGGCTTTATGGCCCGCTGTGTTTTTTTGTGGGAGGGATTTTCGGGCATTGCCGGGAGTGGTGCGTCTTGTTCTACTGAGTACCTGCGATAACGCCGGGGAAACCCCATAGATGACTTTCTGGTTTGGAGTGGAACTTGCGCTTGATTTTGGGCTGCCGCTGCTGTTAGCGGCGGTTGGGGTGTGGATTGTGTGGCGGGGGTGGCCGCGGGGGAAGAGGAAGGGCGCGATTGTTTGCCGTGCTTGCGGTTATGACTTGACGGGGATGAGCGGGGAGAAGTGTCCGGAGTGTGGGTTTGGGGTGAAGGCCACCCGACGTGATGTTTATAAGTTGATTAACAAGAGGCATTTAGTTGTATGTTTTTTGCTTTGTATTCCGATGGCATGGGTGGTTTGGATGGGGGTGACATTTTTCAGTTGGGCCCTTGTGCTTCATTACCGGGTATCGCAATTGCAGGTGATACAGGACTCAGGTGCGACGGCGACGCTGAGATGGCCATACGTTTATCCGAACAAGCCGAGGTGGCCGGACGACGTGGAGCCGCGGCTGTGGGTTTCGTGGCAAGTGTGTCGGGTATGGATCCCCGGGAAAGAAGACGCGCTGGATGTAGCGGCGTCGTTGACGGATTACAAGAATGTGACGCTTAAGCCGTGGGACCCGAATTTGCCTCGTGGGCTGCAATGGTGGATGTTTTTTACCCATTGGGTGCTTTGGCCGGGGAACCACTACCGGCGGTATGCGCCGGTGTATCCTGAACCTGTGGCATGGGTGGAGATCAGCGGGGCGACGGCGGCGGACGACAAGTTGTTTGAGTTGCTCACGAAAATCGGGCCGGTGTCTCATGTGGCGATTATGAAAAGCCAGATCGATGGGAAAACGCTGGAAGCGTTGTCAGAGATGACCACGCTGACGCAGTTGGATATCGAGGCGGTGAATGCGCCTGTGCCGGAATTGCTGCAACTTAAGTCGTTACAGGGACTTGAGATTCTTTCGATCGATTTTGGAAGGCCTATCGGTGAGGCGGATATCCGGTTGATTGATGGGTTGCCTAAGCTGACGACTTTGGCTTTGACGGCGCAGCGGGCGCAGGCGGGATGTGATGAGGCGCTGGCGAAGTTGATTTCCAAGCCGCGTCTGTGGCGAATCAAGTTGAATATTGAACTAAAAGAAAGTGAGTTTCCCAAGACGCTGAAGGTGATGCGGGAACGATTCGACCACTCATCAGCGGAAACGGTGCCAGCGGAACGTTAACATTTGCAAAATAAAGCATTAAAGTGATTTGAGATGTTGACACAAAACCACTGAAAAAACTTTGAAATTTCTTGATGGGCCTCTTGATTCGCAAAGGAGAAGCGTTAATATTAGGACAGATATCCACTTGCCCCCGGAAGCGCCCTGTCTGACTTCGGTCGACAGGGCGTTTTTAATTTTTGATCTTTTGGTTCGTTAGATGGAAGCACATGCGCCCGCATGATCGGGGTGCCGGGTTATCGGGGGCTTTCGAGTCAATGATACGGGCCGATCCTTTTCAGGATCGGCCCGTTTTTGTTTTTAGTTTAATTTTGGTAGGGGTTTACGAGCCGAGGATCTTAATGACCTCGTCGTGGAGTAGGCCGTTGGTGGCGACGCCCTGGTTAGAGTAGATGGAGACGTTGTTCTTAAAGTCGGAGAAACGGCCGCCAGCTTCGCTGAGGATGACAGGGAGCGGGCCGGCGTCCCAGGGGGCCATGCGGGTGTCAACGGCGATCTCAGCGCGTCCTGTGGCGACCATGGCGTAGGCATAGCAGTCGCCCCAGCCGCGGTTTAAGCGGGTTTTATCGACGAGGGTGGAGAAGGCGGGGAGATCGGTGACGGAGCGGAAGGGGCTGCCGACGAGCAAGGTGGCTTCGGACAAGGACTTAACGGTGGAGACGCGGGCGCGGCGGCCGTTTGTCCAGCAGCCCATGCCGTCGGCGGCATGGACCATTTCATCGAGTGCGGGGAGATAGATGAGGCCGACGCGGGTGACGCCTTTGATTTCGACGCCGATCATGACGCCGTAGAGGGGTGCGCCATGGATAAAGGATTTTGTGCCATCAATGGGGTCGACGACCCATTTGTAGTCGGGATGACCGACGACGGAGCCTTCCTCTTCGCCCAGAATGCTGTGGTCTGGGAAATGCTTGAGGATCTTGGCGCGGATGATGGACTCGGCTTCGCGGTCGGCCTGGGTGACGGGAGTGTTATCGCTTTTCCAGTCGACGGGTGTGCCGTTGTTGAAGTAGGCAAGAGTGCGGCGACCGGCAGCGTAGCCGGCTTCGACGGCGACTTCGAGGAGGTCTTTGAGGGCTGGGGTGGACATAAAGGCTTTCTTACTTGTGGGTTATGGACAATATGAACACGGAATGGCGTTCAACGGTCCA
Organism: uncultured Phycisphaeraceae bacterium; assembly: GCA_964527265.1. Taxonomy (GTDB): domain Bacteria; phylum Planctomycetota; class Phycisphaerae; order Phycisphaerales; family Phycisphaeraceae; genus CAZGOM01. The sequence goes on along the minus strand of CAZGOM010000070.1, from coordinate 18,062 downwards.
ACGAGCCACTGGCGCAGACGCCAGTGGCTCGGGGGTGAAGATAAGAGTTTTCAGGCGAAGGGCTTAAGGGATTTGATATCGAAGGGGACGCCGACTTCGGCGGCAATTTTGGCGAATTCAGCGATTTCAGCTTCGGTGAAGACGAGGCCGCTGGCTTTCTGGGACTTAAGGGCGGCTTCGTGCTCGATTTGGCCGGGGAGCATGCATTTTTCGTTGCCGTGGGAGAGGATGTCTTTAACGACGGCTTTAACGTTGCTGCTCTGGTTGCGTCCGAGGGGGAAGCTGGAAGTGTTAAGTGCTTCGGGGTGAATGACTTGGAAGAAGAAGCTAGGGGTGGTTTTTTCGCCTTGGGGGGCGATTTCGGGACGGGAGCGAATGGTGGGGAGCGAGCCGCCGATGTAAGCGGCATAGAGTTCGTCGATCAAGGAGAGGCCGTAGCCTTTGTGGGCGCCAAAGGGGAGGAGCGCGGAGACTTTGGTTGCGTCGGAGGTTTCCTTGCCTTCCTTATCGACGGCGGAGCCGGGGGGAAGAGGCTTGTTTTCGCGGACGAACTGCTGGACGCGGCCCATGGCGATGGTGGAGGTGGCCCAGTCGATGACGATGGGATAGCCGATGGCGTCGGTGGTGGGGAAGCCCCAGGAGTGGGGGTTTGTGCCGAGGGTGGGGAACTTGCCGCCGAAGGGGACGACTTCAGCGAGGGCGGCAGTGCAGTTGGTGTAAGCGATGTAACCCTTTTTAGCAGCGTCCATTACGTATCCACCGCCCCAGAGGTAGTGGAAGGCCTGATCGACGGCGACGATGCCGACGCCGAATTCATCGGCGAGCTTCATGCAGGTGTCCATGGCTTCGAAGGCGACGGCCTGGCCGAGTTTTTTGTTGGCGTTCCAGCGCTGGACGGCTTTGAATTTGGTGGGGAGTTTTTCGATTTTGGCGCCGGGGACGCAGCCTTTGGACTTGGTGTTGCCGGAGCCGAAGTGATCATCTAAGTGGAGTGCTTTCAAGGCGTTATGCGTCTTGATCCCGTGCCATGCGGCGAGTTCGCAAAAGCGTGAGGCCTGGGAGGCTTCTTCCTGGGTGTAGCCGCGTTTTTTGTAACCGGCTTCGACGATGGCGTTGTGGAGGGAGACGGGGAGGATCAATTCCATGGATGTGTCCTTCGGTTTGGGCTAGGGTAATTGGGGGAATATTGTAGCGGATGGAGCAGGTCTGGGGTCGGGGGAACGGGGTCTGGGTTTGAGAAGCATGAAGGAGGAGGTGGGGGAATCTTGTCTTTGAGTTAGTTTTAGTTGATTTCAAGCTTTTTAGCGGACGTTTTTTTCAGTTGGCAGAGAGTGAAAAGCTTATCTTTTGGGATCGGTGTTTATCTTTAAATATAAAATCTGGGGGAATCAGGGGATTGAGAAGGTGATGAGAAGTTTCCTCGATTGAGGTGTGCTGGGTGAGCGGATGTGAAAAAAGGCTTGATTCAAGGGCTTTTTTTGGGGGTGGGTTTTAGGGGGTAAATGCGGGATTTGCTGGTTTTTGAATGGGTTTGGAGGAAAAGCGGAGTGTTTTTGACGTGGAAGGTCAGGGTTGGGTGATGTGGCGTTTGAACCATTGGATGAGTTGGTACTTGGAACATTGGCTGGAGGCGACTTTGAGGGTGATGGCTTCGGCCTGGGCTGGGGTGGCGGTGAAGGCGTAGCCGTTGAGCGTGAGAAACAGGATCGAGGCGAGGAGGCCGATGCGCTTGTTGCCGTCGACGAAAGGGTGATTCATGCAGAGATGGAATAGATAAGCGGCGGCCATTTCGGCGGGGCCTGGGTGAAGGAATTCGCCGCCGAAGGTTTGCCTGGGTGTGGCCAGGGCGGAGGTGAGGAGACCCAGGCCACGAAGGCCTGGGTCTCCACCATAGGTTTGGATGCTTTTCTGGTGTGCGCGGAGGATCTGTTCGATGGAGGAGTGGCGCAGGGTGTGTGGATCGATCATTTGGCGAGGTTCCGGAGGGCCTTGTCGTATTTGGTCATGACGCGATCAACGGCTTTGTCGAACTCGGCGTCAGAGATGGTGGGGCCCGCGGCGGAGATGGTGAGGTTGGGGCCGTCGATGGTGAGCTGGACCTGGTCGTCGTCGCGGATGCCGAGCTGTTCGAGGAGTGCTTTGTCGAGGATGAGGGCTTTGCTGTTGCCGACTTTCTGGAGTGTCTTGATCATGGGAGTGTCCTTTTCTTGTTACTACCATGTTATTACGAGGGGTAGATAGAGGCAAGAATTTTTCCGGAATGCGAAAACTTTGGAGCCTTGAGCGCAGCGTCCCATGTGAATCAAAAAGCGGGTGATGGGCGGTCAGGTTTTGGGTTTGCGGGCTTTGTCGAGAGATGCACGGATCTGCTTGGCCTGCTTGGCGGCGGGAGAGTCGGAGTAACGCTGCTCGATGATTTCGAGTTCCTTTGAGGCGTCGTCGTATTTGCCCTGGGCGAGGAACTGGACGGCGTTGTGGTAACGGATCTCGCTGGCGAATTGACTGTTGGAAAAATCACGGGTGATCTTGTCGCCGATGGATTTGGCTTCCTGATCTTTGTTGAGGCGGACGAGTGTGAGCCATTCCATGTAGAGGAAGCGGTCCATGACAGGGGAGGCGGCGGGGTCGGCTTTGTATGCGGCGACATCGTTGAGGAGGTCTTTGTACTGGCCGTCCTGAAAGAGGAACTTGAGACGCAGGAGCATGGCACGGAGACGGTCTTCAGGGGCCGTGGCCCGTGGGAGAATGCCTTTGGCCAGATCGGCGGCGATCTGGTCGTTGCCAGCAAAGCTCTGGATCTCTGCAGTGAGGAGCGTGAGGCGGACCTTGGCAGGATTGTCCCTGATGAGGTCTGCTTCCTTGAGTGCGGCGATGGCGCATTGATAGGCGGGGGTGACGTCCTTTTGCTCAAGGCGAAGGCGGGAGGCAGATTCGAGGTAGTCGATGAAGGAGAGCTGAGAAGTGGAAGCCGCGCGGGGGGCGAGGAGGGATTTGTTGAGGGAGTAGGCCGTGCGGTAACGCTTGAGGTAGAGGCAGTAGTTTTCGGCGGTGAAGGCGAGGTCTTTGTTTTTCATCCAGTCGGGCTGGAGGGTGGAGACCTCGTCGGTCCAATTCTCATCGGTGAAACAAACAAGAGAGGTGGTGAGGCAGAGGCGGGCGGCCTGATGCGGATCGATGCGTTTGTTTTTGAAGGCGACATCAATGGCGCCGTTGGCGTATTGACGGGCGCTTTCGCGGTACGCCTTGAGGTAGAGTTCGACGTCACCGGGGTGGGGCGCGGCGGCGGGAATGGGCGGGAGAGCAGCGAGGATGGGGGCGTACTTATCGTAGATTTCGTCGACGGTGAGATCGGGGACGAGAGCAGCTTTTTTGCTGCTGAGGGGGATATCGACAATGCCGGTGAGGGCGGCGTCGAGCTTCTTTTGTTTGGAAGCCTTGAGGCCTTTGAGAATAATCTCGACATATTCGTCGTTGGCTGCGATCCAGGTTTTTACAGATGCGAAATCAGGGGAGAGGAGATCTCTGCGGACCTCATCGAGCTCGAAATTCTGGGATTTGCGGAGTGAGGTATTAAGGTAAGACTTGAAGGAGATGTCGGCGTCATCGGGGGGAAGATCGGCGGGTTGGGCGAGGGCGAGAGAGAAAGCGGATAACGAGGCTAAGGCAATAACTGCAAATGAAGACAATCTCGAGAAATTAAATGAATGCGATATTTGATTTCCTTTTGAGTCCCGAAAAAAGAAAACCCGGTGTCGCATAAGTGGTTTTAACCTAGGCTCTTGCGCAGCTGCAGATGTCGGTATTGTCAAAACTGATCTCCCCTGAAGTTGTGTGAATGAAAAGACACGCCAGCGCTTAGTTCATATGAACGATCAAAATTCCTTGCGTGATGAAAACTGTTTTGAGATCATAAATCATGAGGTTTGCGCTGTCGATAGTTTCTTATGCTCAATCTAATCACATTTATACTTTCGTGTGAATAGAAACTCTTGACATTGGTTCTATGTAAGTGTTACTGTTGAATCACGAGTCCTAGATTTTTCTTCTCGACATGTTCGCAAGAAGGGCCACACTGTGAAACCGGGGATCAACCGCCAACACGTTGCGACCAGCCTCCAACTTGGGGGAGTGGTGTTGGCGCTTGTGACGGGAATGGCCCCGTGGGGAACCTTGGGGGCGCAAGAGGAATCCAAAATTGAAAAGCGCGAGAAGGCGAAGGAAGAGGCTGATGCAAAGCCCAGCGAAATAGCGGCTGAAAAAGCGTTGGAGACGACGACCAGTGCAACGGAGAAGAAAGCGAGCAAAGAGGAAACGGTGCTTACAGCGCCAAATCTGGAAAGCAAAGTCGTGATAGGGCAGGATCAATCGACCGGTGCGAGGGGAAGCAAAAAGCAGAAGGCGAGTTTGCCCAAAGAAGTCGTGACCCATGGAGCCGCTGCACGCACAGGGATCGCAGATTTGAATGTGGCGACGGCGACAGACACAAAGCCGGTGACGAGCGTGGCGCTGACAGAGATTCGGAAAAGCGCCGACGGAACAGCCGACAAGCTGACTGTGCGCAAAGAGACTGATCTGGCAATTGAGCTGCAAACGGAGGCGATGAGGCGCAAGCTTTCCGCATCAAGCGGCATCACACAGAGTTTGAATGTTCCCAGCGGGGATGTGTTCAAACGCAAAGACGCGGTGAACGCGCTGTACTCGGATCAGCTTAAGGAGATTGTGGCGTTTGAGATTCAGCACGGGAACAATGCGGCGGCCAAGGACCGGTGCGCGGCGGCGATCAAATCGTTTTCCGGAGATCAGGTGGCGCGGGATGCAAGCCGCATATTACTGCTGACGCTGTTTGAGGAGAGCGGACGGATTTCGATCCCCAAGGCGAGCGAACAGGCGCTGACGTATATCGAAAAAGGGACGCCGGACTACGAATATGCGAACTTTGATGCGGCGCTGCTGGCATTTCAGCGAGATGATGCGGACCTGGCGAAGGAGCTGTTTGAAGCGTTCATCAAGAAGTATCCGGAATCGTCGTGGCTGGGTGACGCCAAGACGGGGCTGGGGCTTTGCGCGGTGGCCGAGGGGGACATGAGCCTGGCGCTGGGTCTGTTCAACAACGTGTGGAAGACACATCCTGAATCGAGCCAGGCGCCCAAGGCGATGTTCATGGCGGGATGGGTTTACATGGCCAAAGACCACATGGATTGGGCGAAGGAAACCTACGCCAGGCTGATCAAGACCTATCCGGGGACGGAGTATGCCAAGAGGGCCGTGATCGTTCTGCAGCAGCATGGGCTGAAAAAAGGAAAGGATTTTTGATGTTGTTATTTTCCGGACGAGGATTTGGCAAAGCGGCGCTGATTGCCGCGAGTGTTGCAGCGATTGGGCTGAGCGAAGGGCACGCGCAGAGCGAGGAGAGCGTGAAGGTACGGTTGGAGAAGGCATACCAGTTGACTGCGCGCTTTGACTATGAGGGTGCGATTGAGCAATACAAGGCGGTGAAGTCTTCGGTGAATGCGACGGATGCGGAACGGGATGCTGCGAGCATGAGCATCATCAGAGCGTATCTGACGCTGAAGAAATACGACGAGGCGGAAGCAGCGGCGACGGCGTTTATCCAAAGCAATGCGTCGACCTATCAGCCGGCAACGGTGGCACAGGTGAGATCGGCGAGGATGTCGCTGGCGGAAGCCAAGATCGGAAGAAACAAGGATGAGGAAGCGATCGCGATTTATCGGGAGATCATTAAGAATGACCCTGCCAGCGCTAAGCCGTGGCTGGCGCGAGGGCCGCTGATCGATCTGCTGCTGCGGCGGGGCAAGATTGATGAAGCGGTGGCTGCGTATGAGGACTTGCTTTGCTCGAAGGTGACTTCGCTGTCGCCGGAGACGCTTAAAGCGTTTCGGCGGCTTGCGCTTGAGAACGCGAAGGACCCGGTTCGCGGACCAGCGATCGTGCTGGTGTGCCGAAAGGCGATTACGGCAAACCCCAGCGATCTGCGGCGGAGCGAGGCGCTACAGCAGACGATTGCCGAGATTTACCTGATGCGCGAGGAGTACGACAAGGCGATCATGGAAGCGAAAGTGCTGATGCACGCGACGGGAAGCAAAGAAGGGATGGAGGGGGCGGTCAACATCGTGATGATGTCGTTCAAAGTGAAGGATGGGAACCTTTCGCGGGTGAATCAGCTGATCCAATTTCAAAAAGTGGGGCGTGCGGGGGTGGATAAAAAGCCGGGGACCGAGGACGACATCGAAAACCCGCTTGCGGCAGTGAGCATCCGGTATTCATCCGACGAGAGCCGGTTGTTTGAAAACGCGCTGGTGAAAGCCAACAGGGATTGGAGCGGGCGGCTGGACCGAGGCAACCTGTACCTTTTCTGGTCCAAACCCAAGGAAGCGCTAGAAGAACTCAAGATCGCATACGCCATCGCGCCGCTTGAACAGGCGACGATTCAAAAGATCACCGACCGAATCCTGGTGGCGCTGGTGGAAGCCAGCGGCGACCCGACATTGTCGGACGAGTATCTGCGGTTCCAGCGTTCCGGGCCTGGGGAAACCAAGCCGGGCGGACCTGACGTGACGACCAACCCCATCGACCTGGTGCTGAACAGCAAATGACCCCTCTACCCCAAAAAACAATGGCGATGCGCATGAAAAGCTTGACGAGACTAACACTGGCTGCGGGATTGATTGCGTTGGGGGCCAACCCCCTGCTTGTGCGAGCGGCGGAGCCCGCGGCGGAACTGAAGCGTGCTTCGGAACTGGTCGCGGCTAAAAAGCCTGACGAGGCCAAGAAGGTATACCTGGATCTTTATGGAGATTCGGGTGTGCCGGAGGCGAAACGGCTTTACGCGGCACAGATGGCGGGAAAGATCACCGAAGACGCTTATGACATGGATGGGGCGCGGGAAATTTTCGAGGAGGCCATTAAACGTTTTCCGGCGGGAAAGAACGCAGATGTGGACGCTGCGATTTTTTCACTGCGGCAGCGGCTGGCGGGATTGGAAATAGCGGTTGGGCAAAAAGAGAAGGCGATAGCGATCCTGACGAAGACATTGACAGAGAGCAAGAAAGATGCCGACATTTACCATGCGACCCTAACGCTGACGAAGCTGTATACGGACATGGGCGATTACCTAGCGGGGTTGGCGGCATGCCGATCGCTGCTGAAAATGAAAAGCGGATATTGGAAGGCGATGGCTTTGCCGTGCAGGGCGCTGGCGGCGCAATTGCCTTGCGATGAGAAAAGCGAAAAGCTGCTGCGGGAGGTGTTGATCGAGCTTTATCGGTGCGAGAGCAATGCCGACAGCGCGGTGACAGTCGAAGCGCTGAAGGCGTGCATCGTGCAGCTGGAACTGCTGGTGGGCGATTATGCGCAGGCGCAGTATGACGCGTTTGTGTTGACTGAGATGGCGTCGACCAAGCCGTCGCTGGAGGACGGGGTGAAGCTGCTGGTGGCTGCGACGAAAGCAGTGGATGGGCACATGGGGCGAGCGAACGAGTACCTGGCGTATCAGAATGCGCGGGCGGCGCTGAAACCGGGGGAACCTGTGCCGAGAAACCCGTTGCGGGGAATGAAGCCAGTAACGTCTCCGGAGCGGCTGGCGATTTTTGAAGAGCGGATAAAGAAGATCAAGGTGACAGATTGGTCTTCGCGGCTTGAACGGGCGCGGGTGCTGCAGGCGATGGGGAAGCTGGGGGACGCACTTGTGGAGCTGGACCAGGCGTATAAGGAATGCCCGATCGAAAAGGCGTCGATGCAGCGGGTGGTGGACCAGACGGCAGATGTGTTGCTGCAGGTGAGCGGAGACCCGACAGTTGGGCAGAGGCTGGTGGATTATCTGCGGTTTGGGGAAGCGGGGCCGGATACGAAGAAGGGGACGGGGGATGACGTGGTGGATCCACGGGGGCCGTATATGCCAGGTTTCAAGCCTTGAGAGTACGAACACCGCACACGTTTGAGGCGAACATTCATATGAGATCCACAACAAGAATCATTCAAGTCTCTGGGGCAGCGATAACCGGCCTACTGATCATATGCCTGCAATTGAGCATGGGCGCCAGATCGGAAGTCTTTGGCATCGATGCAAGAGGGGACCTGACAGCTGATTTGCCCGAGAGCCAGGAAAGCAAAAAGCAACTGCAATCAAAGCCCCTTTTTCTGTCCAACAAACAAGCTTCATCCAGAGAACTTCTCCAATGCCCGGAAATTGCTTTCGGGAGCATGGATGATGGGGTGCAAGAAGTAGCCAAACGGATTGCACAGCGCAACAAAAAGGAATTGCCGTTTATTCAAATCGGCGTACGCTGGCCTGTCGAAGCGACAAGGCGATTCAACCCGTATTACGGGGAAGTGGGTGTGAATCCGTACTCGAAATTGAGCGACCTGTTTATCAACACATCGAATGCGCGCGGCAAAGAAGGCGTCTGGAGCGGCGAAGAAAGCGTGATACTTAAACAGGTGCATGCCCTGCGCGAGGCAGCGGGACAAAAGGCACTGTACGCCAGAATCGATCTCTCAGGAGAGGAAGGCGGATGGCCTGTTCGTGTGCGAACGCGAGAAGAGATTCAATGGATGACTTGCGCCTGCATGGGAAGCGGATACGACGGGATCATCTGGGTGAACAATACTCAAACCACTTATTTTGCCCAGAAGGCTGCGGAGAAGTTTGAATGCCAGCTTGGTGAAAAGCTGACTCGAATGTCAAACAATTCCATCTATACGAATAACGTAGATGTAAACAGCGAGTCGGAATGCAGGATCGTGGCTTATCACAACGAACACTTCATATGCATCGTTCTATTGAAGAACGAAATAGAAAAGGGAATCTTGCAGGGCCGAACCATTTTGGACTCGGAATACAACACAAGGCGAGCCACCATCAAATTCAAGAAAGACCCAAGTCTGGAAATTTCTTTTTTAGAAAGCTGCTTCGGAACCGACGTCGAAAATACGGGCCAAGATAGTTATTCGATTTCCATGAAATCCGGGGGTGACATTTTGTTTTTTTCACGGAAGGAGGTCCAATAGTCATCGTCATGATGTGTGTTTCATTTTTCAGACGTACAAATCCAATAGTAAGGTAAATACATGAAAAAGATTTTTCCTATCCTCTTCGCAACGGCAGCTGCAGGGCTTTTTTCACTTTTAAATCAAGGATATTCATCTGGAACCATCACTGGCGGTCAACCTGAATACGAATGTTATTCAACGCCAATAATTCCCTGCCAAGGCGATTGCTCCGGCACGGGCTGGAATGGATGCATAGGAACCAACGACAGTACCAAAAAATGCAAGGAAAAGACGGGTAACCATTGCGGTAATTCCGGAACATGCAGAGGGTTCAAAGAATATGGCGGCACTCCGTGCACGTAACATAAATAACTAAATGCACACCCTCAAAGACGATCACATAAATCAAGTGACACCTACACTTGAAATGTGATCTCTTTGCCTAGTACTAGAACTACATAATCTCCAATACGCTACCTAAATAGAACGGATTTCCACATGTATTTCGAAAATCAAACCACACATCAAGTTTTAATCAGAATAATCCATGCTTTTTTCAAACATTCAAATAAACACAGAGCAATTACCTTTATCTTTATAGCCTTCTTGATTTCCCCAAATGCATTTGGGGAAAGTGAACCAGCAATCACACAGTCTTTTAACAATACACCGCCTTATCGCGCACAATTTGAAGCAGAAGTATTTGAAAGCGACAACAAAAAACCCGCACTTTTACTCGAAACCCGAAAAGGTGTTTTATACTCGGATAGACAAACCAACCGCTATCTCGAGCGCATTGATATCAAAGGTATTTCTGAAAATGCAGAATCAAGCACAATGCAATTCCTGAGCGACGGAAAGTCTATCTATATCGCCCGAGTTGGTTCATCCAAAACAGCGAATGAATCCCGCCTCGTTGTTGATTCAAGCTTAAAATTAAGACCATCGATTTTAACCTCTGGTCTTTACGAAGGCGCCGTTCTTTTTGGCTACTGGGACGGAAAATCAGTCTATGAAATCATCAAATCAAATCCTGAAGAAGCAAAAAAGCTCGGCATGGAATTGATTTTCAATAATGAAAAACCTTGCGGATTTAAAGTTAAAAACACGGGCTCTATAGGACAATCATTTTCCTTAAATGACCGCAATGTAACCATTACCGACAGCACCATAACAGTAAACAACATTACTTTAACAAACCTAAAAGATGGAATCTCAATTCCGTCTTCCGGCGAAGCAACCGTGCATTATGCGCTCAGCGATGGAAGCTCCACAAGCAACATAATAAAGTACACATTCAATCATATTGAATTAATCACCGAGCAAGAACTAAAAAATAACCTCAACCTCACTGACGTGCCTGCAGGCACCGAGACCTCCTGGCTAGCGGACCAACGAATTCGAGTGAAATGGAATGGATCCGAAGTCATACCCGATAGTCGATCAGAAGTGATAAATAATATTGATCAAGGTTTAAGCTCTGTTCAAGCCGAGCTTGCGCCAGATAAGAAGAATGAGACAGCGAATAAACCAGACGCTCCACGCGTCAATGCGGAAATCAACACATTAGAGACAAAAAATCAAAGCAGCAGTACTTTGACGCTAACCCTTTACACCATTATCGGGGCCGCCATTATCACTGCGTGCTTTGTGTTTTTCATCACAAAATCGAAAAAATAGTCATAGAGATTACGCAAGGATCATCAATCCAGAGAGGAGAAGTGCTTGGCTCACTTAAAATTTTCATCCATTCTTCTTTTTGTGCTTTTTGCAATCGCAGGCAATGGCCTGGTTCTGGCTGATCAAGGAACTTCCCTGCATAATCTGATCAAGATCCACAATCCTGAACGTTACGGGATGGACAGCGAGCCCTACTGTGGACTATATTCAATGTATGCCGCCATTAAGTACCATGAAAGTAATGTCAACTTTGAACAGCTACTAAAACAATATCCTCCAAAGACAAAAGAAGGATCTACGGCGGCGGAGATCATCAGTGGGTTGTCTCTTCATGGAGTGAATTCGGCTTATAGCAGTTTGGTTGACCCCTGGTTTCTGCGTGATAAATCGTCTCTAATCTGCCATTTCCGTCGAAGCCTGGAAACGTATCACTACGACCACTGGGTTTTTGCCGTCAAAGACAATGGGAGATATTTCATTTTCGACGGCGGCAAACCCGTTTATTCATTAAGTGAATCAGAATTATTATCCTATTGGGACGGCACTGCTGTCATACCACTCAATGAGAATCGAGAAAATGGATATTGGCTTCAACCGTCATACGCAAACATCTTTAAATCCATAAGCCTCATCCTCATAGCTCTCGCGATTATTTTTATAACCAAGAAACTGCCCATTTTTCAAAATATCAAGAACAATGAACCAGCAAAAATAGCCATTTATTTTATTTCATGCACAGTCATCGTATCAATCATTATAAATGCAACCTCACCTTACGGACTCATTCGAAATCCAACTGTGCGGGAAACGCTCTGGAATCATCTTACCGAGACTGCCCCACAAAATATAACATCCAAAGAGTACAATCACTATCTCTCTTCCCAAAAACAATACCTACTCGTTGACTCGCGGCTTCCAGAATCGTATAAAATGGGCAGCCTTAAAAACGCGGTTAACATCCCATATTACCTAGACGAGTCGTATCTCAAAAATCAATTGAGCAACATCAACAAAAACGTCCCTATTCTCGTTTTCTGCCAAAGCAGCCAATGCCCGTACAGCGATTTACTCGTAAAAAAATTAAACTCCATCGGCTACCAAAATCTTTCCGTCTGCAGGGATGGCTACGTTGAAATGATTAAGACTGAAATAACCAACCTGCCCCAAAGGAGCACTCCACATGAACACTAAGCTATCCAATGCACCTGAGCACACCTCCCACAACCCTCTTTTCAAATTATTGCCTTCACTTTACATTGCGCTCATTTTCCTCCTCTCGGGCATCAGCAAATTTCAATCCCCACTTGACACTTTGAATGTGATTCAAAGCATTAAGATCATCCCCAATGTATCATCGCTGTTATTTGTGGCCCTGCTCCCTGCAATTGAAATCTTGCTAAGTATTTTTATCCTTCTCAATATTGGCACGCGGTTTTGCGCCATGCTATCTGCATTCCTTTTTTCACTCTTTACATTGATTCACATCTACATTTTGTGGAACCGTATCGACTTATCATGTGGCTGCTTTGGCCAATTGGTCGATGTAAAAAGTCATTGGTTTTATGTAGGGATGTGCAGTGTAGGCGTGGCCAGTTCATTGTTTCTTTTGAAAACAGCCACACCCCCCTTTGATGCAGAGGCCGTAAAGGCAACAGCCTGATACAGGACGTATCCTGTATCAGGCTGGATTGTGTGCCATTGAGTTGAGCTATTTCTCGATTTCTCCGAAGCTGCCGCCGGGGAGGATGCGGCGGGTGGGTTCGGTGGAGGGTGCGGGTTTTTCGAGTTTGGGGCCGATGAAGACGAAGCTGGGGTAGAAGAGGCCGCCGACGCCGGATTCGTTTAGGAGGCCGCGGCGGATGACCTGGATGGCGAGGGTGTTTTGCTCGCCGAGCTTGATGTGGGGGGTGAGGTCGAACTGGAAGGAGCGCATGAAGCCGCGGCCCTGGCCGACGTATTTGCCGTTGAGCCAGACTTCGACGTTGTCTTCACATGCGCCGATGGAGAGGCCGACGCTCTGGCCGGCGAGGTCTTTGGGAGCGGTGAAGGCGTCGCGGTACCAGACGGCGCCGGGGCGGTAATTGCCGAGGCCCTGGGCGTCCCAGGTGCTGGTGAAGGTTTTGGTTTTGATCCAGGTTTTGTCGGAGACCTCGGGGCGGTACATGCCCATCTGGGCGCCCTTGGCGTGGGGATCAAAGGAGGTTTTGAGTTCGTCGGGGATCTGGTAAAGGATCTTGTAGTCGCCGGTGGAGTATTTGACGGCCTGGGTGATGTAGGGTTTTAAGAGCCAGTTGTTGATGTAGCGATAGCCGTACTTGGAGACGAGGTTGGGGTTTTGCTTGTAGTAGCTGTCCCAGAGGGCGATCATGGCGTCGAACTGCTTCTGGCCTTCGACGAAGTCGAACTTGTGGGTGGCGTCGCGGTAGTTCAAGTAGAGCTCGAGCATCTGGACGGGCTCGGTGAAGTAGTCGACCCGCTTTTTCTGGATGTCGGTTTTGGCCGCGGCTTTGGCCTGCGCAAAAAGAGCCTTGGACTTGGTGATGAATTCCCGGGTGAAGATCAGAGGAATGGCGTGGTAGGAGCCGGCTTCCTGGCCTGCGTTTTCCTGGGTTTCGATGAGGTAGAGGTAATACTGCTCCATGGCGGGGCCGCCGTCGCCGAAGGTTTTGGCGCAGTATTCGGTGAGGACTTTTTTCCAGTCGAGGGTGATGTCCCAGCCCATGCGTGCCATGAGGTAGTTGTGCGGGCCGAGGATGGCCCAGCCTTTGTCCTGCTCGTTGTTGTGCCCGAGGACGCCCATGGATTTGTAGTATGGAAGGTCCTGACCCCAGATTTTCATCTTGGAGTAAGGCATGAGGTTTTCGGCGAGGTTCCAGTTATAGCCGTAGTACCAGTAGGTGTTGCCCTGCTTTTCGTGGAGGGCTTTCCATTGGTCGAGGATGTCTTTGTAGTAGGTGCGGGTGGTGCTGCGGGTGTCTAAGAGGGAGTGGTAGCGGGAGTAAGTGATGTCGGCGAAGGTGAAGACGAGGGAGGGGTCGGGGACGTAGCGCTGGGGGAAGTCGGCATGGACGCTGTAGAGGAGGAAGCCGACGCGGAAGTTGGGGAACTCCGGGCGAAGTTTGGCGATGACCTGGTTGGCGTAGTTGATGAGGACGTCGGTCTGGTCGCGGTCGCCGGTCATGGGGTCGACGCGGTCGACGCCGGCGGCGATGGCGGCGGCGGAGACGGAATAGCCGCCGCCGTCGTTGGGGCCGATGGACATGGTGTAGGCGCGGTCGGCGGGGTAGTTGTTGGCTTTGAAGGTGGCGCGGATGTCGTCGACGGTGAGGTCGACGACTTCGGGGACGGCGGGGTCAAGCTGTGCCATGCCGGGCTTGGTTGTGCCGTCGGGCTGGCGGACCTGGGCGCGCATGTAGGGTTTTTCGTCGAGAAGTTTTTTGTACTTGGTGAGGAGGCCGCCCCAGTAATGGCCGCCGGAGAGGAACAGGGGCGGGAAGGGCTGATCGCGGGTGGTCTGCTGCTGCCGCTTCATCCACTGGGTGTACTCGGCGAATTCTTCTTTCTGGATGATGCTGGCGCCGCCGGAGTACCAGGAGGCGCGGACCTGGAAATCGGGTTTTAAAGCGATGTCCATGTCTTTGATGACGAGGGTGGGAACAACGGGGATGATTTCGCCTTCAACGCCGGGCATGATCCAGTCGCAGCCCAGACGGCGGAGGAGCTCGTAGACGGCGTGACGGGCGGCGACTTCGCTTTCGCCGCCGAGGAGGGCCTGGTCACCCTTGACGATGATGCGGAGGGCTTCGCCGTTGGGAGTGGTGGCTTTGGCGGTGGCGCCCATTTTGGTGGCGAGGGGACCGACGACGATGGCGGGGCCGGTGACTTTGGAGATGTCGTCGGTTTCGACGACCTGGAGGGCGAAGCCGGTCATTTTCTTGATGTGATAGTTGAGGTCTTCGATAAGCTCGGCGCGGGACTGGGCCTGGGTGCGCTCGACCTTCTGCTCAGAGGTGAGAGCGTTGTATTCCTTGATTTTGAGGTCAGGGACATTGAGGGGACCGGCGACGTAGATCTTGGCGAGAGGCTGCCCCTTATCGACGACGGTGACGTCGGCAAGGGCCAGCCCGGCGGAGCCAAGAAGTGCGGCGGCGGTGGTGAGGACGGAGAGTGTGCGCTTGATCAAAATATAGTGCTCCTTAGAACAAGTGGTTGATAGACGATATCAGAGGGGTGAGAAAATGCCAAAAGGTTTATGTGGTTTGGCGATTCGGGAAGATGGGTCTGGGGTCTTGGTCCAGGGTCTGGTCAGTGGGACGATGGAGGTTGGACGCTTGAGGGAGGAAAAGGTTTTTGGCGGGCGGGAGGGGTGAAGGGGGCATTTTCGGGTGCTGCAGGCAGTCGTTTTGAACGCAGATTCACAAAGATGAAAATGCCTCCAGGTTGTTTTTCGATCGTTGTTGAGCACGTCTTTAAATCTTGTGCATCTGCGTCTAAGGCGAACTTGCAATGCACGTGGGGCATCTGACTGAAAAGAGAAAGTTGGATTAGTAAAAACGTAACCTGGGTTTGAAATAATGCTTGTGGTGATGATGGCAGAGGGGTAGTGTGCATGAGGTGCGTTTCCGGGCCATTCATATCTGTTTCGGCGGATCAGGACAATGAAGAAATCAACCAGGCGAAACGGCTTCACGCTGATCGAGTTGCTGGTGGTGATTTCGATCATTGGCGTGCTGGTGTCGATGCTGTTGCCGGTGATGTCGAATTCGCGGGAGCAGGCGCGGCGTGCATCATGCGGGTCAAACCTGCGGCAGATCTACCTGGGGCTGGAGACGTACGCGACGGACTACAAAGAGGGGTATCCGTATAAGGGCGCGGCGACGTGGGCGCATTGGATGGCGATCAAGCCGTTTTTCCGGGAGCAGTATTTGAACGATGCCAATCGGGTGCTGTATTGCCCTTCGGGGCGGTATCAGTTCAATTCGCTTAAGCCGGACGGGACAGCGGCGCGCAACGAGGGGTATTTCGGCTATTGGTACCTGGGCGGCCAGGGGAGCGCACTGACGGGGCAGGGGTTGCCGCAGTTTCCGCCGGAGCAGTGGGCGCAGCGGGGGACGGAAGGGACGCTGAGGATCGTGCCGACGGTGAGCCGACTGGCGGCAGACAAGACGGGGAATGCAGATCGGAGGCCGCTGATATTGGATGCGATGGGGGCGCAGGGGACGGGTTATGCGTCGGGTTATGCGCGGGAGGAGCAGGCGAGCCGCGATGCATACCCGAACCGGAACCACGCGATGGATCTGGCCAACGGGAGCCAGAAGGCGGCATTTGCGAACATTGTTTTCGTGGATGGGGGATTGCGTCCGGTGAAGGAACCGGACCAATATCCGTTGCGATGGACGAATGCATACAACGGGGATCTGCATTATCCGTGAGGGGAAGAAGAAAGGTAAAAGTGACAAGTGACAAGAGATAAGTAAAAGAGAGGAATGCGAAGTTTGAGGTGAAGACAGCACGGGGCAATGGCGATGGCTGGTTTGGTGGAGCATGTGTTGTAAAGCATGCGTAAAACAAGGGGTGGGTTAATAAAAAACACGGGTTGGGTTTGAAACCATCCTTGATGCTGGCGGATGCCGGGAATACGGTGGCACGCTAGTGGTTTTTCAAGTGAAAAATGATGGATGGGAAGAAGCAGAAAAGACATGCTCACGCGGACGAGAGCATGGCACACAGAAAAGTCGATCCGTCAATTGACATTTGAAAGACCACTAGGTGTTTTTGACGCTTTTGCCATCTGCTTGTGATGAATGAAACATGAAAAACGGCCAAATCAAGCCATGGGGCTTTACGTTGATTGAGTTGCTGGTGGTGATTGCCGTGATCGGGGTGCTGGCGGCGATGATATTGCCAGCGGTGGCCAAAACACGGGAACAGGCCAAGCGGACGATGTGCGGGTCGAACCTGCGGCAGATCTACCTGGGTCTGGAAACGTACGCGACGGATTACAAGGAGGCGTATCCGTACAAAGGCGCGACGGCCTGGGCGCACTGGATGGCAATCAAGCCGTTTTTTCGTGAGCAGTATCTGAATGACGCCAACCGGGTGCTGTACTGCCCGTCGGGGAAGTATCAGTACAATTCGCTTAAACCCGATGGGCAGCAGGCGCGCAACGAGAATTACTTTGGCTATTGGTACCTGGGGGGCCAGGGGAGCGCGCTGACGGGGCAGGGGTTGCCGCAGTTTCCACCGGAGCAGTGGCAATTTCGTGCGGCGGAAGGGACCACGCGGATTGTGCCGACGGTAAGCCGCCTGGCGGCGGAAAAGACGGGGAATGCCAATCGCCGGCCCCTGATCACGGATGCCATGGCGGCGTCGGGGACGGGTTCATCCTCCAATTACGCTCGGCAAGAACAGGCGAGCCAGGATGCCTATCCGTTAAGAAACCACGCGCAAGACCTTTCGGACGGGAACCAGGAGACGGTGTTTGCGAATCTGATTTTCGTGGATGGCGGGTTGCGGTCACTGACCCATCCGGATCAATATCCGCAGCGGTGGGTGAGCTCCAACAGCGGGAACCTGCATTTTCCGTAGGGTTATTGGAGGCTTTTGTCGCGGGTGGTCCAGAAGTAGGCATAGCCGTTGTTGCTTGTGCTGAAATTGGCCCAGCCTTCGGTTTCGATCATGCTCTGGCCAGAGCCGTTGCGGCCGGAGGCGACGGAGCGGTACTCGCCCAGGAATGCGCCGTCCCAGGGGCGCCATTGGACGTGGCCATCGAGCCAGAATTCATTGCCGCCCAGGCGAATGGCGGCGCCTGTGGAAGTCACGGATTGCGCGCCGTTGTGGGGGATGAGCTTGTGGGGAATGGTGAGGCTGGCGGAGGTGAAGTTAAGATCGGTCCAGAGAGGCGTGGTGTCGTTGGGGCTCCATTTTTTGCTGTAGAAGACGACGGGGGAGGGTCCGGTGGCGGTGTAGCTCATGGCGACACCGGGGCGGGTGGGGCGAAGATAGTCCTGGGTGTAGGTGTTGTTGAGCGTGGGGACGACGTTGACGTATTCGTCGGCGGTGCGGTCGTACCAGTAGCTGCGGACGAAGTAGCTGTCGTGAAGGACGGCTTCATAGCCGAAGAAGAATTTCTTTTTATCGCGGAGCCAGGCTTCCTGGGGCGCGCCGGGGATGCCGCTGGTTTTTTCCATGCCGGGGCACCAGCGGGTCTTGGCGGGCCAGTAGTCGTCCCAAGTGTCATTGACGCGGCCCTGTCTTTCGACCCACATGTCGGTAACAGTGAGTTCGCGCCTGAAGACGGTGGGGACGATTTCGCGGAAGTCGTTCATGTAGAGCTGGTTGCCGAGGCCGACGCTGCGGATGTTGGCCGAGCA
>CAZGOM010000069.1:0-26898 GCA_964527265.1 uncultured Phycisphaeraceae bacterium | reverse complement strand
GGTCGTAAATCATGGCGTAGCCGCCGGGGTATTGGACGTTGTTTTTCTTGTCTTCCTCAGTGGCGTAGCCCTGCTTGGTGCCGATGTAGACTTTGCCGGAGGGGCCGGTGAAGTTACGTGTGTGGAATTTGGCCTGGGCGGCGTAGCCGGTGGGGGTGAGAGGAAGCCCGGCGACCTTGTGGGCATCGACGACAGTGGTTTGCTTGAAGTTGTTTTTAGGATCGAAGGCGACGAGGTATGCATTGCGGCCATAGGCGGCGGTGCCGACGTAGATGGTGCCGTCGGTGCCTTCGTTTAGGGAGAAGTAGCCGGATTCATCAGTGGTTGTGGATGGGTCGATGTGATAGGCGGTTCCCCAGACGTAAGGGAAGGGGGCGACGGGCTTGGGCACGTTAGCCGTTTGTACGGAGTCTGCGGCAGGTTTTTCCTGGGCGATGGCAGCGTTGACGGTGAAGGAGGTGAGGGCGAAGGCGAGAGCGAGGGCTTTAAGGCACGTTGCGCGCGTGAGGATCATCGAGCACTCCTTGGATGTTGTGGCGTTGTGTTTTTGGAACTCCCCGCTGCCTGGGATAAGCATACTCAAGTTTGATGCGCGAGATAACTGGAAGTTCGCGGGAAGTGCTGTAAGACACGGGGCTATCGGGCTCTATTGATTTGAGCCGCGGGGACTGAGGGCCGGATTTTGTTGGCCGAGACCGGCCAAGCCCTGGAGGCAGGCGGGGTCTTTGGGGTCGATGGCGAGGCCGGCCTGGTAGACGGCGCGGGCTTGCTGAGGGTGACCGGTGACGATGTAAAGTTGGGCCAGGAGGGGGTAGGCGCGCATGTCATCCGGCTTTGACTCGATGGCGCGGACGAAGAGGGCCTGGGCTTCGGCAAAGCGGCCTAGGTTGGCATAGGCGCTGCCGAGATTGGTGAGGATGCCGGGGTCGCTGGGGGAGGATTCAAGGGCGGATTGAAGGAGGCGGAGACCTTCCTGTCTTTGAGCCTCCGTTTGACCGGCGGCAACGAAGATGATGCCGGCGTTGGTTTGGACGATGAAGCTGTTGGGTTTGTTCTGAAGGCAGCGGACGGCCAGCTCAAGCGCGTGTTGTGGCTGGCCGAGCTGAAGAAGGAGGAAAGCCGCGTTGGAAGCGGCTTCGCCGGGTTTGTCAGGCAGGGTGAGGACTTTTTGGAGGTAGTCCATGGCGAGAGGGAGGCGGCCGGTCTGCACGGCAAGCTCGGCGAGGGAAACCATGTGGCTTGCATCGCTCGGCTGGATCTGCAGGGCGAGTTTGAGCTGTTGCTCGGCTTCGGGAATGCGCTTTTTATCGACGTAGTAAATGGCGAGGGCGGAGTGGGCCTGTGGATTTTTGGTGGTGACGGCGAGGATGCGGTTGAAGAAAACGTCGCTGTTTTTCCAGTAACCGACCTGAATGAAGGAGAGGGTGGTGAGGAGCGCGGCGAAGAGGGCCATGGCGATGAGGAGGGGCAATGGAGGAGTGGCTGGTGACTCGTGGCTGGTGGCGAGGGAAGGAGTAGGGTCAACGGGCGTGGAACCTGGTGGGGCTTTCGGTGAGAACAGATCCCAGAGGAGCCAGATGAGGGCGATGTAGATGCCCAGGAAGGGCCAGTAGACGAAGCGGTCGGCGCGGGACTGGTTGCCAGCCTGCATGATGCCGGAGACGGGGGCGAGGGTGCCCAGATACCAGAGCCAGCCGATGAGGAGGTAGGGGCGTTTTTTGAATTGCCAGAGGCAGAGGCCGGAGATGGCGAAGATGGCCCCGAGGCGGATGGCGATGTCTGTTTTGTCGATGAACTGGGGGATGGGGTAGAGGCCGCAGAGGCCGACGGGCCAGAAGAGATTGCCGAGGTAATCGATGTAGCCGGTGATGGCGATGCCGACGCGGAGGTCGTAGGGGAGTGCTTCGGCGGAGGCGACGCCGCCGGTGCCGCCGGTGGACTTGAGGGTGATGATGGCCATGGCGGCGCAGAGGAGGGCGAAGGGGAGTTTTTCCCAGAGTAGGTAAAGAGGGTTTGGGGGGAGAGGAAAGGAGTCCTGCGTCCTGTGTCCTGTGTCCTGCGTCGAAGAGGGAGACGTTAAAGAGGTTGAAGGGGTGGGGGGTGTCCAGAGTTTGGGGATTCTGCCCAGAGGCCAGATGTCCAGGAGGATCAGGAGGGCGGGCATGGTGACGAGCATGGCTTTGGAGAGAAGGGAGAGCGTGAAGAGGGCGAGGGTGAGGGCGTAGCGGGGGAGGGAGGGGGTGCGGGCGTAGTTTGCATATGCGCCCAGGGTGAGGAGGCCAAAGAACATGAAGAGGACGTCTTTGCGCTCAGTGGCCCAGGCGACGGATTCGACGTGGATGGGGTGGAGGGCGAAGAGGAGGGCGACGCATGCGGCGGGCCAGAAGCGGTCGGTGTATTTGTTGATGACCCAGACGAGGAGGAGGGAATTGGCGGCATGAAGGAAGACGTTGAACCAGAGCTGCGGCGGGGCCGTATTCCCAAAGAGGGAGACGAGCGGGAGATAACTGATCATGGTGACGGGCATGTATTGCCCGCCGGTGGTGGTGGTGAGGTGGTGCCAGACGCTTTGCCAGGTGAGGCCTTGGGCGGTCCAGCCGTTCTGGAAGAGGTATGCGCCGTCGTCGAGATAGACGAATTCATGGGTGGAGACGCCGGAGTAGGCGATCGCGATAAGAGCGACGAGTGCGAAGAGGAACCATGCCCGAGGTGGGATCATGTTGAGAGTTTAGCGCGGCTGGGCGCGAAGAGGATTTGAGGCAACAAAGGCAGACAAGGGAGAGGCGGATTTTGGAAATGGTCAAGAAAGAACGAATTATCGGGGGAGTGATCTTGGTGATATTGGTTGGCGTTGCCTTTTTTATACTTATGACACCCGGGTCCCGGACAAGGGTCTACGACGACAGCGGCGATGAACTGCACCTGCTTTCAGCCATTCAGCTCAGTGTGATTACTGCGTATCCGCCTCCAGCGGAGGGGCGGGGCGATTGGGTACTGCGCGTGATTTCAAAGGAGAAGTTCGGCTACTCCAGAGAATCGGCAAATGTGTTTGTCGTGAGAAATAATGTCTATGCGGAGGAGCGGCTTTCGGATCCCAAAATGAGGCTTGGCGCATTTGTGATTCTGTCGCGGCCGATTTTTTATCACGGGAAGACGTATTGGCTGGGGATCAGCCTACACGGGCAGATCGAGGTGTTGGAGGATCAGCAGCTACAGAAAGTGCTTGAGTCGGGAGATGTGGTGGAGACGACGATCATCTGTCAGATCCAGGGGGTTGGAAGCGCCACTGCTCCCGCGGAGCGTGGGTTGAGTGGTTCGCGTTAATGAAAAGTTTAGATAATCGCCGGGATGCCGTTGGCCGTGTTTTGAGGGAGGAGGGGTAGAAGGCGATGTTTCTCTTGTGCGGCGCGATTGTGGGGCTATGTTACGAGCACTAGCTGGACGATTATGGAGATGGTTAGGTGGACGAGTAGGTCAAGATCACCAATAGCAGTAGAATTGCGGAAAGCCGTTCAAAACATGGGCCGTGAGATTACTAAGACGAAGTTTTCGCAGTTACCTCATTGGGTTCAAGCAAGAATCAAAGAGTATGGTGACGCGGATGCTGAAAATTGGATACAGCGCCCAATCCCTGCGCTGAACCATCGAACGATTTGGGATTTGTCGCATGATCCTGAGGGAGAAAAACTCTTAAGAGAGTATTTTTCGAGAATCATCGGGCGCTTTTGATTTTTCAGAAGCGAATGCCGAAGCCGACGCGGAGGAAGGGTTCGTCGGAGAAGCGTGCGACGAGGGAGTCGTTGCGGGTGTCCCAGCCGTGGCGGGCCTGGGTGTTGAAGGCGAAACCGCCGCCGATGGTGAAGTCGAAGTTCTGGCAGACGGGGACTTTGAAGCCGGCTTCAACGCGTTTGATCTGGATGAAGAGGCGGTCGTTTTCCTGGTTGCCGGAGACCCAGAAGCCGTCGAAGTGTTCGTTGTAGTCGGCGTAGGCCTGGAGTTTTGGGAGGATGTTATAGGTGGCGCCGCCGATGAGGGATCCTGGGGTGACTGTGCCGTAGAGGTTGAGGTTTTCGATGGGGCTGTATTGAACGGTGGCGAAGGGGAAGCCGACGATGTACATGAAATTTTTGCTGACACGCTTTGTGTAAGCGACGCCGGGGAGGGGGACGTCGGGGAAGAAGGGGCGGTTGCCGTCGTAGTTTAAGCCGAAGGTGATGTCGGAGGTTTCATCGATGGCGTAGGTGACCATGGCGTTTGCCTTGGCGTAGTAGGCGTTATCGTCCTTGTACTGCATGTTGGAGGCGAGGCCGCCGCCGAAGGTGAAGTCGACAGTCCATTTGTCGTTCTGGGGGAGGCCGAGGGCGACGGCCATGGTCTGGTCGATGAGCTGGTTGGGGACGCCGGCCTGGTCGGTGCCGATGTTGTAGAACTTGTGGTCATAACCGACGGCGAGGCGATAGCCATCGGGAACGGGGACTTTGATGCGGCCGGAGGTGGCGTTGCGGGCCATGTTATAGGTGCTGGAGGTGGTGCCGCCGTCGAAGATGGTCATGAGGCTGGTCTGGGCTTCGATGAACTGGTCTTCCCGCCAGGGGCGGCGGGCGAGTTCCGGGCCGGTCTGGGCGAAGGACTGGGTGTTGGAGAGGAAGAGGGCGGCCAGCGAAAGGGCGAGGATGGCTGCGCGGAGATTGAGGGTCATGGTGTGTCTCGTGGTTTTTTGGATGGAGCAGTATACGCTGGTGTGGGCAAGCCCACGCACCCCAGGGCGATTGCATTTGACGCTTGGCCCACGCGCCCGCGTTGTCGGGTGGCGGGTTGCCGGGTGTCCACGCGTGGCGCGCGGCATGTCCATGTATCAAAAGGCATTCGCCTTGGATGGTATTGGCCTTGACTGGGGTGTGCGGAGTCGCAGCCCCCCGGCAACGCGACAACCCTATATCTCAGGCGCGTGGGCTTGTGTTACATGCGATTGCCCAGAGGAAACGGCAGGTGTTGATTTACTTATTTTTATTCTGATGTAAACTAGAAGAGTGTGATTCGAATTGAGCATTCAGCCTTTCCTATGGCGGGAAGGTGATTCAAGCCGCGCCCTGGCTTTTATTCAGAGTGGAGCATAGACGTATGAGCAACACCATCGCGACTATTAATCAGACTTCTCCCCGCGGGATTTTAAAAGGGTTTGATATCGAGAAACTGCGCGCCAAGCGCACGCAGGGCGACGGGAAGAAACTTTGGGAGCGCCTTGTGACGCGGACGCGCGAACATATTGTGGCGATGCGGGCGTCGAAGTTTGAGCTTTATTACGGGGCGATTGGATGGCATGACCAGACGCCTTGCGTGCTGGAGGCGGCGCTGATGGTGCTGCTGGAGGATGACAAGGACGCGCTTGTATACGTGGAGGAGTGCATCGCCCAGGTGGTGGCCAAGACGCAGAAGATCCGCAAAGACAATCCGAATGCGAAACTGGTGGAGATCCATTCGCATGCGCGGGTGGCGATGGCGGCGGACATGCTGCGGGGGAAACTGAGCGCCAAGGCGATGGAAGCGTTGCTGGGCTTCATGCGCCACACGGCGATTGATTACAACCGCGGTGCAGAGGGTTATCACCAGTTCAGCGCGGGGAGCAACATTCAATTTGCGCACAACTCGACTGCGGGCGTGTGTGCGCTGCTGTGGGGTGAGGACTGCGGCCACCCGGAATGGCGTGAGGTGGTGGATACGGCGATTATCCAGACCCGGTGCTATTTGAAGTACGGGTGCGATGAATCAGGGTTTTCGTATGAGGGGACGGGGTATGGGCATGGGTGCTTTGCGTACATGTACCCGTTTGTGGAGGTGCTGAAGATTTCGGGGTATGCGGATTTGTATGAGACTGAGCCGCGTTTGAAGAACATTCTGGAATCGAGCCTGCGGGGCATTTTCCCCACGGGCGAGTTTCTGGTGAACGACAACGACGTGGGTTTGATCGGTGCGGCGAGCCTGTTTTACCTCTTGATGGGGTATCGGGAGTTCAAGAACCCGTTGTACCTGAGCTTCTGGAATGCGTACCAGGGGCCGGAGCATCCCATCCGTCCTTACGGCGATATGCTGCCGTGGGTAAATAAACTGGTCGGCACTCCTGGATTGGCGATTGAAGGGACATCCACGCTGTTCTACACGATGCTCTACTGGGAGCCGGAGGCAGCGTATACCCCGCTGGCGAAGGTGACGCATCCGGTGGCGGCATACGCGCAGGGCACGGAACGCGCGGACATCCGGACGAGCTGGTCGAGCGATGCGGTGTATGTGAACATCCTGGGATCGGGGCGCGATCACCATTCGCAGACGCACCGCCACGCGGACGCGGGGCATTTCTCCATCTTCGCGCATGGGGAATACCTGGCGATCGACACCGGGCGGTACAACTCCAATGAAGACCAGCACAACGTGGTGATGGTGGAGGGGAAGAATGCATATGAGATTGAAGGATGGGGCATCGATCAGATGTCCGGAAGGCTGGGCAACTTTCAACATTTGCCGGAATTGACCTACGTAAAAGCGGACATGGCGAAGATGAAGAACTGCTATTGGGCGGATCGGCATTTTCTGGTGGTGAACCACGGTGTGGACGAGGCTTACATCGTGACGGTGGACGACATCAATGTGGACAACCAGTTCCACAGCTATGTGTGGCAGCTTCAGGCCAATCAGGGAGGATTTTTCACGATGAGCGGGCCGGAATCCGCCACGCTGCACAACCCCAAGGCGCGGCTGGACATCGAATTTGTGATTCCCAGCCCGCTGGACCATCCGGCGAATCCGCACAAGCTGGAACTGAGCTCCGGCGTGCAGGAGTGGCAGTGGCCTTATGGGCGCACGCAGGCGATTGAGGGGGTGCTGAAGGCGGGGGTGTTGCAGAGCAGCGTAAGCCGCCAGAAGCTGTCGGCGAAGCTGACAGGCGCCAATGGGGTAATCATGGCGGTGATGAGCCCCCGCAAGGCCGGCCAGGCGACGATCGGGGTGGAGCGGATCCAGCACAAGCGTGCGCTTGAAGTGCGCGTGAAGACGGATAAGTACATCGACACGATCATCGCGGCGCCGAATCGGGCGGTGATCAATACCAAAGAGGTCCATGCGCTGAGCGAACTGGTGTTTGTGCGGCGGGATTTATCAGGGAAGGTGCTCAAGACTTGGAGCGTGGATGGGGCGGAGGTGAAGGTGGGTGCCAGAGGCTAATAGCTGTTGAACGCAGGAGGATAATGCGCCTGCTGCGGCCCATAGTAAAAGTTCGCCCAGTAACCGGTGACCCGGGGCAGGTCGGGCAATTCGCGTGAGACAACGGCGCCGTTGATCAGCAGGGTGTTGTTCGTGTTGTTATGGATGGGGGTAAAGCCATATTGCATTACGCGTCCGCCGTACCAGGGCCATTGGGCGCAGTTGGTGCCTGAGGACCGGCCTTCGCCGATGATGGGCATCATGGGGTCGAGATTGTCCCGGTAAGGCTGGAACATGCTGACATTGCGCGTGGGCCAGTAGCGGTCGTTGTAGTTGATGGCGGAGTAACTGGGCCAGAGGTACTCGCCTGTGGAGGTGGTGGCCCACCAGTCGCCATAAGGCCTTACCACCGCTGTGGATGGGCATTGGAATATTTTGTTGGCATGCCAGCCGACCGTGGCGCGTGTGGCCCACTGGGCGGTGAAGTTAGGCCATGTCAGGCTGCTCTGGCTGGTGCTCATCATCCCAGCAATCCTGCTCATCCAGGAAGCGTCAAACTCATTGCTGGAAACCCGGATCAGGTCCATTGGCCTGGTGTTGGTGTTGTAGCTGGCGAGGGCGACATGAAGCTGGCGCATATTGGAGCCGCACATCACCTGCCGGGCTGTTTCACGCGAGGCGCGCAGGCTCGGCAAAAGCAAGGAAAGGAGCACTGCGACAATGGAGACGACGACGAGAAGTTCGATCAATGTGAAAGCGTTTACCAGCCTTGGGGAGAATCGCATATTTTAGTTTCCTGAAAGAAGTGACTAATGCGACTATATTCGGGATTCAAATTCTTTACAACAAGAAAATTTTGAGGGAAGGAAATGGAATGCAAATAAGTTGGAGTCCAGCAAGACGCAGCCCGCCTTCGGGGCGAGCCGTGGCACCTGGATTGGGATGGATGGGTCAGGGGGCGATGCCGGAGGCGTAGTAGTTCCAGAGGGAGAGGGTGCCGTTGTTGGCGGCGGAACTGTTGGAGAATCCGGCCCAGCCGGAGTTGGGGGAGTTGTTCAGGACGGTGGCGTAGCTGATGCCGTTGCCGGGGGCGGAGCCGGAGTTTGCGCGCATGGAGAAGACGATGAAGGCGTGCTCGGCATGGGGCGTGGCGGGAGTGGCGGCGATAACGGGGGTGATTTTCTTTTTGACGGGTTTCACGTGGCCATCGTGGAAGAGGACGCTGAGGAGGTCGGGATGGGCTTCATCGAGGGGGATGGAACTGAAGTTGAGGCGTTCGAAATCGACGGCGACGGCGTCGTTGGAGGACCAGTTCTGGGATTTGCCTTCGAGTTTGTTGGAGGGGGATTTCCACCAGCCGCGGAAGGTGTAGCTGGTGGAGGGGACGCCGCCGCCGACGCCGAGGGTGTCGTTGCAGTCGGCTGCGCCGTAGAGGGTGGCCTGGTTGAGGGCGTCAAAGTAGGGGGCGGTGGATTGACGGTTTAAGACGAGCGCGGCGTTGTAATGCTTTATGCTGTTGGTTTCGGGGATGGTGTTGCCGGCGGCGGGGCAGGCGAGGATTCCGGCTTTTTTGGCGGAGGGGGGAGCGATGTAGCCCATCCAGTAGAACCAGCCTGCGTTTTTGGGCTGGATGCGACCGTGGGCGGCGCTGCTGGGCATGTCGACATCGGGACAGGTGGCGAGCATGTTTGGGCGGGTGGCGGAGACGAGTGCGGCGGAGGGGAGGCCGGTCCAGACTTGCGCGTCATTGGTGAACGGGTCGGTGGCGGGGAGGGCGGAGTATGCGGAGCGACCGATGAAGTTGATGCGGTGCTTGGAGTGGGGGGCGGGGAGCCAGCCTTTAAGATCTGCGGTGTAGTAAGCCTGCATCATGCCGATCTGGCGCTGGTTGCTGCCGCAGACGCTGAGGCGGGCGACGTCGCGGGCCTTGGTGACGACGGGGAGGAAGATGGTCATAAGGAGGGCGACAACGGCGATGACGACGAGAAGCTCAACGAGGGTGAAGGCAGGGCGGCGTGAGTATTGCATCGTCCGTCTCGGGTGAAAGAGGAGAAAGTCTGAGAAAGTGAAAAGTGATGGCCGGAACAGGAATTGTTATGGCATTTATAGGGGCGACGGCGGAACGTGTCAATGAGTATTCGGAGGCGGGTGCGAGCGATCCAAATTACGGGGAGAAGGTCGAAAGACACATGATATTTCGATGATCCGACGGGACACGGCTTGAGTTCGGCTCAAGCCGTGGCACCCTTCCAGTTTTTGGGACCATATTCAAGGGATGAGGGGGATTACGAACGAATTGGGCGAAAAAGCGGGATTTCTGCTAAAGTTTCCGCCCTATGTCGATTCTCCTAAGCTGTAAAAACCTGAGCAAAACGTACGGCGCCAAGCCGCTTTTCGATAGTGTTTCCATGGGCGTGGAGGATGGCGAGCGGCTGGGCATGATCGGGCCCAACGGGTCTGGGAAGTCGACGTTATTGAAGATCCTGGCGGGGTTGGAGAGCCCGGACACGGGAGATATCACCAAGAAGCGAGACTTGCGGCTTGGGTATGTGGCGCAGGCGGATGTGTTTCCCAACGACAAGACCGTGTTTGATTTGATTTCGGAAATCTACATGCCGCGGCTTCATGATGAGCATGAGGCGCACACGGCGGCGGAAATATTGCTGGAGCGAATCGGCTTTGAGCGGACCGACCAGAAGCCCAATGAGCTTTCGGGCGGGTGGAAGAAGCGGCTTTCGATTGCGCGGGAACTGGCCAAAGAGCCGGAACTGCTGATGATGGACGAGCCGACGAACCATCTGGATGTGGAAGGGATCATCTGGCTGGAGGATCTGCTGGCGGATGCGGAGTGCGGCGTGGTGTTCATCTCGCATGACCGGTACTTCCTGGAATCAACGGCGACGCGGATTATTGAATTGAGCCAGGCGTATCCGGAGGGGACGTTCACGGTGCAGGGGGCGTACAGCGAGTTTTTGACCCGGCGCGACGATTTTTTGACGGCGCAGGCCAAGCAGGAGCAGGCGCTGGCCTCTCAGGTGAGGCTGGACATCGCGTGGCTGCGGCGCGGGGCCAAGGCGCGGCGGACGAAGGCCAAAGGACGCATCCAGGACTCAATGGAACGCATGGCTGAACTGGCGGACTTGAAGAAGCGCAACGCGCCCAACAAGGCGACGGCGATTGAATTCGGCGCGACGGGGCGAGCGACGCGGAACCTGCTGGTGGCCAAGGGGATTTCCAAGAGCCTGGGCGGCAGGAAGCTGTTTGAGAAGCTGGATCTGACGCTCTCGCCGGGGAGCTGTCTGGGCCTGCTTGGGCCCAATGGGTCTGGGAAGACGACGCTGATCAAGACATTGACGGGGGCGCTGGAGCCGGACACGGGGACGATCAAGCGGGCGGACAATTTGAAGCCGATCATTTTTAGCCAGCATCGCGAGGCACTGGACCCGCGGATGCAACTGCGCGAAGCACTGTGCCCGGTGGGGGACCAGGTGCTGTACCGCGGCGGGTTCATCCACATCAACACGTGGGCGAAGAAGTTTTTGTTCAACAGTGAGCAGCTCAAGATTTCGGTGGGGGATTTGTCTGGCGGCGAGCAGGCGCGTGTGCTGATCGCGCGGCTGATGCTGTTCCCGGCGGATCTTTTGATTCTGGACGAGCCGACCAATGACCTGGATATTCCGTCTTTGGAAGTGCTTGAAGAGAGCCTTTCAGACTTTGCGGGGTCCATCGTGCTGGTGACGCATGACCGGTTTTTGCTGGACCGGCTGTCGACCTCCATCCTGGCGCTGGATGGAAAGGGCAATGCGCGGATATTCACGGATTACCCGCAATGGGAGGCGAACCGGAACTGGGTTCCCGAAGTGGAGAAGCCGGTGGCGATGGGGAAGACGGCGGCGGTTGCGGCAGTGCCTGCGGCTTCCGCGGCTGAGCCTGCGAGTAAGCCCAAGAAGCTGACGTACAACGATCAGCGCGAATGGGACCAGATGGAAGGGAAGCTGATGGTGGCTGAAGAAGAGGCCGCCAAGTGCCAAGTGGTGATGAACGACCCGGCTGTGCTGGCGGACCGCAAGAGGCTGGATGAGGCGTGCAAGAAGCTGGATGCGGCCAATGCGCTGGTGGCGAAGCTGTATGCGCGGTGGGCGGAGCTTGAGGCGAAGCAGAAGGGGTGAAGATTGGGTTGTGGGTTCTGGGTCTCGGGTTCTGCCAGAGGGAGAAGAGCAGAGGCGTCTTGTGTCCTGCGTCCTGTGTCGAAGTGTGAAGAGGTTCGGATGTTCAGAAGGAGTCAAAGCAGACGGCCGTGAGGCCATCTGTGGGTGAGATTCATTTTGAACCCACTACCCACTTAATTCAGCGCTGGTGATGCCATTCCCAGACGAGGCCGTCTTGGGGGTCTTCGACGGCGCTTATGAAGCGGAAGGCGTTGTGTTTGAGGACGGAGGTGGAGGCGTTTTCCTGGGGGAGGGTGCGGGCGGTGATGGTGATGTCGGGCTCGAAGATGTAGGCGAGTTTGACGAGCTCGGCGGCCATGGCTTTGGCGTAGCCCTGGTTTTCGAAGTCGGGGAAGGTGAAGTAGGCGATTTCGACGGTGACCTTGCGGCGGACTTTGCCGCGCGTTTCTTTGGCGGGGTATTTGAAGGCGCATGTGCCGATGAGTTTCTTGCCGTCGAAGACGAGGTAGCCGATCCAGGGTGGGACGTAGCCGGCTTTGGCGTAGAGGGCGCGCGCGGAGTCGCAGACGTCCTGGGGGAGGCCGGTGAGGTTGAGGGCGAGTTCTTTTTCGCTGGGGGTTTGTTCGATGTTGAGAAGGCGGATGGGCATGGGGTGGGTTCTGGGTTCTGGGTCTTGGGTTCTGGGTTCTGTCTGAAAAGAGGCGGATGCCAGCGCCTTATGATACGGGTAGACTTTTTGCATGGAAAAGCGCCCTGAAGCATTTGCGGGATTGTCGTTGTTTGTTCCCCGGATCATGGGGATTTTGAATTTGACGCCGGATAGCTTCTCAGATGGGGGGAAATGGCTGGGGGTGGAGGCGGGGCTGGCGCGGGCGGTGGAGATGATCAACCTGGGGGCGGATTTCATTGATGTGGGGGGTGAGTCGACGCGGCCGGGGTCTGAGCCGGTGAGCGTGGAGGAGCAGATTGGGCGCACGTGCGGAGTCATTGAGGCGATTTCGCGTTGGCTGAAGGAGAATCCGGTGGTGCCGAGTTTTGATCCGGGGTTGCCTTCAGTGACGCGGCGTACGGTGCGGATCAGCATTGACACGGGGCAGGCGGAGGTGGCGCGGGCGGCAATTGCCGCGGGTGCGCATGTGATTAACGACGTTTATGGGGGGCGTGAGGTGGGTGGGAGTGGGAAGACGACGATTGATGTGGCGGCGGAGACGGGAGCGCCGATCATATTGATGCATATGCAGGGGCGTCCCAAGACGATGCAGCAGAGCCCTTCTTATGGGGATGTGGTGCCAGAGGTGCTGGAGTTTTTAGCCGCGCGAGTGGAGGCGGCGGTGAGGGCGGGGGTGAAGGTTGAGGATATCGCGATTGATCCGGGTATCGGGTTTGGCAAGACGCGTGAGCACAACATGGCCCTGATGGCGAACCTGGAGCGGTTTGTGGGGACGGGGCGGGCAGTGCTGCTGGGCACAAGCCGAAAGAGGTTTATGGGAGCGGTGTGTGCATTGCCGGGAGGGCGACCGGCGGGGGCGGAGGAGTTGGTAGGGGCGACGTGTGCGACGACGGTGCTGGGCGTGCAGGCGGGGGTGCAGATTTTCCGGGTGCATGATGTGCAGGAGAATCGGCAGGCGGCGGATCTGGCGCGGGCGCTGGGGAGGGGAAATTGAAGAGCGGATTTTTGACTGGGATTTAGAGGATTGAAGAGGATTAAGACCTTCATAATTAAAGCGAAAGCCATGATTCGGTGAGACGTGGGATGGGGGCTCGACAGTTCACTTATGTCGGTGGAGGTGGTTGAGCGGGAGCTGGCGGGACGCCGGCGCTCTCGGTGCAGACTCGGAATGGCAATATTTTCATTCGTTGAAACTTTAGATATATTGGTGGCTCGCCCTTTAAATACCGGAGTAAGTACCCATGTTGCAGACCAACCCGCTGTTTACCGCGAAAGAGAAGATTTCCACGACGGTTTTTGAGACGTCTAAGGATGCGAGCAAGTCTGTGGCGGCGGAGATTGCCGCGCACATTCGCGCGACGCAGAAGAAAAAGATCAAGTGCGTGCTGGGGCTGGCCACCGGGTCCACTCCGACGGGGGTTTATGCGGAACTGGTGCGGCTGCACAAGGAAGAAAAGCTTTCGTTCAAGAACGTGGTGACGTTCAATCTGGACGAATATTTTCCGATGAAGCGCGAGGAGTTGCAGAGCTACCACCGCTTCATGCATGAGCATTTGTTCGATCATGTGGACATCAAGAAAGAGAACGTGAATATCCCCGACGGCACGCAGCCGATCGAGGATGTGTATGGGTATTGCCAGGCGTATGAAAAGAAGATCGATGCGCTGGGGGGGATTCAGATTCAGATCCTGGGAATCGGGCGCACGGGGCATATCGGGTTCAACGAGCCTGGGTCGGGCGCAAAGAGCGTGACGCGTTTGATCACGCTGGACCGTTTGACGCGCAACGATGCGGCATCGGATTTCTATGGTGAGGAGAATGTGCCGCGCCGCGCGATCACGATGGGCGTGGGAACGATCCTGAAGGCCAAGCGCATCATTATCATGGCTTGGGGCGAAGGCAAGGCGAAGGTGGTGTCCGGCGCGATTGAAGGGGAAGTGGTGCCGACGCTGCCGGCGTCGTTCCTGCAGCAGCATGCGAATGTGAGCTTCATTGTCGATACGGCGGCTGCGGCATGGCTGACGCGGGTGCGGACGCCGTGGATTCTGGGGCCTATCGAGTGGAACAGCAAGCTGATCAAGAAAGCCGTGACATGGCTGGCGCTGCAATTGAAGCGCCCGATTTTGAAACTGACGGATGAGGAATACAACGAGCATGGTTTGCAGGATCTTCTGGCTGAGCATGGGCCGGCGTACAAGATCAATATTCAAGTGTTCCGCGCGATGCAGGACACGATCACGGGTTGGCCGGGCGGGAAAGCCGCGTCCAATCGGAGGCCTGGGGACAAGGCGCTGCCTGGGGATGGGATTTTTCCCAAGCGGGTGCTGATTTTCTCGCCGCACCCGGATGACGATGTGATCTCGATGGGCGGCACGCTGCTTCGCCTGGTGGACCAGGGGCATGAAGTCCACATTGCGTATCAGACGTCGGGGAACATTGCGGTGTTTGACTCGCTGGCGCTGCGGTTTGCGGAATTCGTGACGGACTTCAACAAGATCTTCGGGATCAGCTCCAAGCAGGCGGTGGAACTGGAAACGGTGGTGGAAACGTCGCTGAAGAATAAGCAGCCCGGGCAGATCGACTCGGAGCCGGTTCGGCATATCAAGGGTTTGATCCGCCGCGGCGAGGCGAAGGCTGCTGCGCGATACTGCAATGTGCCTGAGAGCAATGTGCACTTCATGGACATGCCGTTTTACGAGACGGGTGTGGTGAGGAAGAAGCCGCTTTCGGAAGAGGATTACAAGATCACGGTGGATTTGCTGGAGAAGATCAAGCCGCACCAGATTTATGCGGCTGGGGATTTGTCTGATCCGCATGGGACGCATCGCGTGTGTCTGGCGGCGATTTTTGAAGCGGCGCGGCGTGTGAAGAAGAAGGCGTGGTTCAAGGATGCTGCGGTGTGGCTTTATCGCGGGGCGTGGCAGGAATGGCCGCCGGAAGATATCGAAATGGCGGTGCCGCTGGCGCCGCAGGAACTGCTGCGCAAACGGAATGCGATTTTCAAGCATGAATCGCAGAAGGACCGGGCGCTGTTCCCAGGGAACGACAGCCGGGAATTCTGGCAGCGGGCCGAGGAGCGCAACCGGACGACCGCCAAACTTTACGATCAGCTTGGCCTGGCGGAGTACGAAGGCATCGAAGGTTTCGTACAATGGCACCCTGATTCGGAATAGTCGTTTGATGTGTCGTATTTGACATACCTAACCTGCTACCAACTTTCAGAGGAGTTCGTTCATGGGCCACTTAAGCCCCTCGCAATTCGGCATCTGTTCCTGGTCGACCCATCCCAAGGATCCGGCAGATCTGGCTGGCCGCTTGAAGGAGCTGGGATTGAAGAAGATCCAGCTTCACCTTCAGCCGGTGTATGACAAGCCGGCCGTGTGGGGGAATGTGAAAGCGGACCTGGACGCGCTGGGTGTGACGATTGTGTCCGGCATGTTCGGCACCGTAGGCGAGAACTACAGCACGCTGGAAACCATCAAGGCGACCGGCGGGTTTGTGCCTGATCAGCACTTTGAAGCCAACTATGCGACGGCGCAGAAGGTGGCCGAAACGGCGGCGAAGATGGGCCTGACAAAGGTTTCCTGCCATGCAGGATTCATTCCTCCCGACGCCAACGACCCGACCTTCAAGAAGCTGGTTGAGAAGATCGGCAAAGTGGCACTGCTGTTCAAGAAGCACGGCATCACCCTGCTGTTTGAAACCGGCCAGGAAACGGCCGACACGCTGTGGACGTTCCTGGAACACCTGGACAAGGTGGGCGCGACCAATACGGGCGTGAACTTCGACCCGGCGAACATGATTCTGTACTCCAAGGGCGATCCGATCGCTTCGCTCAAGAAGCTCCTGCCACGCGTGGACCAGGTGCACATCAAAGACGCTGTCGGCCCCGAAGTGCCCGGAACATGGGGCAAGGAAGTGGCCATCGGCGATGGCCAGGTGGATTGGAAAGCGTTCATCAAGGTGCTGAATGATGCGAAATTCAAGGGCGACCTTGTGATCGAGCGCGAAGCGGGCGAACAGCGCGTGGTGGACGTGCGGACGGCGATCAAACGCATCGGCGATTTGATGTAATGAAGTAGAAGTAAGAAGTTTGAAGTTCATGCAGCCCCCGGTTTTGCCGGGGGTTGTTTTTTGTGATGTGTACCTGGGAATATTCACGGGGTCTATCCACTTGTGAAGAATCAGGGATAATTGCGGTATGAACGCGAAAAAGATTTCCAGGAAAGAGGATGTTTCGACGGGTGGCAAGTCTCCCACGGGTGGTGGGCAGGCGGATTTGTTGACGGAGCGGCTGTGCGAGCAGGTGAAGGATCTGCGTAAGAAGAAGGGGTGGACGCTGGAGGAACTGGCGGCGGCGTCTGGTGTGAGCCGATCCATGCTGAGCCAGATCGAGCGGGCGCGGGTGAACCCGACGCTGGGGGTGATTTACCGGATCGCCCAGGCGTTTGGGCTGACAATTTCGGAGCTGGTGGACGCGCCGTCGGTGGCGACGCGGATGGAAGTGATTCGCGTGGAGGACCGGACGCACCATTACAAGTCGGACAAGAATTGCCGCATCCGGACGCTTTCGCCGCTGCATCTGGAGAAGGATGTGGAGTTTTATGAAGTGGTGCTGACCACGGGCGGAGTGCTCAGGAGCGCGGCGCATTTCAAGGGGACGCGGGAGTTTTTGACCGTGCGGGAGGGGCGCGTGCGCGTAGTGAGTGATGCAGACACATGTGAACTGGAGAAGGGGGACAGCGTGCATTATCCGGCGGATGTGCCACACGCGATTGAGAATATCGGTGAGGGTGAAGCGGCGGTGTTTCTGGTGGATATTTATGAGAAGTGATGGGGAAGCGTCTGGGGTCTAGGGTCTGGGGTCTGGTCAGAGGGAGGAGAGGCCTTTGGCTTTTTCGTGTTCCGGGTTTCGGGGATCGGGTAAGAAAGAGCAAAGGGGAAGAAAGACGGGCGGCCTCAGGCTGCCCGTTCTTGGGATGACTTGGTTTGAACCCGGAACCCGAATGGCCGCAGGCTTTTTTTCTGGACGCCATGGATGATTTCCATTATAGTGGATTTTGTTCCACTTAAGGAAAGGTGATGCCATGGCGACAATGAAGGCTTTGGTGAAGAAGAAGGCGGAGGTTGGGCTTTGGCTGGAGGATGTGGCGGTGCCTGCGCCTGGGATCAATGATGTGCTTATCAAGGTGCTCAAGACGGGTATTTGCGGGACGGATGTGCACATTTACAAGTGGGATGCGTGGGCGCAGAAGACGATTCCGGTGCCGATGGTGGTGGGGCATGAGTTTGTGGGGCGGGTGGTGGAGGTGGGGAGCAACGTGAACGATTTTTCGGTGGGGCAACTGGTGTCAGGAGAGGGGCATGTGGTGTGTGGGCGGTGTAGAAACTGCATGGCGGGGCGGCGGCATTTGTGTGCGCATACGTCAGGGGTGGGAGTAAATCGGCCGGGTGCGTTTGCGGAGTACATCAGTTTGCCGATGGCGAATGTGTGGGTGCATCCGGAGACGATTGATCGGGATGTGGCGAGTATTTTTGATCCGTTTGGAAATGCGGTGCACACGGCGTTGACATTTGATCTGCTGGGTGAGGATGTGCTCATCACCGGCGCGGGGCCGATCGGCATCATGGCCGCGGCGGTGGCGAAGCATGCGGGTGCGCGGCATATCGTGGTGACGGATGTGAACGCGTATCGCCTGGGCCTGGCCAAGAAGATGGGGGCGACGCGGGTGGTGGATGTATCGAAAGAGAAACTTGCGGACGTGCAGAAAGAATTGGGGATGCACGAGGGGTTTGATGTGGGATTGGAGATGTCGGGCAATCCGCATGCGTTCAACGACATGTTGGACAACCTGTGTCATGGCGGGAAAGTGGCGATGCTGGGGATACCGGAGAAGTCGCTGCCGATCGACTGGAACAAGGTGATTTTCAACATGATCACGATCAAGGGGATTTATGGCCGGGAGATGTATGAGACGTGGTACAAGATGTCGGTGATGGTGCAGTCGGGGCTGGACCTGACGCCGGTGATCACGCATCGATATGGGTATGAGGATTTCCAGAAGGGGTTTGATGCAATGTTGTCGGGCCAGTCGGGGAAGGTGGTTTTGACGTGGAGTAAAGAAAGGTAAAAGGGACAAGGTACAAGGGATAAGTAAAAGCAAGAAGAGCAGGAGATTACAAATGGATACGCGGTTTATTGAGCATATTGGCGGGCAGCTTGCGGGTGTGAAGGAGCAGGGGCTGTTTAAGAATGAGCGGGTGATTCAGACGCCGCAGGGGACGCATGTGATGGTGGGGGGGAAGCGGGTGCTGATTTTGTGTGCGAATAATTATCTGGGGCTGGCGCAGAGCCCGGAGATTATTCGTGCCGCGCATGAGGGGCTGGATGAGTGGGGGTATGGGCTGGCGTCAGTGCGGTTCATCTGCGGGACGCAGGGCATTCATAAGCAGCTTGAGGCGAAGCTGTCAGGGTTTTTGGGGATGGATGACACGATTTTGTACACCTCGTGCTTTGATGCCAATGGGGGGTTGTTTGAGACGCTGCTGGGTGAGCAGGATGCGGTGATTTCAGATGAGCTGAACCATGCGTCGATCATTGATGGGGTGAGGCTGTGCAAGGCGCAGCGGCACCGGTACAAGAACAATGACATGGTGGACCTGGAGGAGAAGTTGAAGGGGTCGGCGGGGGCGCGGTTTCGGATGATTGCGACGGACGGGGTGTTTTCGATGGATGGGTATATCGCGAATCTGCCGGTGATTTGCGATCTGGCGGATAAGTACAAGGCGCTGGTGATGGTGGATGATTCGCATGCCGTGGGTTTTATGGGCAAGCACGGAAGGGGGACGCATGAGCATCACGGTGTGATGGGGCGCGTGGACATCATCACAGGGACGCTGGGTAAGGCGCTGGGCGGGGCGTCGGGGGGGTATACGTCCGGGCGCAAGGAGATCATTGAGTATCTGCGGCAGCGGTCGCGGCCGTATTTGTTTTCCAACACGGTGGCGCCGGCGATTGCGGCGGGGTCGATCAAGGCGATTGAGTTATTGGAGGGGAGCACGGAGCTGAGGGATCGGGTGCATGCGAATGCGCGGTATTTCCGAGAGGGGATGGAGAAGGTGGGGTTTACGCTGCTGAAGGGCGAGCATCCGATTGTGCCGATCATGCTGGGGGACGCGGCGCTGGCGTCCAAGGTGGCGGCGGCGATGCTGGAGAAGGGGGTGTATGTGGTTGGGTTTTCGTTCCCGGTGGTGCCGGTGGGGAAGGCGCGGATCCGGACGCAGATGTCCGCGGCGCACACGCGGGAGGACCTGGCGTTTGCGGTGGAGCAGTTTGCGGCGGTGAAGAGGGAGATGGGGGTGTGATCGCGGAGGACCGCGATCACAGAGAGTAGAAAATAGAGAGTAGAAAGTGGAACGGAAAAAGAAGAGACCCCGCAACTGTGAGCAGTTTGCAGGGTCTCTTTTTGTAATTGGAGGGTTGATTAGAGGGGGTAGACTTCGCCGACCTGGAGCTTCATGGGCTTGCCGTCGATGGTGGCGGAGATGGGGGTTTCCTTGAGGTTCATGGCGAGGCGGGTGTATTTGCCATCTTTGTGCCAGCCGGTGACGCGGATGTGGCGGGCGTCATCGGGCGTGGCGGTGACGGAGGCGATTTTGGGGAGGGATTGAGCGAAGGTTTTGAGGTCGGCCCTGGGGCACCAGGAGAAGTCGGTGGGCTTGATGTCGCCGTTTGCGGCCTGGGCTTCGTGGGGCGCCTGGTCGATGGTGACGACTTTGACACCGGCGGCGAGGGCGGCCTTGAGCTTGGCGATGGTGGCCTCGGAGACGATGGTGGATTTGGGGATGATGAAATGGGTGTAGCGGGCGTCGCCGAGGACGAGGGCGCCGTTTTCGATTTTCATTTGGGAGAGGGGCTCTTCATCGACGAAGTGGGCGCCGGCGTGCTGGGCGAGGACTTCAATGGAGGCATCGCAGAGGGATTTGCGCATGAGAGATTTGTCATCGAGCCAGTTCAAATCCACGGCTTGGAAGGAGCGTATGGTCCAGAGGATGCCGACGGGTGCTTCCTGGCGTGAGTCGCGGACGATGGATTGGGTGACGGTGACCTTGGCGTTGACCTGCTGCATCATGTCCCAGAATGGGCCGCGCGGGCCCAGGTCCGGCGGGGCATCGATTTTGCGGTAGCCTTCGTCGGAGGTGTACGCGGCGTGGATGACGGTGCTGGTGACGCCCATGATGGCTTGCCAGTTGAGGATGCGGAGGCAGGTTTCGTAGGGCATATCGACGCCGTTTGCGCCGAGCGTTTCACTCATGACACCGGGGCGGAGGGTTTGCTGGGCGACGCCGGTGGCGCACATGACGCCGATGTTGAGGATGGAATGGCGGTCATCGCCGACGGCGGGGATGATGACGTCGATGCCGGGGATGGTGAACTGCTTGAACATGGGCATAAGGTTGCCCAGGACATTGGCCTGCTGGATGGGGTCGTCCTCGGGGCTGATGTGGCCGGTGAAGGCGATGTTGTTGTCATTGCACCATTTAAAGACGGGTTTGAGCCAGGCTTCAACGAAGCGGTCGCCGCACCACTGGCGGTAGTGGAGCCAGGTTTTGCGGGTGAGGGCGGATTCGTCCTTGGAGAAAAGGCGATGGAGGCAGGGGCCCAGGTCGTAACCCCAGCGGGCTTTAAAGAGCTCAAGCAGGCCCGGTGTCCAGGGGCGCTGGGAGTAGAACTTGGGTTCATCGGTGAAGATGGCTTCGATGGTTTTGCCCAGGTCGGCGGCCAAGTCTTTTTTGTAACGCTCGTGGGTGAGGTTGATGAAGACTTCGGTGGCCTTGGGGTTCAAGGAGTCCACCAGGCCCTGCCAGGTGTCCTTGGGGAGGTGGCGGGCGGTGAAGGCGACGAGTTTCATACCCTTGGGGATGACGGGGATACGCACGGCATTGATGGGGGAATGAGACTTGGCGCGGGGGCACTTGTAGAGAGGGGTGTCGGGGTAGTAGAAGCGGCTGTCCCAGACTTCAGCGGGGTCCATGGTTTTGTCGACAGAGGTGTTGACATCGACGGGGCCGAACTCGGTTTTGCCTGGGGCCAGGTGGCGATAGACGGACCACTCGCGGCGGATGACGCCGACTTTGGAGGTAAGGTCGACATGGTCGGCGGAGGTGTCGCTGACGAGACCGGCCCAGATGACGCGTTCAAAGGGGAAGGTGAAGTTTTCGCCGGTTTTGAGGTCGGCGGGGGCTTCGTGCATGACGATGTGGTGGCCGGTGTATTCGGGGTGATCGAGGATGAGGCGGCCGCCGACGTTACCGGAGGGATAGGGATCTTCGTCGTAGAGCCAAACCTGGAGGTTGCGCTTTTTGCACTCGTCGACGATGTGCTTGATATAGGCGAACCAGTCGTCGCCGGCGTAGGGGAGCTCAAGACCAGCGCGGGGGTGGAGGACGACGGCTGCGACATTGGCTTTTTCAAAGCCGTCGAGCATGGCTTTGGTGGCGACGGGGCCGCAGTCATCGTTAATGGCCCAGAAGTAGATGAGGCCGGGACGGTGGAAGAGCTTGTCTGAGACCATGTTTGTCGGCTTTGAAATTGATGGGTTGAAAGTCGTTTGAAACGATGTTCGTATGGGTGACAGTTTAACTGTTTTTTGAGATGTGGACCGGTTCATGTAGGAGAGATATGGATTTGATGCTGGATTTTTGGCTTGGTTTGATGGGAGGTTGAAAAGGATGTGGCGCCGTTGGCGCAGACGCCGGCACTCCCGGTGTGCCCGCTCGACCTCGGGGCGGGGTTGAAGTAACATGCCGGGCCTGAAATTCCGGATATTCGCAGGCTTTTAACCCAGTTGAGAATCCCATGCCAACGCTTTGGTCCAAAACGCTGATCCCG
The DNA here is from genome assembly GCA_964527265.1 of uncultured Phycisphaeraceae bacterium. Taxonomy (GTDB): domain Bacteria; phylum Planctomycetota; class Phycisphaerae; order Phycisphaerales; family Phycisphaeraceae; genus CAZGOM01. The sequence goes on along the minus strand of CAZGOM010000069.1, from coordinate 4,973 downwards.
ACCGCACGCCAGGTTCCCGCTGAAGCGGAGGTGCCTTCGCACCAGTTGATGCTGCGGGCGGGGCTGATCCGCAAGCTGGGCGCGGGTGTGTATGACTACCTGCCGATGGGCGTGCGGGCGCTGCGCAAGGCGATGCAGATCATCCACGAAGAAATGGCCAATGCGGGCGCGCTGGAAGTGATGCTGCCGGCACTGATTCCCATTGAGCTTTATCAGACAACGGGGCGCGATCAGGCGTATGGGGACAACCTGTTTCGCGTGACGGATCGGCATGGACGCGTGAGCGCGCTGGGGCCGACGCATGAGGAGATCATCACGGAGATCGTAGGGGCTTATATCGAGTCGTATAAGCAGTTGCCGATCACGCTGTACCAGATCCAGACGAAGTTTCGCGATGAGTTCCGCCCGCGCTTTGGGGTGCTGCGGTCGCGTGAGTTTCAGATGAAGGATGCGTATTCGTTTCATACGTCGCTGGATGGGCCTGGGGGGCTGAATGAGGTTTACCAGGCGCAGTTTGATGCGTATTGCCGCGTGTTTACCCGGGCGGGGATTCCGTTTGTGACGGTGGAGGCGGAGTCTGGCCCCATCGGCGGGTCAGCATCGCATGAGTTCATGGTGCCTTCGCCGACGGGTGAGGACACGATCCTGGAATCGGACAAGTTCAACTATGCGGCGAACGTGGAGAAGGCGGAGATTGGCCCGCGGACGCATGATCTGCATGGCGCCGGGACGGGTGAGCTGACGGAAGTGCACACGCCGAACGTGCCGGGGATCGAGGACGTGGCGAAGTTCATGAAGTGCAAAGCCGTGAATATGTTGAAGACACTGGTGTTTCAATCGACGACGGACCCGGCGACGCTGGGGCCGGGCGAAAAGCATCCGACATTCAGACTGACGATTGCGGTGGTGCGCGGGGACCACGATGTGAACGAAGGGAAGATCAAGGCGGCGATCAAGGCGCTGCACCCGAAGGACACGGATGTGCAACTGGCGGATGAAAAGTTGGCACGCGCGGCTGGGTTTGCAATTGGGTATGTCGGGCCGCACTCGATTCTGCATGCAGACCAGGCGCATGTGACGGTGTTTGTGGACCATGACGCGGCCAAGGGCGGCTTCTGGGTGACGGGCGCGAACAAGGCCGACCACCACGTGAAGCACTTCAACTGGAAGCGCGATGTATTGGAGAAGACCGGCGCCGGTGGTGAAGGTCGTGTGGTGGTGGCGGATATCCGCAATGCTGTGGCGGGAGACCTTTCACCCAAAGGCGACGGCGGCGTGCTGCGCACGCGCAAGGGGATTGAGATCGGGCACGTGTTCAAGCTGGGGACCAAGTACACCGACGCGATGAAGGTGACAGTGCTCAATGAGAAGAATGAGCGGCAGGCAATCATCATGGGCTGCTACGGCATCGGCGTGAACCGCATTCTGGCGGGCGCGATTGAGCGCGAGGGTGGCAACGATGAGAACGGGATCATCTGGCCGGTGTCGATTGCGCCGTTTGCGGTGGCGATCACGCCGATCAAGTATGAAGGGGCCTTGAAGGAAACGGCGCTGAAGATTGCCGGTGAACTGGAGGCGCTGGGGAGCGTTGCCAAAACGCATGCGGGGAACGTGCCCGGTCTGGGCGTGACGCAGATTCCCGTGGATGTGCTGATCGACGACCGCGACGAGCGGCCGGGTGTGAAGTTCAAGGATGCCGACCTGATCGGCATTCCTGTGCGCATCACCATCGGCGACAAGGCGCTGGCCAACGGTCAAGTGGAGATCAAGGCGCGCAACCAGGCGAAGGCGGAACTGGTGAATGTGGCGGATGCGGCCACGCGCGTGCGGGAGATAATTGCGGGGATGTGAGATTTGCGCGTAAATGTCTATAGAACGGCGCCGAGGAGGCGCCGTTTTTTTATGGGCGGGGTGAGAGCGAGTAAGACACGGCTTGGCGCGTGATATAAGTGGGCGATTGGAAAGGTCACGCGCATGCAGGTCACAGTGGGTCATTTGAAAACGAGGCCGCCGCATCGGTACTCGCATAAGGAGGGGGGACCGTATTGGATCATGGGGGTGACGGTGCAGGGACGGGTGCGGGTGATGGTGGGGCGCGAGAAGCTGTGGAGCGGTCGTGGGTTTGTGACTGTGACGCAGCCGGGTATTGCGTATGAGGTATGGGTGCCTGGAGCTGAGGAGGCGGGCGAAGAGGGGTTTGGGCCCGGGGAGGGTATGGATGTTTATGAGGAGTATTACGCGGTGCTGGGCGGGGCGGTGAGATGGAATGAAGTATGCCGGGCATGGCCGGAGGTGTCGCCGGGGATCTGGCGGATTCAGGTGAGAGATGAGGTGCGTCTGGGTGAGGTAATCGGCGCTTGGGTGGGGGCGTTTAAAGAGGCCAACAGCCCCAGACCGCGGGGGAAGGAACTGGCGCTGCTTTCAATTCAGCGGGCGCTGGTCTTGGCGGGAGAGGAGGCGGAGCCGGAGGCAAACGCGTACGACCCGCGCGTGAGGGCGGCGATTGCGCTGGCGCATCAGAGGCTGGCGGAGCCGATCACGGTGGAGGAGATGGCGCGGGCGGCGCACTTATCGGTGTCGCGGTTTGCACATCGGTTTTCACAGGAGGTGGGGGTGTCGCCGATGCGGTATTTGGAGAATGCACGGATTGGACGGGCGAAGGAGCTTTTAAAAGCGAGTGGGGCGCCGATCCGGCAGATTTGCCTGGAGGTGGGGTTTGCGAGTCCTTTTCACTTTTCCAGAAGGTTTCATGCGTGCGTAGGGATGAGCCCCAGCGCGTATCGTCTGGACGAAATGCACTAGAAAAGAAGACGCAGAAGAGGGGGATTTATGATTTGTTAGAATGTGAAGTTCGAGTCGGACGTTGGTCCTTTACGCGACTGGAAATCGCGTTCCTTCAAATGCCGCACCTGGAGCCCCTCATGACGCGCATCATCGCCCGCCCCAATCAGCTTGACCTTGATTCACCTGGACGCCGTGACTACTGGGTGGCGCTGGAGCATGATTCGCTTTGGGGGGATTATTTGATTCCGTTGACGATCATCAACGGGCCCAAAGCCAAAGAGGGGCAGGGGCTGGTGGCGTTTGGGTCCAACCATGGGAATGAATATGAAGGCCCGATGGTAATCAAAGGGCTTTTGCAGGAGATCAAAACGGCGGATGTGATCGGGCGGCTGATCCTGGTGCCGGTGCTGAATGCGGCTGCATTCCGGGCGGGGACGCGGTCGAGCACGCTGGATGACAATGTGAATTTGAACCGCGCATTTATCGATGGCGCGGGGAAGGTGCCGGGGGCGGCGGGGATCACGCACCGGATCGCGGCATTTGTGCGGGAATATATCTGGCCGCGTGTGCATGTGGTGATCGACCTGCACTCGGGCGGGGCCGGGTATCAGTTTTCACACGTGGCGAGCTTCCATCCGGTGGATGACCCGGTGCAGAGCAAGACCATTGAAGACACGGCGCGGTGGTTTGGGACGCCGCTGGTGATGACCTATCAGAACCAGACGCCGGGGCTCCTGCCCAGCGAGGCGGAGCGGCTTGGCAAGATCACCGTGGGGACGGAACTTGGCTGGGGGAACGCGGTGGATATCGCCGGCGTGCGCTGGGGCAGGCAGGGGGTCCTGGCGGCGGCGATCAACCAGAAACAATTGAAGGGGAAGATCAGTCCGATTGACCACCACAAGGATGGGAGCCAGCGGCGCGTGTCGATGGTGAGCCGCGATTGCTTTACGGTTGCCCCGTTCTCGGGTCATTATCAGCCGCTACTTCCCTGCGGAAGCGCGGTGAAGAAGGGACAGACAGTGGGGTTGCTGCATGACTACGAGCGGATTGATGAGCCAGGCTGGGAAGTGAAGGCAGGCGTGACGGGCGTGGTGATCGCGCAGGCGTACCAATCCGTGGTGGTGGCGGGGACGCACATCCTGGTGACGGGTGTGGAGGAGAAGTGGGCTTAAGGCCGCGACGGCCTTAGAGAGTGGATTTGAGAAAGTGGAAAATAGAGCAGCGGGTTGCGGCAGAAATGCCGCGTGGCTTATGTATTTGAAGCTTTACTTGCGCTTTGCCAGTGCTTTGTCGGCGTGGCGTAGTGTCATGATGGCTGATTCGATGAGGCTGTGAGGATCCTGAGCGGTTGAGCCTACATTGACGATGTAATGCCGCAATGCCTGATTGATTCGGGTCTGGTATCCATCGCCTTGGACTTGAAAGTAGGCAAGCAGATCTTCATCGACATTAATAGTGATCCTGCGTTTGGGAACTTGTCCCTTACGTTTGGCAATGAGTTGGTTACGTGAGGCGAGCGCAGTCTTGATTTGCTCATTGGTCCATTCAGGATTTTCAGAATCGGGTGAGCCGTGCTGTTTAGCCCTCATTTTGTCCATGTGGGCTTTTGTGGGCTTAGGCAGTTGAGAGGCGCTGTATCGGATGGTTTTAGGTGTGGTTGCGTTGGGCATAATCTTTTCCTTCCCTTGGCGTGGCCAGTCTTGCGGAGATAATCCGGGTGATAGATGTTTCATCGGGAGGGTCGTCGATGCGTTCAGTCCAGACGATCGCGTAGATGAGATTACGATCCACGGGATCAGATGCGAGAGTGAACCAACGTTCTTCCTGAGGATGGTCTTGTATTCTGTCAACGTGATAGATCAGATGTTCCAGATCGGAGAGTGCTCGCGCAGCATCCGTGAAGTCCACAGCGTGTTTGCGCAGATTTGTCCGGGCTTTTATCTCGTCCCACTCAAACGCTTCGTGGTACATGCATATTAGAATATGCATGAATTACATTGAAAGCAAGAAAGGAATGCAGGTCATTCGAAGTCCTCGAATGGCTCATGATTTTCTCAAACTGCAAAAAGATGAGGCTTATTTTGCGCTTTCCTGGTCTTCTTCACCATCGGGTTCGGAAGGTGTGGTGTCGCGTTCGGGGAAGCCTTCGGGGAGGGTTTCCATGCTGGTGGGGAGCCAGAGGATGACGT
>CAZGOM010000068.1:0-27020 GCA_964527265.1 uncultured Phycisphaeraceae bacterium | reverse complement strand
ACCTGGCCGTCTCCCTCGACAACGAACCCCGCATCGCCTGGTACACCTGCAACTCTGAAAACTTCGAGTCCATCCACAACCACAACGCATTCGCCCACGTCGAACGCGACAAACGCATCAAATAACCCATTTCGGGTGGCGCGGCCCGCTCCGAAGGCGGGCTGCGTCTAAGCCCCAATTTAAAACAACCCAACACAAAAGCCCCATCCCCCTGGATGGGGCTTTTCATATCCCCTGGCCTTTCCTCACAAGGCCTTCAAAACCACACGCCATACTCTCCCTTTCTTCCCTATTCCCTCATAAACTCCACTGGTCATGCCCCCTACCCCTCCAACCTCTCACCCTCATCCTCTGCGCGAAGTCTTCGCCTCCTTCTCCAAGCTCGGCTTAATCAGCTTCGGCGGCCCTGTCGCGCACCTCAGCTATCTCCGTGCCGAATTCGTCGAGAAGCGCCGCTGGCTCGACGACGCCCATTACGCTGACCTCGTCGCCCTCTGCCAATTCCTCCCCGGCCCCGCCAGCAGCCAAGTCGTCTTCGCTCTCGGCCTGCAGCGCGCTGGCCTTCTTGGCGGTCTCCTCGCCTCCGCCTGCTTCACGCTCCCCTCTGCCATCATCATGATCGCTTTCGCCTACGGCATCGCGTCTCTGGGCGATCCCTCCCACGCCGGCTGGCTGCGCGGGCTGAAACTCGCCGCCGTCGCCGTCGTCGCACATGCCGTACTCTCCATGGCTAAAAGCCTCTGCCCCGACAGCCCCCGCCTCTTCCTCGCCATCGCCGCAGCGGCCTTTCTCGCACTCATCCCCACCGCCTGGGCTCAGATTGTCGCCATCGCCATCGGCGCCTTCGCCGGCTGGCTTCTCTACCGTCGCGACCCGATCCCACCCCAACCCCTCGACCCTGAACCCCCGCCCCCCGGTTCCCATCTCTGGGCCGCCATCGCTTTGGCCGCATTCTTCGCTCTGCTCATCATTCTCCCCCTCACCGCCACGTACAGCCAAAGCAAAGCGGCCATTCTCTTCGACAGTTTCTACCGGGTCGGCGCGCTCGTCTTCGGCGGTGGTCATGTCGCCCTCCCTCTGCTGGGGGCCGCCGTCATCCCTCCGGGCTGGGTCACCCAGGACCAGTTTCTTGCCGGCTACGGCATGGTTCAGGCCGTGCCCGGTCCCCTCTTTTCCTTCTCTGCTTACCTTGGCGCCCTCACCCATCCCGGGCCATACGCCTGGGCCACAGGCATCTGGTGCCTCCTTGCCGTCTTCCTCCCATCCTGGCTCCTCGTTGCTGGGGCTCTCCCCTTCTGGCACCGCCTGCGCGCCAGGCACTGGGCCCAGTCGGCTCTCAAAGGCGCAAACGCCGCCGTCGTTGGCCTCCTTCTGGCTGCCCTTTACAGTCCTGTCATCACTGAAGGCGTCCACAACCCCGCCGACGCCCTTACCGCCCTCGCCGCCTTTGGCGTCCTCTATTTCTTGAAACCCCCGTCCTGGCTTCTGGTCGCCGTCTTGGCCGCCGCTGGCCAATGGCTCCTCCCTGCATAACCCAATTTCGTTTTCCCATTTTCTTCACCGGCTCCGAAACTTCCGGTGCTCCTTCTCATATTTTCTGTTCTTTGCACCCCCCTGATCCCTCATTTAGCGAAATCGGTTACGCATTCGTAAAATAAGACATAAATGTGATTTACATTTCATAATACATGATGTACATTACCGCCCAACATTCTCCAAAGGGCACCGCACATGACAGACATCCGCCTGACCCCCGAACAAATCGATTTCTTCCACACCTTCGGCTACATCGGCCTTCCCGGCCTCATGAAGGACCGCATCGCGGAAATCACCGACGCATACACCGAAGTCTTCACCAAAAACGGTGGTGGGCATTTCGGCAAGCCCCACGACGGCAAAACCCGCTCCTGCATCATCCCCTTCCCCGACAAGCACCCCGTGCTGGCAGGCCTCCTCGACGACCCCAAAATCCACGGCGCAGCCGTCTCCCTCCTGGGCGATGACTTCAACTACATGGCCAGCGACGGCAACTATTACGCGGGCGACACCGGCTGGCATTCCGACGGCTGGTCCAATCACCCTCTTTTCATCAAGATCGCTTTCTACCTCGATCCCCTCGTCAAAGAGAACGGCTGCCTCCGCGTCATCCCCGGCAGCCATATTCCCGGCGACAAATTCTCCGAAACCCTTTCCAGAAACGTCCACTTCACCGGCGACTCGCTAGGCATGAAGCCGCAGGACATCCCCTGCGTTGCCCTGGAATCCAACCCCGGCGACGTCCTCATCTTTAATCACGCACTCAAGCACGCCGCTTTCGGCGGCAGCGGCTGGCGTCGCATGTTCGTCCTGAATCTCTGCGAGCGTTTCCCGGACGACCGCATCGACGAACTTAAAAAATACATGAGCAACTGGTCCCGTTTCTGGATGGAAAGCGCCTACGAAGACCTTATGATCAAAACCGCCACGCCCCAGCGCATGCGACACCTGGAGCAGCTCATGGCCAACGATGGCCACCTCGCCGAGCTTACCCAGAAGAAAAGAGCGGTCATGGCCGAGCCCGACCGCGGCTAAAACATAAAACACCAGCCATGCACCGGCCCTGATTCCAGCCCCTTTCCCAAAGGGAGAGGGGCTGGAATCAGGGCCGTTTTCAAATGCCAGAACGCAACAAATAATTCCAAATAACTGGCTAAGGCTGCCATCATTGGCAAGGACTTATTCGCCCTCTCTACCGTAACTCAAACCGCGAATACCCCCACACATTGTGAAACCACATCAGCACCGGCGTGTGGGAGTAATACTCTGCTCCCTTCCCATCCTTTTTTTCCACCCATCCCGCCAGCATCCAAACTGCTTTCCCCCTCCCCGCTGCCCCCTCAAACCCTGGCACACTCCCCCACGGGAGCGATATCTGCACGGCATATCCCACATCGCTTCGCCGCGTATACACCCGCATCTCCGTCGCATTCTTCTTCTCATCCACATCGCAGCCAAAATCATCCAGGTTCTTTAAATTCAGCCCATCGTAGATCACCCCATCCGGGCTCACATTTAATTCCCAATACGCCGGTCGTCCTGACTTCGGCGCAAAGTTCCCACCCACAAACAACTCCACGCAATCCCCCCGCCAAACCGCCTCATCCCGTAACTTGTACGGCGCAATCACCTCCCCATCCACCACCTCAAACAACACATGCAGCGCCTTTTCATCCCACAAAAAACGGCATGCCGCCCTCTCATTCCCCATCGGCGTCCGCTCCCCCCGCTGCACCAGGTAATCGATTGCAATCTTCTCCGCGCCCGCCCATAACGCCTTATTTTCAATCACATCCCCCTCGATCACCCTCGCCGCCTTCTGAATTACATACGCCCGCTCTGCTGGCCAATCCTTCAATTGCTGCAATTGCCTCACTTGCCGGTTGAGAAGTGCCCTCGCGGACCCCATGTCCTGCGGCGTCCCGGGCGCCTCTCCCGCCAGTCGCGCCACAGACAGCGCATTCCAGGGCTGCCGCACATACAGGATCACCTCTCTGGCCGCCGGCGCATCCTTCCACTTTTCCGCCAGCACCCGCCATTCCGCCGCCAGCGCCTTATCCGCATCCGTGGCCGCCTCCAGCCGTCTCTCTTTCACCGGTTTTCCTGGCGTCTGTTTCGGCGTGATCGGCATCATCATCCCTACCGGCGCACATCCCCCCAACAGCATCGCCGCCGTCATCCAACCCACCATGCCTGCCCATGCACGCCTCATCCCAGCACCTCGGCATCTAACCCCTTCTCCCGGAGATACCGCACCAATTGCGACGTATGCCCATGGGTCGCCAGGACGCGCGTCGCTCCCGTCGCATAAATCGCTTCCAATAGCCCTGGCCAATCCGCATGGTCTGAAAGCACAAAGCCCCGACCTCGTCCGATCACCTGCCGTTCGCGTGCCGCGCCAAGCTGCATCCACCCTGATGCCACGCCCACCGAAAGCTCCCCAAAACCTGCAATCCATCCAGATTCCTGCGAAGCACTCGGCGTAATCACCAGCCCCTTGCCCCGCGCAGCCACCGCCCGATCTCCCGTCAATACCTCCGGCAGCGCTACACCGCTGAGTGCATACGCCTTGTTCATGTCTGCAATCGTCGAATGCACCGCGATGAACCCGATCGAAGCATCCACGCTCGCCAGTAGCCGTTGCGCCTTCCCAAACGCATAAGCCAAAATCACCGATGTCAGCCCCTCTCGCGCATTCTCTCGCCACCAGGCATTGATCTCCCCAAACACCACCTCCGGCGGTCGCCAACGGTACACCGGCAGCGCAAACGTCGTTTCCGTCACGAACGTATCGCATTTGACCGCTTCAAATCCCTCCGTCGTCGGGTCCCACTGCACCTTGTAATCCCCCGAAACCACCGTCACCCGCGTCCGCCCCCCCACGCGCGCCTCCAACCGTACTTGCGCCGCGCCCAGCACATGCCCGGAAGGATGCAGCGACACCGTCACCCCGCCGATTGTCACTCGCTCCCCCCACGCCAGCGTTTGAATCTGCGCCTTCGTTCCCACACGCGCCCGCAGCACATGTTCCCCCCGCGCAGACGACAGATAGCTCCCCGCCCCTGCCTTGGCATGGTCGCCATGCGCATGCGTCACCACCGCTCGATCCACCACCCGCATCGGATCAATGTAAAACCCACCCTCAGGCACATATAGCCCCAAGGGCGTCACTTGGACCAGGTCGTCAGTTCTCATGTCTTCCTCTGACAAGACCCAAGACCCAGAACCCAAGACCCATCTTCACTTAGAGAGCTTCACCAGCAGATCCAATCCCTGCTGCAACTTCGCATCATTGCACGCATAGCTGATGCGGAAATGCGTGTCCTGCCCGCTGAACACCGACCCGGGGATCAGCAGCATGTTGTTCTCAATCGCCTTGCCCGCAAACTGCGTCGCTGTCATGCCCAGCTTCTTAGGCACCTCAGGGAAGGCATAGAACGCGCCGCCCGGCGTAGTCAGGTTGTAGTGGCCCTTGAGCGTGTTAACCACCATGTCCCGCTTCTTCTGGTAAGCCTTCACATACGGCCCCATGTCCTGGTCCATCGCCAGCACGCCCGCCACCTGCACCATCGACGGCGCGCACACAAACGAGTACTGCTGCAGCTTAGTCATCTCTTCAATCACCCGCACCGGCCCCGCGGCGTAACCCAGTCGCCAGCCCGTCATCCCGTACGTCTTGGAATGCCCGCGCATCACCAGCGTATTCTTGGAATATTTCGCAGGTGAAGGACACTTGTAAATCCCCGATCCTGCGCCGCGTTCGGTCTTCTCGTAGCAGAACTCGTCGTAAATCTCATCCGACAACAGCAAAAAGCCTTTGTCATCTGCCAGTTGCGCAATGTCCTTGCAAACCTTCTCACTGGCCACCACACCCGTCGGGTTCGACGGCGAGTTGAACAGAAGCATCTTGGTCTTCTTGGTCACATAAGGCGCAACGCGCTCCGCAGTCACTTGGAAATCAGGATAGGTATCGACATACACCGCCGTGCCGCCCGCCAGTGTCACCAGATGCTTGTACATCACAAAATACGGATCGGGAATGATCACCTCGTCACCCGGTTGCACACAGGTCATCAGCGCCAGGAGCAAGCCGCCAGACACGCCGGATGTCACCAGCGTGCCGAACTCCGCCGTTTTCCACGCGTCAAACTCATCGGTCAAAACCTTGCGGATCTTGCCGTTGAGTTCCTTGGTTCCCTGCGTCACGGTATACCGGTTCTGCCCGTTTTCAATGGCGGCAATCGCCGCCTTCTTCACATCCGCCGGCACATCAAAGTCGGGCTGGCCGATGGAAAGATTGATCGGGTCTTTGAGCGCCGCCGCCATGTCAAACACCTTGCGGATGCCGGAGGCGTCGATCTTGCGCAGACGGTCGGTGATCAGGATTTCTGGGTCAAACATGGGGAACCTTGTGGGTCTGGGTGGCTGATAGTCTGAAGTCTGGTCAAAAAGACCAAAACCCGGGGCAATGTTTTTAGCACGCCCCAACATCTCTCACAACCCGGCTACCTGCGTTTAAAGCGGAATCCAAACCCTCATCGCCCCCGGTTCACGGTTGGCCCATGCGAAATAGGGCACCGCCGTGATGGCTTGAGGTGTCCCAGCCTCCTTCACATACGGCCGATAGAGCCGTCCTTCCCAGGTCTTGGCATCGCATCTGAACCCCGCGGCATGGACCACCTCCACGCCCCCCAATATTTTCGGCCGCCATTGCGATGAAAGCACCTCTTTTGCGTCCAAAATCAGATCAAAAACCGGCGCCTCCTGGTCCACCTGTTCAATGCAATACACCATCGGCCCACGCTCAATCGCCACGCACCCTGCAGCCGAATCCACATGCGGATGCGCCTGCGTCAACCGCGGCTTCATTTCAAATTCCAGCGTTACAGCATCACCCTCCCGCCATTTGTGTTTCACCTTCGCATAGCCCCCCGCCTCAGCTGGACCGGCACTCTCGCCATTCACCTCTATCCGCGCACCGCACGCCCATGAAGGCACACGGATCGCTATCTCCCATTCTTCTTGCGTTACCGACTCCACCACCATCTGCACCCGCCCCTTCCACGGATACTCCGTCTCCACACGCAACCGCCCCTGCGGCGCATCGACCACGCAAGCCATCAACTGATGCACCTGCACCCCCGCCTCATTGTGCGTCGCCGCCATCTGCTGAATCGACGCCAGCACCCGCGTCACATTCGGCGGACAGCAGGCGCACGCATGCCATTCCCCCCTCTGCGTCCCCGCGCGGCTAAAAAGCGGATTCTCATAAAAATACCGCTTCCCATCTAATGAAAAGCCCGACAAAAATGCATTGAACAACACCCGCTCCATCACCTCCGCAAACCGTGCCTCACCCGTCGAAACCAATAGTCTCCAGTTCCACATCACCAGCGCAATCCCCGCGCACGTCTCGCAATACCCATGCTCCGCCGGTAAGTCATAGGCCGGTCCGAAACTCTCGGTTTTCGGCTGCGACCCCACCCCACCGGTCACATACATCTTGCGGCATGTCACATCCTCCCACAGCCGCTCCTGCGCCTCCATCAGCGCCTCCTCCCCCGTATGCAGCCACACATCCGCCATGCCCGACAGAAGATAAAGCTGCCGCACCGCATGGCCAACCACGCTCTGCGCCTCACGCACCGGCACATGGTCCTGCACCTGCCTCCGCGCGGCATCGTTCATCGGCCATTTGGAGATCAATCGCCCATACCCGCGCTGGTCGATGAAAAACTCCGCCAATCTCAGATATCTCTCCTCGCCCGATGCGCGAAATAATTCCACCAGCGCCATCTCAATTTCCGGATGCCCGCATGTCGACTCGATTTTCCCCGGACCAAAAGCCCGGTCGATGCAGTCGGCAAACCGCGTCGCCAGCTTCAGCAGTCGCACATCGCCGGTCGCCCGCATATGTGCCGCCGCCGCCTGAAACAGGTGACCCGCGCAATAAAGCTCATGCCCGCTGGCCAGATCCTTCCATCGATTTTCCGGCTCTACCACCTGGTAATACGAGTTGAGATATCCATCGGCGCACTGCGCCTTTTCCAATAGACCAATCACTTCGTTCACCATCGCTTCCAGCGCCGGGTCGGAGGAATTGCCCAGTTCCAGCGAAGCGGCTTCCAGCCATTTATAGAGGTCTGAATCGATATACAACGGGCCTTGATAGTTCCCTTGGATTAACCCCACCGCCAGCTTCAGATCATGGAAATTGCCGAACTTCTCCAGCATAGCCCACCCGTGCGAAAGCGAAGTCGTGCGGTTGATGTTCTGCCTTTTCTTCCAGAATCCCTCTGAGAGCGTCACCTTGCTCTGTGAGAATGTGTGCATCCGGGCGTGTCGGCATGTGGATGTATCCAGCGGTCCGGTGAATCGTGTCATGGTTTTGACGCCTGGGGTTGGGGGGTGCAGGGTTCTCACAACTAAGCCTAAGCACGATTTCAGCCTTCACAACATTGGGAATCCGTTCAACCAGGGGACAAATCCGACTTTTCTCGAGTGGACGCTGTATCATCCCGCCATGTCGCCACTTTCAAAATTATCACTCAGTACAGCACTCCCTATCCGCGCCTTAAATGCCGGACTCTTTGTTTCCCCTGGCATGGGCATTCATCCCGATCGCGTCATTGATTCCCATGAATTGATCCTGGTCCGCAGCGGCATTCTTCATATTGCCGAGGGCAAGCATACTTTCGCTGTCCACGCAGGGCAGACCCTTCTCCTCTTCGCTGGAAAACATCACCATGGCACACAGGAGTACACAGCAGACCTTTCTTTCTATTGGGTCCATTTTCAATCCAATCGAGCCACAAAAACAGAGCATATCCTCCACGTCCCCCAGTCCGCCTCGCCACGCGACCCTGCCCGCCTCAAAAGTCTCTTCCATCGTTTCCTGGGTGATCAGAAAACCGGCGATTCCGACCCGCTGCGCAATGATCTGCTCGTCACGCTCATGCTTGCCGAGGCGGGCGCACGCCATCCAAAGCGAGATGAATCCGATCATGCAGCCACAGTGATCGCTCAGGCCGAGGCATGGATCGATACTCATTTCCACCGTCCCATTTCCGCCCAGGATGTCGCCCACGCGGTTGGCTATAACATCGACTATCTCACCCGGCTCGTGCGCAAACATCGTGGCCAAAGCCTCACTCAGCGCATTCAAAACCGCCGCCTGGCGCAGGCCGCGTCGGATCTGCGCGACACGCTGCTGCCCCTCAAACAAATCGCCACCCGTTGCGGCTTTATTGATCCCGCCTACATGCGCCGGCTCTTTGTCCGCCGGGAAGGCCTCACCCCAGGCGCATACCGGCGCGCCAACAGCCGCGTCCATATCAACGTACGTTAGGGAAGCCGCACAAGAACTGAAAATAGACAGACGCCCCTTGAATAAGGGGCGTCTGCATGAAGCTTATTCAATTCAGAAAGCTGCTTACTTCTTGGCAGCGGGCTTGGCCGCACCGGCTGCAGGCTTCGCGCCACCAGCGGGGGCTTTACCAGCAGGAGCCTTGCCACCGGCAGCGGGCTTCGCTGCTGCATCGCCTTCAGCGGCTTCCTTCTTGGGCTTGGCGCCGGCGGAAACCTTGCGGTTACCAACCTTGGGCAGGCCCACGGGGTTGCCGGCAGCGGTGTCGAACTTGCCGTATTCGGTCAGCTTCGCAACGCGTTCAGCGCGTGTAAGAACGTTGCGGTGGCGACCCATCGAAGAGCTGATTTTCAGGCTGCGGTCAAGACTCATGGAATTACCTCTAGAAGGCGAATGTCGGCCGGGTGTGTCGAGCCGAGACCTCTCGGCACTTTCTTGTTTTTATCCGTCATAACGCTGCGGCCAGACGTCAGACAGATTCGTCGGGCCCTTGTTCCGCGAGGTGTTCCATTCGCGTCCAATCAGCAGAATCTGCTGTTTAAACGCCCGGCATTCCTTCGAACTCAGGCCCTGCGCGTCAAAGCCCCTAAGAGCCACGACGTGGTAAAGCGCCCTATTATGCACCGGACTCGCCTGCGCTTCAAGCCCACGTGCTTTCAGGAACGTCACCAACCGCTCCGCCTCCACCCGCGGATAAGTCGCCACCACCAGATAATTCAGCCCCGCCTTGCGCTGATCCCCCGCCATCTGAGGCGGTTTTTCCATCACTGCAGGCTCTTTTTCCATCACCACCGGCGCAGGCGTCGCTCCTAAAACCGAAGGCGTCTGCCGGATCCGCTCCAGCGTATCCACCTGCCCTTTGCGGATCCCCTTGGACACCCCCAGGAAATAAACCATCGCCACCACCACCACAAGGCCCGCCACCCCAATTCCCAGAAACACCACCGGTACCCGCACGTTCACCACCCGCCGCATCCGCTCAAACACCGTCTCCCGCTTGCGCGGCGGAGCCATCGGCGTGAATGTCCGCTTCTCCATCACCACATGCCTGCGCCGACCCGCCGCCCCGGAGCTAGCCACAGCCGTGCCACCACCCACCTGAGTTTTCCCCTCAGCCGCGCTGCCATCAACAAATGTGGGTTGCTTGGGAGCGTCCTTGCCCACTGCAACGATCCTTTGCGTTTCTGCCTCAAACACCCAGCCCCGCGTCCATGCAGAACCAAGTCCATTCAAAGCGTTCCCTATCATATGTTATCGCCCATCCGCATAGGCGAGCTTTAACAAAACAATCCTTCAAAATCAGTTCTCTGCCATTCAATACCTTCACACCATCACCCGCAACGTGCATGTCGTCTGCTTTGGCCGATGGAGCACGAATTCCACCACCCCAAACGCATGCCCGGGGTTCATCTGCGTGTACGGATCCACTGCATGCACAGGCCATTGGAATTCCCACCCCAGATCCGGTGAAACCAGCTTGAATAAGCCCAAATCCAGCACTTCACCCTTGGGCACCCGGATCGACAGCGATTCCCCCACCGGTCTGTCCACGCTCCAGCGCCTCTCGCCCAGGCGGATTTCGCCGCCCGGATCAAGGTGCACACTGGCGTGCGCGCGCGCACCCAACGCGCTCATCGCATGCCCCGGGCCCCGCACCGTGCGCGAGCCGCGCGCCCCATCCAGCGAAAAAACCACATCGCAATGCGCGGCTTGACGCGAATCCACCGTCACCGCGCACGCATCCGCCCCATATTGCAGAAGCAACGTATCCAGCGTCGGTGTAGACCGGTAAAACGCATCATCCGCCACATACTGCGCGCATCCGCTCCCATAAACCGCAAACGTGCTGAACCGGCTGTCCATGCGCGAATGGGCCGACCCGAGAATCGGCCCGGCCTTTTCATGATGCAGCCCCACGCAGTCCTGCCGTTCATGGCCAAAGTAAAGCGATGGCATCACGTTGGAGATAAAACGGTTGTCCATGCCGGTCAGCAGGCTCGCCCACCCATTCCTCCGGCGAACCCCGGTTTCCTGGGCGATCATCCGGTGCCGCTCCGGCCACACCGGCGCCCGTGGCGGTACATCACCGGCGATCCCCGGGTATTGGAAGGCGAGAAATCCGATCACGCGGTTGTCTGACGGCGTGTGCCGTCCGTGCTTTGCCGTTCGCTGGTGAAACTGCTCAATCGCCTGGTTCAGGGTAAATGCCCCCTCCGGCTTGTTCAGCCATGCGGAAGGGTTCAACCCCAATTGCGGCTTTAGCCACCCATGCATCCGGATATCCAGATTAGCAAAACAGCCCCCATCCGGCAGCAAAAAGTCGTAATACCACCGCCACGCTCGCTCCACTGCATCCATCGCCCGCGCATCCCCGGATTCCCGCCCGTAATAATCAATCGCGCAAGCGCTCACCATGTTGTACCCCGTCACGGCAGTGCCTGGGAATCCCGCATGCGAACCCCCTTCCCGAAATAACCCGTCCGGCGTCTGCGCCGCAAACACCCCGCTGAACACCCCCCGGGCTTCCTCAATGTATTTTCCCTCTCCAAACACATGCCCCATGCGGTTCAAAAGCGCGTAATCCCACATCGGGTGATTGGGCACCAGCCCGTCAAAATCATCCAGGTTCGGAATCATCCCCACGATGTGCCCCGCAAATCCACCGATCTTGTCCATCCACCGATTTAAGCGACTTGAATCCAGATCGCTTTTGATCAACTGCATCGCATCCAGCCACGCCAATGTCCGCCACTCATCCCAGCCGGGCACCGGGCCATCGTAAACGCCCTTTGCATTCGCCTTCACATCATTGAAATCGCCTAGGCGAACAAGGGAATCAAGCAGTTTCGGCGACTTGTAGAACCGATTGCCGGGAAAGTTCTCGCTGTAGCAGATCGCCATCGGCAAAATCGAAAGATGGCTCGCAAATGCCTGGGGACAATCCCCGTCGGGAAGTTGAGATGCAACGACATCTTCAACCGAAAGCACAAACAATTCGCGCGCGGCAGACTTGCTCATGACAGGATTCCGTATGGATGAATAAAAGAAGCGACATTAATTCACTTTTCATCTTGAGTATATGAAATTAATCAAATACAATCGCCCCCGTTCCTCTTGAGCTTCCAGCCGTATTTCATCGTGACTCGGCAAAACCCCTGCGCTCGGCGCCGGCTTATGCGCACTTCCACACTTCATATTGAGGCCCCGGGCATGACCATTCCACCGCTCTTCATCCGATCCCGTCACATGCGTGTTCAAGCCTTCACCCTCATCGAACTGCTTGTTGTCATTTCCATCGTCGCCCTTCTGCTGGCCTTCCTGGTGCCCGCCCTCAGCCAGGCGCGAAACGAAGCCAAGGTCATCGTTTGCGCCGCGCGTCAGCGTCAGATCGCCGTCGCCTACATCGCCTACACCCTCGACAGCAAAGACCACGTCCCCCGCCCCCTGATCGGCAACAGCTACGCCATGGTCCCCATGGCGCAGTGGTCCGATGCCACCCTCCCTGTTGGCATCGGCGCGCTTTACGCCAAGAGCTACATGGCCGACGGCAAAGCCGGCATGTGCTCCGACCACCCCTGGGCCTCCCCCAGCATTGCCAAGTCCCTTAACGAAGCCGCCGCCTACGGCAAATACCTCACCGCCCCCTCAGGCTCCTTTTCATACATCTTCCGCGCCCCCTACTCCGAATCCTGGCTCGGCCTCCCCGGCAACGGAAACCAGGTCATCAACTCCTGGCCCAACAAAATCTACCGGTGGGACAGCTACATTCTTCCCATCGCCACCAAACTGCAAGGCAACCTCCAGGGCGGCGAATTCCTGGTCCCCACCGGTACCCCCAACCAGCGCCTCATCACCCCCATCGCCCTCTTCTCCTGCGCCGTCGGCAACGTCTACTACAACCCCGGCCCCAGCGTCCACCAGAACAAGGGCTACAACGCAGCCTTCGCCGACGGCACCGTCTTCCGCGTCAAACGCCAGATCAAGTATTACAGCCCCACCCCCGTCACCGACCTCCCCGCCCGCTGGTCAGATACATTCTTCAACTTCGCAGACCAGGCCTATCCCGGCTGGGTCAGCCAATCCGCCTATGACAACCTGTATTGATGCTTCATCCACCAGACCCGATGGCATTTTGATACACGAACTTTCCTGAACTGCCACTCATGAACACGCGATCCACCCGGCACCCCGATCGCCCGGGCGCGAAAATCCACGGCAACTGCAAAAAACCTAAATCACCCCACCGCAATAGCGCTCGCCATCGCATGCGTCTTGATGTGGCTCAGGCTCAGCCTCCATTCCTTCACCCCAAGTTCCCCTGCCACCGCCAGCGCCCGGTTGTAAAGCCTCACCTGCGGCGCCCCTGACGCCAGCCGCACCACTTCGATATCCGTCCACATGATCCCCTGCGATATCCCCGTCCCCAGCGCCTTGCTCACCGCTTCCTTAGCCGCAAACCGCGCCGCCAGATGCTGCGCCCGCACCGCGCTGCTGGCCGCATATTGTGCCTCAGTCGCAGTAAAACATCGCCCAATGAACCGGTCCCCATGCGCATCAAGGAGCTCCTTGATCCGCGCTACCTCCACCAGGTCAATCCCGTGCCCAAGGATCATCATCGGCCAAACCTCTTCAAACAACTGGAATAACCCCGACTAAAACGCTATACTACCCGACGTTACTCGCTAGGGGTGCCCCCGCATTTTTGGGGCTGAGAACATACCCTTGGAACCTGACCCGGCTCACACCGGCGGAGGAAAGCGACCGATGACTCAACCATCCAGACCGTCAGCCGCCACCCAGACTCCAACCAGTCCCATCGATATCCTTTTAGCCCACAACCACTGGGCCAACCTCGCGCTTTTAAACACCGCCAAATCCCTTACTTACGAACAATTTCACAAGCGCTTTGAGATCGGCCCCGGCTCCGTCCACGACACTCTCTCACACGTCTTGGGCGCCATGTCCCGCTGGACGCGCGCCCTCTCCCAGCAGGAAATGCTCAGCACTCCCCGCTTTGAGGCTCCCCAGCGCACCCCCGACGAACTCCTCCCCCTGGCGCAGTCCCTCAATCACGATCTGGCAGCCATCGCACACGCCCATCCCCTCGACCAAACCGTCACCGCCACCCGCAACGGCCTGACCGTCACCTTCGTCCGCTCCGTCATCCTCACCCACCTCACCACCCACGGCGTGCACCACCGCGCACAATGCGCCAACATGCTCCGCCAATTGGGCGTCACCCCCATTCCCCCCCTCTCCGTACTGGAATGGTCCCTCACCCAGACCGCCTCCTAACCGCTTTCTATTCGCCAGGCCCATAACGGCCAGGAAAGGTTTCAGTCCCATGATCAAAGCAAACGAACCCATCCTTCCCTACACCCTCCCCGAAGTCGGCTCCAATCCCGGCACCGGCAAGGCCACCACCCCCGGCTCCTTCGCCAATCGCCCGCAACTGGCCGCTGGCATCCGCGGGCGCTACACCTTCTCCTCGCCCGACACCCCAAACATGCCCCTCCCGTCGGACAAGACCGCCTGGGACTTCCTCCCCGAAGGCTGGACCACCCAGGAACTTCCCGGCTCTCCCGCCGAACTTCCCTTCGGCAAAGTCGCTGGCCGCGTCGTCTTCACCCAGTGCGACGGCATCGCCCGCGAAGTCACCTTCCCCGCCTCCTTCGTCCCCTCCACCCAGCTTGAATCCGCGCGCCTGGGTATCACCACGCCGGAAATGACCCGTGTCGCCGCCCGTGAAACCCACCTCACCGCCGCCCTCGTGCGCGATGAGGTCGGCGCGGGCCGCATGGTCATTCCCGCCAATAAAAACCATCTCAAATACAACCTCGACCCGATGTGCATTGGCCGCGCCAGCAAGACCAAGGTCAATGCCAACATGGGCGCCTCCCCCGTCTCCTCTTCCACCGATGAGGAAGTCGTCAAGCTCCGCTGGGCCGAAAAATGGGGCGCCGACACCGTCATGGACCTCAGCACCGGCGGCGACCTGGACGCCTGCCGCGCCGCGCTCACCAAGAACTCCAACGTCCCCATCGGCACCGTCCCGATCTACAGCATGATCATCGGCCGCAAGATCGAAGATCTCGACGAGAAGATCGTCCTCGACACCCTCCGCCATCAGGCCGAACAGGGCGTCGACTACTTCACCATCCACGCCGGCGTCCTGCGCGAACACCTCAAGTACGTCCGCGACCGCCTCATCGGCCTCGTCTCCCGCGGCGGCTCGCTGCTGGCCAAGTGGATGCTCGTCCACAACAAGCAGAACATCATGTACACCATGTGGGAAGAGATCTGCGACGTCATGCGCGAATACGACGTCACCTTCTCCATCGGCGACGGCTGCCGCCCCGGCGGTCTGGCCGACGCCACCGACCGCGTCCAGCTCGCCGAGCTCTGCGCCCTGGGTGAGCTCACCGAGCGCGCCTGGCGCAAGGGCGTCCAGGTCATGATCGAAGGCCCCGGCCACGTCCCGCTCGACCAGATCGAATTCAACATGAAGCTCCAGCGCAAGCTCTGCCACGGCGCGCCCTTCTATGTCCTTGGCCCGCTCGTCACCGACATCTTCCCCGGCTACGACCACATCACCTCCTGCATCGGCGCCACCAACGCCGCGTGGCACGGCGCGTCCATGCTCTGCTACGTCACCCCCAAGGAACACCTTGGCCTTCCCAAGAAGGACGACGTCAAGCAAGGCTGCATCGCCTACAAGATCGCTGCCCACGCCGCGGACATCGCCCTGGGCATCCCCGGCGTGCGCGACCGCGACGACGAGCTCACCAAGGCCCGCGCCGCCCTCAACTGGGAACGCCACTTCGAACTCTCCTTCGACCCCGACACCGCCCGCGCCTACCACGACGAAGACCTCGACGTCGACACCGACTTCTGCGCCATGTGCGGCCACGACTGGTGCAGCGTCCGCATCTCCAAGGAAATCGTCGAATGGACCTCCGGCAAGGCCGAAGGCTTCGAGCGCGGCAAAGCCGTCAAGTCCGACGCCCTCACCGCCGACCAGCAGGAAATCCTCGCCAAACGCGGCGTCCTCTCCCCCGACGAAATCCACAAGCTCGCCAGCAAAACCAAAAAGGCCGTCGTCGCCAAGGAAGGCGAAAAAGCCTCCTGCCACAGCGATTACGTCGACCCCGAAACAGCTAAAAAGGTCCAAACCGAAAAGCTCGTTCAGGTCGACGTCCGCCCTGCCCTGGGTCTGGCCAAGAAAGACAGCCTGATCTGATCCGGGTGGCACATTGCAGGCGTCCGCGCCTGCGATGTGTCTTGCCCGCGCTAACATAAATCACAACAACGCCTCCCGCATCAGGGAGGCGTTGTCTTTTCCCACCCTCGAAAAACTCGATACGCTAAATCAAACTCCCGACTCTCGCCCCAACGAAGGTCCCCCATGCCACGCCCCTCCCATCCAACACTCACCACCACAGCCCAACTCGTCCACCACACCCTCGACAACATCAAGCCCAAGCTCGCCTTCAACCCCGCCTTCACGCAAAAGCAAGCCGCGCAATGGCAATCCCGCGTCCGCGCCAAGCTCCGCGAACTCCTCCACATCAACGCCAAACCAGTCAAAGCCCCAATTGCCAAACGCCTCACAGATGAACCCCGCGAAGGCTACCGCCTCCAGCGCTGGGAGTTTTATCCTCAGCCCAATTACGCCATCAAATTCCTCCTCCTCGTCCCCAACCACGCCACCACAAAAAACCCCGCTCCTGCCGTGCTTTGTCTCCCCGGTTCAAACCACCCCAAGGAACACCTCGCAGGCGAACCCTTCGCCGCCTGGACCAAACCTGTCGATCCCCGCGAAGCCATGGCGCTCTACCTCGTGAAAGCCGGCTTTGTCACCCTCGCCATGGACAACCCCGCCACCGGCGAAGCCGCTGACGGCCAAATGAACCACTGGATGCGCCATGCCCATCACCTCATCTGGATGGGCGACAGCTATGAAGCCCTCAGCGTCCGTGAAAAACTCTCTGGCCTTGCCTTCCTCCGCTCCCTGGATTTCGTCGACGCAACCCGCATTGCCACCTGCGGCCATTCCCTGGGCGCCAAACCCGCCCTTCTCTCCGCACTCCTGGATCCGGCCGTCAAAGCCGTCGTCTGGAATAGCGGCGCAACCCGCTTTCAAAACTACATGCTCCGCATGAATCTCGCCCCCGCCGCCCCCTGGCAGATCATCCCCGGCATGATCCAGTGGTTCGACTACCCAGACCTCATGGCCGCCCTCGCACCCCGCCCGCTTCTCATCTCCGAAGGGGGTCGCTCCCCCGACTTCAACCCCATCAAAAAAGCCTTCGCCCTGCACGGCAAACCCGCCAATTTCAAAATCACCTTCATGCCCAACTTCCAATCCGCCGCCAATCGCACCCTCGATAAAAAACCCATCCCCAACGGCATCGACGGCGCCACCTTCGGCCTCTATCACAACTACGACGACGCCCACTACTTCAAAGCCGAAGCAGCCGTCCCCTGGCTGAAAAAAATCATGTCCATCCGCACAAAATAAATCAATCTCTCAACTTATCTGACCTTCGCGTCTTCGCGCCTTCGCGGTAAATCAGCTCTGCCTCTTCATCTTCATCTTTCACGATTGCGCCATCTCATTAATTCACTCTATAAAGTACGATAGTGCAGTACACCTCAACGCAGCACTTTAAAAAGGGACGTCATGAAAATCGCCACCATCTCCCCCCTCTCCTACGCCCCCGGCAAACTCAAATACTTCCAATTCATCCGCGGCGGCATCGGCGCAGACTACCACCAGGAACCCAAGTTCTTCATCTACCCCGATGGCTCCGTCCTCCTCTACTGGAATGCCTACGACGCCGACGAATGCTCCAACCACTCCGTCAAGCTCTTCAGCCTCTCCAAAGACAACGGCCTCACCTGGACGCCCCCCCAACTCTTCATGGCCGATTACCTCGGCGGCGTCCCCTACTTCGTCCACATGCTCTCCATCCGCGGCACCCGCAAAGTCCTCATGATCTGGGGCCGCTCTCGCCACTACAACGCCGCCGAAGACCCCAATCACGTCGAAGGCGACTACTTCAAAAGCCAGACCCGCGTCTTCCTCCGCCATTCTTCCGACGACGGCCGCACATTCGACCAAAGCACCGAACTCCCCTACCAACTCATCATGGGCGGCAAGGAACTCCCCGGCGTCGGCATGTACGCGGGCGTCGATGTGCTGATGCAGTTGCAAAGCGGCCGCATTCTCGCCGCCATCAACATCATGGATGCCACTCTGTCCGACGGCCCCTCCAAACGCCAGCACTACACCCTCGTCCACATGCTCTCCGATGATCAGGGAGTCACCTGGCATCGCGGCGGCGAAGTCACCATCAGCAGCCCCCGCGGCGCAATGGAATGCCAGATCGTCGAAACCGCCCCCAATCGACTCCTCAGCCTCTTTCGCACCAAGGCAGGCGCGGTGCATCAATCCATTTCTGAAGACGGCGGCCAGACCTGGAGCCCGGGCGAACCCACCGCCCTCCCATCCCCCGAATCCATGGTCCGTATGCTCAAACTCAAGAGCGGCAACCTCCTGGTCGTCTGGAACAACGTCTCCACCACCGCGCAGCTCCCCCGCCATCCCCTGGTCGCAGTGCTCTCCAAGGACGGCGGCCGCACCTGGGGCGAACCCAAAATTATCCAAACCGAATCCGGCAGCAACCAGCTCTCCAACCACGGCATGGTCCAACTCCCCGACGGCAGAATCCTCCTGGGCATCAGCCACTACAGAAACGTCCAGCCCGACACCAGCGACCTCGACATGGCCATCTTCGACGAACAATGGCTCGGCTGATTCATCGGGTGTGACACTTTTCCGAGACGTCTTTCTCACCCCTTCCCCATCAGGGGGAGGGCAGGGGTGAGGGGATGTTCTTTATCTTTTCTGATCTGCCATCTTTAATCTCTCTCTGCGCACGAAAATTGTCACACCCGATTCACTGACATTAAAATCCCCCCTCTACAACATCCTTCCGGATTTTCTCATGCCCAAAGTTCACCTCTACCGTAGCAACATCGAAGCAGCCCGCGAACGTTGCTCCCTCACCCCTGCTGAAAACGCCGTCATCCAGGCCATCCTCGTCTCCACCGATGCCGGCAGCATTACCTTTGAAATCACCGGCCTTCCTCTCCAGTTCGCCCGTGCCCTCCTTGAAGACCCCAAGCTAAAACCCAATCATCGCGCCATCCTCGCCATGATGGTCTACGGCTTGCGTGAGGACGCCACTGACTGCAAAACCCTCTACCCCATCAAAGTCCGCACCCCCGTCGACTTCGCTTCCGCCTTCGGCACCCACACTGGCAATGCACCCAACTGCGAACTCTTCTGGAATTCCCGCTGGTACCCAGTCAACCTGCTGGTCGAACTCCACGAGGACGAGCACAAGCTCGCCCGTAACGTCTCCGTGCGCGTCGAATTGGCCATGGGCTCTTCCACGCGCACCTTGCACTGGGCGCTCAATCCCTCCATCTTCCTCGACGACCAGGGCAGCGCCCGTGAAATTACCATCCTCCAGACCATCGAACGCCTCGGCTTCCGCGCCCTGCAAACCCCTGCCAGCCATCACAACCTCCGCCTCCTCAATGCCGAGCGCCTCGCCGCTGACGTCGGCCACCAAGTATGGGTCAAAAGCAAAGTCATGCGTCTCAGTGAAGGCCGCTGGTCCTCCTCTCTCCTCACCGAGCTTCCCTTGGGCACCCCCGACATGCCTCGCCGTGCCGTCATCGAACCGGCCCTGGAAACCGAGCCCAACTCCGGCTCTTATTTCCATGCCAGCAGGCAGGCTGTCTTCTCCACCACCGCCAGTAAGATGCCCCTCGTCCGCTGCTTCAGCTTCGACATCAAGGATTACGTTTTCGTCGATATCAACGATCTTTCCCCTTATGAATACGACCAAACCGCCCTTGAGCGGCTCTACCTCCCGCCGGCCATGAAACATGTTCTGCAAAAGGTTTTCGAAACCCCCACCGAAAGTCTCTTCGGCGACCTCATCCGCGGTAAGCACGGCGGCATCGTCATCCTCGCCTGCGGCGCGCCCGGTGTCGGCAAAACACTCACCGCCGAGGTCTACGCACAAATGTCCCAGCGCCCCCTCTATGTCCTTGAATTCGGCGAATTGGGCACCACCGTCACTCAAATCGAAAACAATCTTCAAAAAGTCTTTTCCCGCGTCGTCCGCTGGCGCGCCGTGCTTCAATTTGATGAATGCGAAATCTTCCTTGCCAAGCGCGGCCTCGATCTGGAACGCTCCGCCATCGTCGGCATCTTCCTCCGCATGCTCGACTATTACGAAGGCCTCCTTTTCCTGACCACCAACCAGCCTTCAGCACTTGATGATGCCATCCGCAGCCGCGTTATGCTGAATCTTGAATACCCTGACCTCGACCAATCCGCCCGCATGCACATCTGGAAAACCATGTTCCATGCCGCTGGTCTTTCCCTTGATTCAAACGACTTCACGGAACTTTCTCAAGTCCAGTTGAATGGCCGCCAGATCCGCAATCTCGCCCGCCTTACCCGCATCATGCATCCAGAAGGCAAAGTCACCACACAGAACATCCTCACCCTCCTTCAATACAACCCTCAGAGCCTTCATACAGCAACGGGCCTGCCTGACACCGTGCAACCCGATTCTCTCGCTTTATCGCGCAAACGACGCAACCAGCTCGATGACGAACATCCTGACCGCCAGGAACGCTGACATCATCAATGAGCTTCCTTTTCGGTCGCAGCAAATGATGGATCATCGCCCGATATTTTAAGACACCGCCCCACTACATGCGTAGAGTCAGATAGCCACTCTTCCAGGAGCCCCCGCCATGGAAAAGATCACCTACGCTTCCCTCGGCAGTCTCGGCGAGCCCTTCCATCAGGCCTTTGACGAAGCCTGGGATCACCTCCAGTCCAACCTCGGCCACACCTTCCCCCTCCACATCAACGGCAAAGCCGTCAAAACCAAACAAACCTTCACCACCCACGCCCCCTTCGACACCTCCATCCACATCGCACACTTCCAGCAGGCCGACGCCACCCACGCCGCCAAAGCCATCGACGCCGCCCAAAAAGCCTTCCCAAACTGGCGCGACACCCCCTGGCAGGAGCGCGTCTTCCTCCTCCAGCGCGCCGCCGCCATCCTCACCGAACGTCAGTTCCACGCCGCCGCGGTTGTCAGCATGGAGACCGGCAAAAACCGCTTTGAATCCATCGCCGAGGTCTCCGAAGCCATCGACCTCATCCTCTATTACTGCGACCAGATGGAAGGCCACAACGGCTTCGTCACCCCCATGCAGGCCGAGGGGAGGGAACGCTCTCAATCCACCTTAAAACCCTACGGCGTCTGGGCTGTCATCGGCCCCTTTAATTTCCCCATCGCCCTCACCACCGGCATGGCCGCCGCCGCACTCATCACCGGCAACACCGTCATCCTCAAACCCGCCAGCGACACCCCCTGGTCCACGCTCCTCTTCTATCAAGCCTTGCAGGACGCTGGCGCCCCGCCCGGCATCGCCAACTTCATCACCGGCCCCGGTTCCTCCGTCGGCCGCGAGCTTTCCACCAACCCCCACGTCGACGGCATGGTCTTCACCGGCTCCCGTGACGTCGGCATGGCTCTTCTAAAGTCCTTCTCACAAACCTACCCCAAGCCCTGCATCGCCGAAATGGGCGGCAAAAACCCCGCCATCATCATGCCCTCCGCCAACATCCCCGACGCCGTCGAAGGCGTCGTCCGCTCCGCCTTCGGCATGGCCGGTCAGAAATGCTCCGCCTGCTCCCGCCTCTACATCCACAAACAAATTTATAAGCCATTCCTCGACGCACTCATCACTCGTACTAAGCAACTCACCCTCGGCCCACCGAGCCAGCGCGACGCCTTCATCTGCCCCCTCATTAACTCCGCCGCTCTCAAGCGCTACCACGCCGCCCTTCGCCTCGCCGCTAAAACCGGCCGCGTCCTCCTCGGCAGCGACACAAAAATCCCTCTGCCCGAAAACCTCTCACAAGGCCTCTACGCACACCCCGCCATCATCGACAACCTCCCCGCTTCTTCCCCCCTCTTTCAAGACGAATACTTCGCCCCCATCCTCGCCGTCGCCAAAGTCAGCTCCCTCTCCCAGGCCATCACCCTCGCCAACCAATCTGACTACGGCTTAACCGCCGGCATCTTCACCGCCGACCTCGACGAACAACAAACCTTCTTCCGCACCATCCACGCCGGCGTCACCTACGCAAACCGCCGCGGAGGCGCCACCACCGGCGCCTGGCCCGGTGTCCAATCCTTCGGCGGCTGGAAACACTCCGGCTCCTCCGGCAAAAGCGCCCTCGGCCCGCACTACATTCAGCAATTCATGCGCGAACAAAGCCAAACCATCGCCACTTAACACCATTTCCGGGTGGCACGGCACGCCCCGAAGGCGTGCTGTGTCTTGCACGCGCCAACACATTTCACCCACCCCATCAAACGATGGAGGCCAGTCGGGTGCCACGGCTTGAGCCCCGCCGTGTAGCTCAAGCCGTGTCTTGCTCGCGCCACCGCTTTCAAAGTTCGTGCCCCTAATTACTCGAGAACCCCTTAAATCCAGCTCTTTTTCCCTCGCCCTATCACATTATCCTTCACAGCCCGGGTGGCACGGCACGCCCCGAAGGCGTGCTGTGTCTTGCACGCGCCAACACTTATTCAATCTCACCTGCAAAATCGACACCATCCCACTGGCTCACAACCACAACGACGCAGGATCCTGCGTAAGCGCGATCTCACCGATCTCGTTCGGCGTCACATCATCTCCATAATGCCGGACAATCGTGGAAATCACATCGCCCACCTTCGGGTAGTCATCCGGATACTTCTTGGGTTGTCCAATAGGAGCGATGTAGGGAACCAACAGCAGGGCCGTAAACGGCACCCCAAGATCGATAAAAGCCCCAAACGCTTCAACCCGGCTCACGACACCAGTTACTTTGGACCCAGGAGGATGCGCCCGCTTGAACTGCTCCCAAATTGGAAGATCGGTCGCTGCATTCATTTCACTGCCCAATATAACAGTGCTGGTGGAATCACACCGCGCCATGGTCGCACTTGCCCGCAACTTGTGGGCGAACCCAGATTCATCAGAGTTAATACGGTGACATCGCCTGGAAGTTATTCACTGGATCAATCTGAAGAAATCGATGAGTTAGCAAACTTAGGAAAACTAAATGCTCTTTCGCCTAATGTACTGGCTCAAATAAAATCCCGTTTTTTGAATGGCGTCGGAGTATCGCCTCGCGAAAAATTACGTAGTTCGTCTCACATAAAAACTTTCCCCTCGCCACCGCCTCCTCACTAAAACCTCTCCACTACCAACCTCCTCTTCTCCACCCCCATCGTCACTTTCTCGTGAGCAAGACCAAACCTCACCCGCTTCTTCTCAGCCCCCATATTCCGCCAGCCTCCTCAAATACGGAGACCGGGAACCTCGGTGGGGGAGATACCGAATCCACCGCAGCCTAAAATCTAAGCACCAAAACGCCACCAGGAAGCAACCCCCTTCCAAAAAAAATCCGCCTCCCCTCCAACGGACTTCCTCCCATCCTCTTAATCATCCCCAATCCTCTTAATCCCAGTCAAAAATCCCCTCTTCCTCATGCCAACACCGAAACCGGTACCACCGACATCACGCAATCCTCTTTCCCATGCGTGTAGCTCACATACAGCTTCCCATCCCGCTCCACCGCGCTCGGATACGACCACTCCGTCCCCCGCCCCACCGCCCCGAATGCGATCGGCTGTTTGTCCTTGAACGTCCCCAGCAGTCTCCGCCGTGGAAACGTTTGATGCCGAATCTTCCATATCTTTGAAAACAGCCGCCCACCCGGCTCAGTCACTGCAATCGTCAATAGCGCACGCTTTTCTTCCAAACTGTTGGTAATCAAAAAATGCTGCCCCGTGCTCAGCTTCCCCGCGCACGGCTGGCTCGGCCCCAGCGGAAAATTGCTGAACCGCAAAGGCGTCCACGTCTTCCCGCAGTCAAAGCTCTCCGCCATCGGCGCGCTCTTGTCACTCTTCAAAGGCCGACACACCGCCAGAATCGAATCCCCACGATCCATCAACGCCACCTCTGGATATTGCAGCACCAGTCCCTCCGGGCGCGGAATCATCACCATCCGCCAATCGAGAAAATCACTACCGCGGCTAATCATCACCGCCGCCTCAGACCAATGGTTCTCACCCCCAATGATCCAATTCCCGTCCCGCATCTTCATCGGCGCCTGAAACGCCACAAACCCCTCAATCACCCGCCCTGTGCTCCTCCACTCCCCCGTTATCTCATCCATCAAAAACACTTCCGTGCTCGGCTTCTCCTTCTCCCACCTCGCCACAAACGCCCACAACGCCCCCTCAAATTCACACATCACCGGATGGTTATAACTCTCGCTCCCGCTGTCACCGCCCGGCAAAATCCAGTCCTCCACCGGTCCCCAAGTCAGCCCCCCGTCAATCGACCTCCGCCCCCGCACCCGTTCATCCTGAAAGTTCGTCTCCGCCACCGCATGGTTCGCCCAGCAGCAATACAAAGCCCCCTTATGAAACGCCAGGCTCGATTCATGCAGATAGTGATACCCCCCCCTCTGCGCCCGCTCAACCATCACATGCGTCACCACATCCAGGTCACGCATATGCTCCGGAGATGGGAACTCAACCCTCCGATCCCAAACCTCCGCCAAAGCCTCATCCTTCACCACCGCCTGCGAACTCACCGCCAAAACTTCATCTGCCATACAAACCCATCCAATCACAAAAGATTCAAACCCTTTTCTTCAACTGCTTCACTCTTCATCTTCGACGCAGGACGCAGGACTCAAAGACTCGGCGTCCCCGCCGCTCATTTTCTCCGGTCAAAATGATCCTTCTCCACATCATCCTTCAGCATGAACGTCGCATGCCCATCTGCCCACAGAAAATTCGCCCCGCCTCCGTGATAGCTGGGCACCTCCAGCAGCGTGTCCAATCCCTCTTCGTCGTACTCATATGAATTCGCCCCCTGCACCCGGATCCCGTCGGCAATCACAAATGTATTAAACGGCCGCAGAATCTCCTTGTCCCGAATCCGCCCCCGCTCGGCACGCTCCGTCGCACTCAGATGCATCGTAAACTCATCCGACACCCCAAGCCCATACTTATACGTAAACCCCGAATTAAAACGGTATGACGTCGCATTCTCCCCACCCCAGTTGTTCCTGAAGTTATCGCTCGGGCACTTCATCAACTGGTTCTTCCGGTTCATATTCGTCAGATCCCGGCTATACAGCGGCGCGCCATATCCCCCATCCCCCGCCGGAAAAACCTGCCCCGTCAGCGGCGCCGTCCACGAAGTCATCGACACATTCTGCTCGCCGATATACCTCAGCCCCAGGTTCTTGGTCACAATCCGCGCCCATGTCAGCGTCGGCCCGATGTTCCCATTCACCACCCAGTAGCTCCTCTGCTCCACCACATACGTGTTAAACCCAGGGAAAAGCATCCTCTCCTGGCTTAAACACACCAAAGCACGCGCCGTCTCCCGTGCCTTGCTCAGGGTCGGCATCAGCAGGCTGCATAACACCGCTACAATCGCAATGACAACCAGCAATTCAACCAAGCTAAATGCGCGTTTCATGCTTCTTCTCCCAGCCTCAAATCGTAAAGTGAAATGATATATCACCTAGGTTACTTCCAACCGAGTCAAAATCAACCAGATATTTGAACAAGATCACAAAATCGCCCGCACAGGGGCGTCACATCAGCTTTAAATTCGAAAACGTCTGCCCCACAGGCCACACTTTTACATTCGGCATCTGCACCAGCCGATCCAGCAACCCTTCCAAGTAATTCTCACTCATAGGCCCCCACCCCTCATCCCCATCCAGCGCATGCCCGCAATACACCAGCCATCCCGGCGGTCCATCCAGCAGCGCATTCACACACATCTCAAGATGCGCGTCGCAATTGTCCGGGCCGTACGCTGTGGTCTTCAGCACCACCGTCTCCCGCGTGGGCAATGGATTAATCCCATGCTCGCTCGCTCCGCCTCGCGTCGCCCTCACCACGCTCGGCAGCCACGCCAGCAATTCCGGCGTCGTCGCGTTATACGGAAAATTAAACACACACTTCTTCGCCTCAAACCCCGCCAGCTTCTCTTGAAATACATCCAGGCAGCGCAAAATCGATTCCTTCGCATCTTCAAGTTTCATCTTCGACTTATTCAAATGCGCATAGCCGTGCGGCGCCACCTCATGCCCCCGCGCCACCAATTCGTTATACAACCCAAAATCCCCCAACAGTCCCGCCGGCGAAGGTCCGAAATTAGGAAAGCAAAACCCCGGCGTATCTGCCATCGCCACCACATTGAAACACGCCTTGAGCCCATACCGCTCATAAATCTCCGCCGTCTTGATCGTCGATCTCCTGAATCCGTCATCCAGGCTCAGTGAAACAATATGTGTCGGTTTCTGCATCGATCCATCCTTATAAAGCAACCACCGGGCATGCTCTCACTGTAGAGACCCCCGCCGCTGATTATCCGCCCTTCTTCATCCCCTGCTCATACGGCCCCAGATCCATCTCCGGATACCGCTCCTGCGTCCCCTTGAGCGTCGCCGGTGTCCAATATTCATCCCCCACAGCCGGGAACCCCAGCACCTCGCGCTGCCGCGGCGTTGCACGCACCAGCACCCGCTGCATCTCATACTGCTCCCCAAAGCTCGACCACGTCTGATACCCGGAAAACCGGTGCCGCCCGCCCTTGTACACCAGGTGCAGGCTCTGCCGCGTTCCGCCAAGCCGCGTCACACTCGACGCCCGGTGAAACGTCTGCATCCCAAACACAAACACCGACCCCGCCTTGCACACCACCGGCTTCTCCCACTTATAAAACTCCGGATACTCCTCGCGGCTTCTAAACGCCGGCCACAACGACATCCCCCGCGTCTTCTCCTGCGGCACCACGTACGTCGCCCCCAAATCCTTCGTCACATCCGTCAGGTAGATGATCATGTTCACCATGCGGTAATCCCCATCCTCCCGCGGGTAAACCAGCGTGTTCCCCTCATAATCGCAATGGTGCGACTGCCCGTAAT
>CAZGOM010000067.1:25364-27117 GCA_964527265.1 uncultured Phycisphaeraceae bacterium | reverse complement strand
CACACACACACACACACACACACACACACACACACACACACACACACACGCACACACCCACGCAATTCGACGGTAAAAGGACGGTTAGTCGTCACCGCGCGTATCACGTGCGGGCATACCAGTTGTGCATTGGTTTCCGCTGTTCTGATGTGATAAGCTGTTCGTTCGGCGGCCAACTCCGTGGCGCTCGCATGCGCGTCAACGCCATCACCACCTGCACCTGCACCTGCGGCAGGGCCGACAGCCGCGGTTGCACCCGCTGGACCCGCGGCAGCAGCGCCGCTATGACGGCGGTTTTGATTGACACCGGTTTGATTGACACCGGTTTGATTGACACCGGTTTGATTGACACCGGTTGTGCGCCGACGTTTGTCGTTTTTATTGCTGACGCCAGAGGTGTTGGTGTACCCACTACCATCATCTGCAGCCGCAGCCATAGCCGCAGCCGCAGAAGTCGGTGGACGGGCAGGAGTGGCAGATGCGGCAGCAGCAGCAGGCGGTGCGTGGACAGTGGCACCAACAGATGCCGCGGCAGATGCGGCCCCAGAGGTACGTTTCACCCGGGGGCGAACAACAGCAGGACTGATGCCGGCAGCAGCAGAAGCACTGGGCACGGATGCCGCATTCACAGCAGCAGCCGCCGCAGCGGTCGGGGCGGTAGCTGATAGCCTCCGCTTTGACATCACCCCGGTACTGCCGGTGATGGTATGGCGCCTGCGACACACACACATACACACGCACACACACACACACACACACACACACACACACGTGTGTACACGGTAGCGGATGAAATCGTGGACAGGGTGGCGGGTAGAATTCTGCACGGAGGGTGGGGGGTTCCTCATCGCCAGATGCGAGGGTTCCTAATGGCCAGATTCGAGGGTTCCGGATTCGAGTGGGTTTCAATGCCAGATTCGAGGGTTTCTAAACGCCGGATTCGGCAACTGAAACGCCAGATTCGGCAACTGAAACAGCAACAGAAAAGCGTAGCCGACTTGTTAATGGCAAAAGAGCAACCAACGCCCGTAGGACGCGCCATGCGCAGACGACGCCCGCGCCACGGGTGTATGCGGCACGGACACCACGGTCATAGTTGCCGGCTACGGTCACGATGCGCGAATCGTCGTGCTGCGTTCGAATCGCGCGCCCACCCACGAACACGCACCCAAAGGTGCCGGTGACGGTCACAGCACGGCCAAAGGTGTCGGCGACGGCCATAACACGGCCAACGGTACCGGCGACGGATGCAAGATGCCGGAGACGGCTGCGAGGCGCCGGCGACAGTCACGATGTGTAAAACGTCGTGCCGCGCCGAGATCGTTCGAATCGCGCGTTCGGGTGTCGCCGGCACGCGTTCGGATGTCGCCGGCACGCGTTCAGGTGTCGCCGGCACACATCCGCTCACGAACAAGCGTCCGAAGGTGCCGGCCACGGTCACAATATGGCCGAAGGTCCCGGCGACGGCCTCAAGACACCGGCGACAGTCACGATGTGCAAAACGTCGTGCCGCGCCGAGATCGTTCGAATCGCGCGTTCGGGTGTCGCCGGCACGCGTTCGGATGTCGCCGGCACGCGTTCAGGTGTCGCCGGCACACATCCGCTCACGAACAAGCGTCCGAAGGTGCCGGCCACGGTCACAATATGGCCGAAGGTCCCGGCGACGGCCTCAAGACACCGGCGACAGTCACGATGTGCAAAACGTCGTGCCGCGCCGAGATCGTTCGAATCGCGCGTTCGGGTGTCGCCGGCA
>CAZGOM010000067.1:0-25264 GCA_964527265.1 uncultured Phycisphaeraceae bacterium | reverse complement strand
CACGTCCAAAGGTACCGGCGACGGTCACATCACGGCCGCAAGGCACCGGCGACAGTCGCGGTATGCGAAACGTCGTGCCACGCCGAGATCGTGCGAATCGCGCGTTCAGGTGTCGCCGGCACGCGTTCGGGCGTCGCCTGCACACACCAACACGCGTCCGGAGGTGCTGGCGACGGCCACAACACGGCCAACGGTACCGGCGGCGGTTATATCACGGCTAAAGATGCCGGCGACGGCCGCAAGGCGCCGGCGACAGTCACGATGTGCAAAACGTCGTGTCGCTCCGAGAACGTTCGAATCTCGCGTTTGGCCGTCGCCGGGGCGCGTTTGGGCTTCGCCGGCTCGCGTTCGGGTGTCGCCGGCACACACCCGCGCACGAACATGCGCCCAAAGCCGGCGGCGACGGACACGGCACGGCCAGAAGTACCGGCGGCGGTCACAGCACGGCCAAAGGTGCCGGCGACGGTCGCAAGGTGCCGGCGACAGTCACGATGTGCGAATCGTCGTACCACGCTGAGATCGTTCGAATCGCGCGTTCGGGCGTCGCCGGGATACGTTTGGGTGTCGCCGGCACACATCCGGCTCACAAACACGCAGCCAAAGGTGCCGGCGACGGTCACAACATGACAAAAGGTCCCGGCGACGGTCAGAACACAGCCAGAGTTGCCGGCGACGGTCACAACACGGTCAAAGGCACCGGCGACGGTCACGATGTGCGAATCGTCGTACCGCGCTGAGATCGTTCGAATCGCGCGTTCAGACGTCGCCGCGGCACATTTGGACGTCGCCGGCCTACAAAAAACGCGGCTAAAGGTGCCGGCGACGGCCACAATGTGCGAAACGCCGTGCCGCATTCATTCAGATCGTTCTAATCGCGCGTTCGGATGTCGCCGGCACGCATTCGGCTAACAAACACGCGGCTAAAAGCTATCGGCGGCGGTCACGAGGTCGCATGAGCACACGCGAAAAAATGTAAGGTGGTGCAATTTTATTGTAGTTAAGATGAGGCTCGATCAACATGCGCAGGTATGCGAGAATACAGGGCAGAATGGAACGATTGGTATTTTTGGCAACGAGGTTATGATAAATTTGCGACAGAGGGTGGATGGCGGCGTGGACTGCGAAAGGTCACGTCAAACGAACGCGTTTCAGATTGGGTCCTATTTTTCCACGAGAGGCGACGGCAGCGCTGGCACCGGAACTTTCCCCATTCACGCTCGCGACGTCGCGTTTGGCTCCGACGCAGACACGCGAAAATGGAGCGGAAGTGGCCGCTGGTTCGGGTAAACCGGCATACGTCAAGCACAGACGTATAAGTTCTCGCGGCATCTGTGCACCGCCAGATTGGTGCAGAGCTGGCACCACGACAGCAGCGATAAGAGGTCGCAATGCCAATTGTGCTCGTGTTTCAGTTCTCAGCCGGCAGACGATGTGCCGGAAATCCACCGAGAAGACTTCGTGACGTGTCGGAAAGGAAGCAGCGGTTCTGCCTGTAAACTTTGTGTCCGCACGCGCCAACGCATCGACTGCAACATGACTATTGGTTCCGCGGTCGATCTCTTGAGCGGTCAGATCGACTTCGACACCGCGATCCAATAACGCGGCCAGGGTTTTTGGACACGGTCGGACTACCGCGTTCATTACCGGAGTGTAGCCATATTTATCGTATGCATTCAGCAGGTCAGCACACAGAAGCGGCACCAACTGTGCTGCACGCAGGTCGACTTCGTCGTCCAGATAATCTGATGAGGTCATCAGAGACAAGGGACTTTGATATTGGCGTTCGGGATGTTCGTTGGCGTGGCGTTGTAGTAATGTGGCCAATGGGCATTTTCCATTCATCACCAACCGCCATATTGACACGTCGCCCCACGCGACGGCACCGAAGAATGCACTCCATCGACGTCCATCCATTTCACACGGACCCCCGATGATCTGGTCGACCTCGGACGGGAGACAGTCGGGATGTTTCACGTGATCGCGCACGGTGCCCCACAGCATCTTGAAAACGCTCGGGCACCTCTGGGCGCAGGCGCGCGCAAATGCATAATGCGGCGCAGACAGAGAGACCAGACGTTGCGCCGGAGTCATAAGCGAAATCACTTCGGCTGAAGCGGAGTCCATCCGGTTATGCATCACCGTACAGAGCGCGCAGCAATATGGCCCGCGGTCGTCGTCCACCACGTCGACACGAACCGTTCCCGCGGCATTGGAAAAGAGTGGCAGATTGGGCTGTTTCATGAGCAGATTAAATGCACGCTTTTGTGGATTTTCAACTTTCGCGTCCTCGTCCTCGTCCTCATCGTCATCATCCTCACCATATTCGTCCTCGTCGACACCATCATCAGCACAACTGTTAAAAGACGCCGCAACGGCGGCAAACTGGAATACGATATGACCAGTGCTCGTGGCTGCGCTCAATACAGCCGCACTATCGCATCCACAGCGCATGAGCACGTGAAACAGCCCAGTGACATTGGCGTCCGTTGCCTTTGGCCACAGCGAAATCCAAAACCACGCGAACAGCGGGTTTACGAATTCCATGGTCCGGAACAACCACCCGCGTGCTGGTAAGTAATCACTAACCCATTCCCTCCACCACGGCTGGGGTCCGCCAATCCACCTCGTCATGTTTGGCAAAGGCACACGGCGGCGTGGCTCGGAATCGTCCGCGCGTATGTCATCGATCAGCTGAGCACATGCGCTGTTCCAAGATACAGCCACTTCCCAGTTTTGCGGGGTCAGTAGCTTCTGGATGCGCTCGGCAGTGACAGGAGCCATGTCACTACCGGATATTTTCTGTGAGACGATCAACACGCGCACATACACTCAGTAAACACTGATACGCAGTTCGAAATGTTTGAATTTACCAGAAACGTAACCCTAAGGTGGTTTACCAGAAACACAAGACAGGTGGACAGCGGCAACAGTTAGATCGACGAAGGTTCACGTGCTTTGGGCTGAGAATTGTTTACGTCAGACGCAGTCGTTTTGTTGGTGGTCTCTTGCTGCGGTCGGCATTGTCCCCGGTATTGGCGTCGGAGCCGGAGCCTCCCGCGCCTGCACTCGCTGTGGCGCTGCGTTTAGCCCCGGCACAGACACTTGGAACCGGAGCTGGCGAGGCGACGGGTTCGGGTAAACCGGCATACGCCAAGCACAGACGCACGAGTTCGTGTGGCATTTGGGCTCCTCCTCCAAACTGTCCCAGAGCTGGCATCACAGCGGCACTGATGGCAGGGCGAAGTTTGATCTGTGCGTCCGTTTCGGCCGACAACCGTTTCCAGAGGGCCGGGAAGTCCGTCGACATCATGTCGGCAGCGTTTATGGGATTAAACTTTGTGTCTGCGCGCGCCAACGCGTCGACTGGGGTGGTGGTGACTGGGAATCGCCTTTGGGTCTCTTGGGCAGCGAGATCCACTTCCGTACCGCGATTCAGCAGGGCCTTCAACGTTTTTGGATGCACGTAGCCTGCGGCGTTCATTACCGGTGTTCTGCCACTCTCGTCGTACGCGTTCAATACATCGGCACACAGGCGCGATACCAACCATTCTCCGCGGACATCCGTCTCCGAGTCCGTTTGGTATGTAGTGCGTATAGTAAACAGCGGACTTCGATATTGACGTTCCGGATGTTGATTTGCGTGCCGAAGCATCGCGGTGGCCAACGGACAGTGTGCATTCGTCACTAACTTCCACGCGCTTGCTTCGCCCCAGACCGCGGCCATGGCGAATGCGGTCAACTGATACCCGTGGCCCGACACCGGACCGCTGATTAGGCGGTCGACTTCGACAGCATCGCAGTCGGGTTGCATCACACGATCGCGCACGACTTTCCATAGCTCTTCGAATGTATGCGGACACGACCATCGATTTGCGAGCGCAAAAGCCCAGTGCGGCGCAGTCACCGCGGCTAGGCGTTGGTCCGGCGTCAGACGCACGAGTACCCGAACCGAAAAGTCGTCCAACTCATTGTGAACCATCGTACATAATGCGCAGCAGAACGGTCCATTGTATTCTCCCGTCTCTGCATCCGAAAGGGGTCTCGCAAGAGGAGGATTGTTGGCAAAAAGCGGCAGATTGGGTCGTGCCATGAGCAGAGTCAGTGCGCGCTTGTGGTGTGGCGGAACTTTCTTCTCGTAGTCCTGTGATTCCGAACCCGAATCGGTGCCAGGATCGTCGGCCATTGTAGCCGCCTCGGCTGCGAACTGCAATACGACGCGACCACTACTGGTCGCGGCGCCAAGTGCGGCGGCGCTGTCACAGCCGCATCGCATGAGCACGTGAAACAAACCCGACACGTTATAATCCGTTGCACCCGACCACATCGAAATGCAGAACCACGCAAACGTCGGGTTAACGAATTCCACGGTTTTCATAGATGATGTATAACTGCCGGGCCATCGATCATTTTGCCACTTCGGTCGCGCGTCGCCGGTCCATCGCGTCATGTCCGGAAATAAAACATTGTGACGCGGATCGGCTTCGACCGCACGGAAATCATCGATCAGGTCAGTACACGCTTTGTTCCATTTTTTGACCCTTTTCCAGTTTTGCGGTAACAGCAGCGACTCGATGCGTTCGGCAGTGATAGGAGCCATGTCACTATCGGATACCTTTCTGTGTCACACATACACAGACAGTGAGGAATGATACGCGGATGGGAAACAAGACAGGTTAGGAAAGAACAAATATTTGCGTTGTGTGACGAATAAATGTGTCACGGGTAGGTGCCAGTGTGTGTGCGCGTCTGTGATTTCGTTACGTCAGGCGCAGACGTTTGTTGGACGGTTTCGCCTCGCCGTCGGTGCTGCCACCGGCGATGCGTTTGGCGCCCGTGCAGACACTGTGAAGTGGTTCGGGCAAATTAGCATACGCCAAACACAGAGACAGGAGTTCGCGCGGCATTTGCGTTCCGCCGAACTGTTGCAGAGCCGGTACCACCGCAGCAGCGATGAGGGGCCGCAATGCCATTTGTGCTTTGGTTTCGGCCCGCAATCGCGCTGCGATGGGCATGAACTGCGCCGTCATATCGTCGTCATCGGGTAGCAGATCGGCAGCGGTTCGGACAGCGAATGTTGTGTTCGCACGCACCAGCGCATCAGGATCGAAGACGGTTTTGCATTCGATCCTTTCAGCGGTCAGATCCACCTCCACGCCGCGGTCCAGCAGTGCCGCCAGCGTTTTGGGGAGTGCGTATTCGGCGGCCTGCATCACCGCGGTGCATCCATACTCGTCGTATGCGTTCAGCACATCAGCGTGCAAACGTGGCACCAACCACGCGCCGCGGAGATCGCTTTCGCTGTGCGTTTGCTCATCTGCGGGCAGCACAGAAAGGGGACTGGTATATTGGCGCTCTGGATGTGCGTTGGCGTGACGAAGCAGTGCGTAAGCCAATGGGCAGTGTGCATTCGTCACCAACCACCAGCCGTGTGCGCCGGCGTTGATGGCGGCTCCGGTAAAGGCACTCCACCGATAGTCGTCGTCCCACACCGGACCGCCAACGATGCGATCCACCTCGGCGGCGTCACAGTCGGGTTGTATGACACGATCGCGTACGACACACCACAGCGCCTCAAACGTTCGCTGACACGAATAATTGATGGCCAATGCAAAGGCCCAATGCGGCGCAGACACAGCGGCCAGGCGCTGGGCCGGCGTCAGACGCAACAGCACCTCAACTGCAGTGGAGTCCAATTGATAGTGCATCGCCGTACACAGTGCACAGCAGAATGGTCCACTGTCGCCGTCCACCGCGCGGTCCGGATCGGTTGGAACGGCGGTGGCGCTGAAGAGCGGCAAATTAGGCTGTGCCATGAGCAGATGCAATGCACGCTCTTTGGCTGCTAACACGGTCGCGGGCTGCTTACGCGCTGCATAAGACGCGGCGGCAGCGAACTGCAATACGACACGGCCGGTGCTGGTCACCGCGCCCAATGCTTTGACACTGTCACAGCCGCAGCGCATGAGCACGCGAAACAGACCCGACACATTGTCGCCCGTTGTCTGTGGCCACAGCGAGATGCCGAGCCATGCGAATATTGGGTTAATGAATTCCATGCCCTCCGGCAGTACCACGCGATCGGCCATGCCATCGGCCGTCCAATCCGGCCGCACAGCACCTGTCCATTGCGCGAGATCCGGCAGCGAAGAAACGGTATGCCGCGGGTCGCATTCGAGCGCGTGGAGGTCATCGATCAGCTGGCTGCATTCGTCGTTCCACGAGTTGGCATTCTTCCAGTACTGAGGTTGTAGCAGCGCTTCAACGCGAGCGGCAGTGATAGGAGCCATCGTTTGGATACTTATCTGTGACATGAACAACACACGCATACACAGTGAGCGTCGACACGTGAGCTGCCAACGAGAAACAGTATCTACGATGTGAAGGGAGAGTCGGTGGTTCACGGAGTACGATGAATGACGGCGACGCAACAAACACCGAAAATGGGATTATGTGGGCGAGAACTGTGAAGCGGTAGAATCATAAGCGGCTTAATGTCCATATTTCTTCGCAGTGGAATAGATTCGAAAATTTCGGCCGGTTGAAATAATGTTTCTTGCCGCGCGTAGGAATAAATCCTGCCACAGTTTCAAAGAATCTGCCGCGGCGTTTCGCATGCATAAGAATCCTGCCGCTGGCACCTCTTCTCTAAAAGAAAGAGGAGAAAGAGAAGAAGCAGGTGTCGTACTTCATGGGCGAAAGCGAATTGGTGTTACGTCTGTAATTCCATACAGTTTATGCCTCTATGTAAAACATCCCACCGAGGAGATCACCCTCCAACAGTTCGAAAGATTGGCAGTGCGTCGTCTGGCGCTGCTTATCGAACTTGACCTCATACAACAGCAGACACGCGGTAACAAAAAATTCACACCCGTGCACAGTACGGAGAATTTTATGGCATTCGAAGGCAAGGATCTCCAAACCGACGCGCGCTCAGATGCCATCGGCCATCACATCCTCAGGCTGGCTTTTTGCCGCGACCCCGATAAACGTAAGCGTCTCGTCGAACTGGAGACGACACTGTTCAGGTTCCGCGCCACGGGTTGTTGCAGAGATCCAACTGCAGTGGCGCGATTTCTCAGCGTATACATACCTGAACTCAAGGCGATGAGCGGCACAGAGTTTGACGATGCCACCCAACACATTCTCCGTGAACATTCTGACTCGGGCTTAGATCTTGAACCGTCTGGGTACTATCGTCTGAAGTGGACGGAAGTGCACGACCTGGTCGCACGAAGTAAAGTATTCGTGCGTTCAGGTTTCGCATATGTGACCCACCGAGATCTGGTAGGTTTGTTCGTGCGACGGTTTCGAGATGAACTTGTGACGGGACTAAATGCAATGTGCCGTATGACGTTGCACTATCCCATCGATCTTCGCATCCAACCTATCGTGATGAGAATCGCCAGATCGTCTGAGATGCTCGCCGACCAGACGCACAAACAGTCGGCTCCGTCTGGAAGTCTTCTTTTGTCTGAAATCGAGGCAGTGGCCAGAAGTACGTCAATGCCGTTGTGCATGCAACATACACACCGTCAGCTCATTGAAAAGAAACACCTCAAATACGGCGGCCGTCGTCAGTATGGATTGTTCCTCAAATCGGCTGGCCTATCGATGAAGGACTCGCTGGTATTTTGGGGAGAACGGCTCACGTTAAAGAAGGAAGCAAATCACAAGGAAATGAAATACAACATCTTACACATGTATGGCGCGGTCGGAGCTGGCCGCGACCAGACTGCGCAAAGCTGCGCGCGCATCATCGAGGCGCCATCTTCCTCTGCTTCCTCCGATGACCACGGTTGCCCGTTCCGCCGCTGGACTGAAATTTCCCTTCAACAGCGTCTGACATCTGAACTGAGGAAAGGCGGTTTGAACGGGGCAGCGTTAGCAGACGGTCTACGCGATATAATGACCAAAGTCACCGAAAAGAGACCGCAAATGGCATGCCAGACTCTTTTCCGGCTGTGTCACGGAAACATAGATCCCGACGGGGTCGGCAACCATCCTAACCGCTACTTTGAAGTGTCACGAAAGTGGCACCGCGCGCAAAGCAGACCCGTCACCGTTTCCTCTTCCTCTTCTTCTCCGTCCATTAGAACTTTTGCAAAGTAGCACCGAAAGAAATACGCATTTGCTAAACCCCCTCACAACTATTACACACGTCACAGAAGAAGCTCTTCGGGTGCGTACGTACTAACAAACTGTCGTATCCTCGTTTGTTGCCAATCATATTTTTTCCGTACGCAAAGAATCAGGAAATGTCGAAAGGCGCTGGCGTCTCCGGCGCCGATGCTGGTGCTTCTGTCAACAGAAACGTCCGGCCCGGCGGAAAACGCATGTCGCGTAGGACTGATAGGTTCTTCATGACAATCTTCTCGCGAACAAGAGAGCGGCCTGACTTTTTCGCCGCGCCGCGCCCCGCTTGCGGGGAGAATGGGAGGTGAAATGTTTTAAATTTTCAAACGGCATATCATCGCCGCGAGTTCAGCTTTTACCTAGTACAACACGAGTGTTGAGCATCATTTCCTACGCAAGCTACACGAAAGAAGAAAAATGTCGCAAGCCGCTGGCGCTGGTGCTGGTGCCGCGGCGGCTGCTGCTACCTCCGCGGTCAATAACAACGTCCGTTCCGGAGGAAAGCGCAAGGCCGAAACGCCAGCAGTCTGTGCCGACGACGGAAAATCCCGCAAACTCACACAGGATGGCGACGCGAAAGTCCGAATGTGCGATGCCGCGAAGATGGAGGAATTCGCTATTCAGAAACTCATCCGCGAGATGGCGTTTTGCGGCGACGGAGATCTCATTCCCGATACGCCGGAGGGCCTGCGTCGGCAGCTCAATGCTTTGTCGAAACGTCCACTTCTCGATGAATCGTTGGAGGCGATCGACTCGTCGCATCTGGGCGTGAGTCAAGAGAATGAAGAATACAGCGGCGTGTTTGACGACGCAGAATGGCAAAGCCGGGTACTGAGCCGTATGATGCGGTTCCGCGGCGTCGAATCCTTTCCGTTCATACAGGATCTCAAGTTCCCAGAAACAACAAAACCGAAATCGGGTGCGATGATGATGAAATTGACACTTCTCGGACTTCTCGGATTCGTCCGAGAAGTCGGCACCAAGAAAGAGGGTGTGAATTACTTCCTCGTGGTGGAGCTTTCGTTGTTACTGCGACTCTTCGTCGCACTCGGCGGTGACATCAACGCTGTGGACGGTCTGCCCGGCGACCCAAAGTGGGCCATGCTACCGGATTTCATGGGGATTCGGCACCTTCCCATGGCCGTTTTCATAGCCGGGCGACGTCTCAAAGTCGATTGGGAAACCCGAACACGTCCGCCCTTCATCGGCATGATTCACCTTTCATTCGCGACGATGATGTTCATGGGCCTGAGCCCAATGCGCGACGGTATCTGCGGTGTTGACGAGCTAGCCAAGCGCGCCGCCGTAATCGTCGGAGACGCTGGTTTGCTCTTCACGCCGCCGTCCCGCGGTATGACGTTCCGCGGAATGGACTACCCGATCTGCCTTTGGCGTCATCTCTCGGCGACGCCCGAAAGCGATGGCGGCACCGAGTGGCTGTTTCAGTCGTTGGAAACACCAGCATCGAAACTGCTACTCGCGACGAAACCGGGCGACGACGAAAAACTCGCTTTGACTGTGCAACGCGTGAACGTGCGCCGCATCACATACGCCAGACTAATAGATGAACACGCCGAAGGGGTCAAGCTGTTCGCAAAAGGTCCGTGGGGCATCATTGCCAAATACGCCGTGTCAAAGGAGGCCCGCGATTGTGCTGCTGCCGCCGCACGTGTTGCTGCCGTCGCGTCAGCTGCTGCCGCCGCGCGCGTTGCTGCTGCCGCTGCCGCCTCAGGCTCCGGGTCCGGCTCCGGCTCCGCAGCCGCATCTCTTTAGTGAGTGGCGACTCAAAAGGGTGGACCGTGGATGCCACGCCAGACACTTTTCCGCGTCCGACTTCTTCTTTTTTTCTCTCTTGTTCGCGTCTTTTTTTGAACCTTTCCGCGTTTCTGGACATGAACAAGAGAACGGCATGACATTTTTCGTCCCGCATTGCATACGCGGAGAAATAACTGTCTTTTTTCCGTATCGTGATAGAGAGTAGGATAGAGAGACGGAGCAGACGGAGGGATATTTAAACCATCAAACACATATCGAAACATTCGAT
This sequence comes from uncultured Phycisphaeraceae bacterium, assembly GCA_964527265.1. GTDB lineage: Bacteria > Planctomycetota > Phycisphaerae > Phycisphaerales > Phycisphaeraceae > CAZGOM01. The sequence continues at coordinate 15,087 of CAZGOM010000067.1, read as the reverse complement.
TGGGATCTTTATCGATCCAACACTAGTGTTGAACATCATTTTCCTACGAGCAAACAAAAAAGAAAATGTCACAAGCTGCCGGTGCTGGCGCCGGTGCTGCTGCAGCTGCTTCTGCGGTAAACAGCAACGTCCGCTCTGGCGGAAAGCGCAAAGCCGAAACGCGGGCGGCAGCCGCTGACGACGACGGTAAATCCCGCAAACTCACGCAGGACGATGACGCGAAAGTCGGAATGCGCAATCCCGTGGAGACGCAGGAAGTGCTGATGAAACGCATCCACGATGCGATGTTTTGCGGCGACAACGATCTCATTCCCGACACGGAAGAGGATCTGCTTCGGCAACTCAATGCGTTGTCAAGACGTCCCCTTCTGGAGGACTCATTGAAGCCGATCGAGCCGGCGCTTCTCGAACTGCATAATCTTCCTGAGAAATCGGCACCGGACGACCTGTATAACCGGACTTTGGGCAGTATGACACGGAGCCGTCACTTGGGCTCATTTCCGTTCATACAGAAACTAAAGTTCCCCAAAACCATCCCGGTGGCATGGGATGCGGTGATGACAGACACGCTCAGCGAACTGCTCGAATACGCCTACCATCTCACTCCCGAAAAGCCTGATGTCGATTACTTCCTCGCGATGGAACTTTCGCTGTTGTTGCGTCTCTTTGTCGTACTCGGCGGTAATATCAACGCGGCCCGATATGAAAACTGGGAGATGGTGCAATGGGGCGTACTGCCATCTTTCATTCGAGAAGGATACGTCGTTCCCTTGGCCCTTTTCATGGCCGGACGTCGCCTCAAAATCGATTGGGAAGTACGAACGCGGCCGCACGTCTTTGGCATGTATGAGCTTTCGGTGGCGGCGATGCTGATCAGTGGCATCTCCGGTGTATACGACCGTTTTTGTGGGCTTGGTGAGTTGGCCAGACGCGCTGCCGTTCTCGTTGGCGACGCCGGTATGTGCATCATGACTCCATTGCACTTTACGCGGACTTCAGTATACACTTCGCGTGCTTCCCGCCAAATGGTGTTATGTAACTGCCGCAGTCTTTGGGTTCATCTTTACTTCATGCTCGCGGATAAAGAAGATCTCGAGTGGCTGAATCGGTCGGTAGAAATACCAGGATCGAAACTTCTGATCGCCGTGGATCCGGAAGAAGGCGCGGGACTCGTCGCGGCGGCCCGCCGCGTGAACAGACTCCGCGCCTCATACGCCAGACGAGTTGACGGATACGCCGAAGGGATCATGCTGTTTGCAACAGGTCCGTGGAGCATCATCGCCGGATACGCCGTGACTAAGGAGGCGCGGGATTGCGCTGCCGCCGCTGCTGCCATTGCCGCTGCCCCCTCTGCCGTCATTGCCGCTGCCCCTGCGGCCGTCGCCGGCCTCGCGATCACGCCGCTTTAGTGAGTGGCAATGCAAAGCGGAGGAATAACGACGTCTACAAAGCCGCCAACGCTGCGCTTTTTTTTTCTATTGCTGCGATCTCGGCATCCTTGTGCATTTCATGTTTTCTCCTCTTTCTCTCGTCGCATCGAGCCTGGAAAAAGAAGATGAAAAAGCGATTGAATTTTTTCTTGTGTAGTACATGGAGAGAGAGAAAAAACAGCGGAGTTCGGCGGGTAGGATTGTGAAACGGTATCAGAAATGATTACAGGCGGAGACGAGGACGTTTGGACTCTGCGGTGGCGGCGGCAGCATTGTGGATATTTGGCGCGGATTGTGTTTTTTGCGGTAATGACTTTGAAGGCGCCAGACTCGGTCCATAAAACGCGTGCCTGCGTTTCGTCGCCGAGGTCATCACCCCGGCATATGTCGCCGCGGCCCCAATTGGAGCGACAGGAACGGCAACCGCAGCAGCAGCAGCAGAAGCGGTGGATGACCTGTAGGAACTCGCTGTCTTCAGTGCGATGGTCGGTATGCCTCTCAAAGCGAGTTCAGCGGCAGTGAGTTTGAGGGCGTTCTCTGCCACGCGTTGTGGCGTTGTATGGACGCCATATGTAGACGCCTCCCAACGTGCAAACAGACTGAGGTCTGAATGTTGTTTTTGGTGTTCATCTGTCGGAACAGGCGTGTCTCGTCCGTTTCCACGTGGCTCTGCCACGCTCATGATCCGTTTGAGTTCCGGAGCAGGAATGGTCATTAACGTTTGAAGCCTGGGCGCCAGTGATTGTTTCCAATTCTCGAGTTCTCTTTGTTCATTTCTGACCACGCGTAACGCATCGTCCATGCTCGGGGTATCATCACCCGAGGCTCGTTTTCGCCCGACCAACCTTTCGATGCAAGGCTGCCGTTCTGTGGCATCGACATATAAAACATTGCGCGCGAACCAGGATTCGTATTCTCCGATCAGTTCTGGATGGACCAGAAGGATTCTGCGCCAGAACTGCTCCCTCCAGAACATCGAGTAGGAATAGCCGTCCGACGGGCGGGGCCACGAATTTTCCTCTGATGAGCTGTATCTGTTACTTGGTTCCGCCATGGCTGTTTTATAAGCCTCTGAGAATTCTGGCAGATTGCGAACTCCGTCAAAGAACCGGTGTTTGAGGGCGTCTTCTGCCGTGATACGGAGGTCCGGGTCTGTCTGTAAGAGACTGCGCACCAAGTCAGTCGTCGCCGCGTCTTGTGTCGTCCCGAGTGGCTTCCACTCAGGTGCTGGAAACTTAAGAGTTCTCGCGAAATCTCGCATCGGTCCATCGGAAATCTTATCAAGAACTTTCGAGGTTGGGGTACCAAGAGTCTTGAACACCTCAACTATCATATCTGTGTTGTCCTTGCCGTACCAAGGCATTTCGCCTCCGAGAACCATTTGGGTCAAAATGCATCCGATTGACCAGAGGTCGACTTTAGTGTCATAACGCGCATTCGACGAACCCACTCGACACAATACTTCGGGTGCGCGGTACGTTCGCGTTACGACGTATTCAGACAAAGAATCATCTTTGCCAGACTCCGCAATCTCACGGGTAAGACATCGCGCACCACCGAGGTCTCCGATGACTAACTTGCCATCATGGCCCATGAAAATGTTGCACGGTTTGAGGTCTCGATGTACGAGATTCCGCGTGTGCATATACTGAATACCACAAAGCAACTGGAACAGAATGCGTTCTTTAACGCCCGGCTGGGCGAAATAACCATTTTTTTGCTTCCTTTCCTTGGCCATGATGTGTTCGAGTGTGCAGTCGAATGCCGAGGTGACGAGGTAGATTTCTTCGAACATATCGAATCTGGGAACGACGACGTCGAGGAGCGTCAGGATGTTTGGATGTTTTAGGCGGGAAAGAAAGAGAACTTCACGAAAAACGGTACGGTCGCGTGAATCATCACAAGTTCCCTTCACGGTCACGACAGAGAATTCCATACGTTTGATTGCAACACGTTTCCCGTTCCGTTTATCGGTGCATTCCGCGACTGCTCCATACGTACCTTTTCCGAGTTCTTTCGTGAAGACATAGTGATCGTCGACTGAGAACCCTAATTTGAATGCCACAAATCGAGAGTAGTTACGGGGTGGAGGAGTTGCCACTTTCTTCTGGCCGTGTTTGTCGCCGTTTTTTTGCTCTTCGCTTTCCTTTCCTCCAGCTATTGCTGCCGCCGAAACGGTCTGTCGGGGCGGATTATCGATCTTCTTTGACGAAGAATCTATCTTCATGGCGCTCAATCCGGGCGGTGCTAAAACTGCACAAGCCGCAGCCGAGGTTGCAATTGCCGATGTTAATCGAGCCGAGGCCAGTGCCATTATTCAAACCCCTTTCCTCACTCGGCCTCTCGCTGTGTGTTCACGCTGGATCACACGCGCACACATAACAAATATCGCGAAGGGAAGAGCGACAGAATCAAAAAATCATATCGGCGGGTGGCTGGAACTGAGGTAATGATGACGATCACACTGAATTGGAAAGGTGGATAAAAAATCTCTTTTATCTTATCACAACAGATATGAGATGAAATCGAACGTAAAAGCTACTGTTTTGCCCGTCACAGAGTTTTTCCACCTCGTGCGTTGTTCGGTGTCGCGCTCGAGGCGCTTCCACGTTTCGGCGTCCGACTGTCTTTGTTCGGTCGAAGTGTGTCCGTGTGTGATGCGAGTGCCGACTTTGAGCTGAATTGAACACGGCGGATTTTCCCACCACAACTGATCTTTGCGGCAGCGACACCACGCATACCTACAGGACTCACAGTATTCGACGATAGGAAGCCTGTTCCGATTGGCTTCGCGCAACTTGGTTGATGTGGCCGCTGCTGTTGCTGCTGTGAGCGCGGTTCGACACAGTGCGCCAATCGCCCGGCACCAGCAGATGAATAGATCGGCCATCGTGTTACGGCTTCAGCCGCGAGGGTTTTTGCCCGTGCGGACCCAACGCAGCCATAAATCACTGCGAGGTTGTTCGACAGGGACGACACTGTTGGTGATTTATCTATCTTGATCTTTCTGTGCATCACACGAGAAAAATAAGAAGAAGATGAAGGTTATCAACCGAAAAGGAGTCGGATACGTTATATGAAGCTCGGCGCAAATACTAAATGGGAAAATGAAATAAAAATGGCAGGTAGCGGCCGGTTTAATTCCGGAAGTTCGGAAGAATTGCAAACGGTTGTACAATCGCGCGGATGCATTTCTATCTCTCCATTTTGCCAAAAATATCAATCCGAACCTTCCTCTATCCGCATTCGTCCAGAACTCTCACTGACGAATTCCGTTCGCGTGTGTTCATATATATAGTGACATCGCTATCATGGGAAACAACACTTCGTCGATGGCCAACGTCTCGGCATCGGGCGCCAGCAAGTGTCTTGGAATAGACGACAACGGCAAAGAAAAACGACCCTTCGCGTTCATGACGTTTAGTGACGCCAGTGGCAAGTTGATCGCTGGATACTATGGCCGTGCGGAACGGCGGCATACTGTCTTAGCTCAACGTTTGTATTACGAGCCCGTCCCCTCCGCAAATCAGCTGCGCGAGGAACGAGTCACGCCACCGGACTCGAGCTGTACGAAGGACGGAAAATCGGCGGAGTCGACGTCGAAACGACCGGTCTCAGACTTCGCTGGAGGATACGAGCAGGTAGCCATATCGCGGGCCGCTGACTTAACGCTCGTCCCGATGGAATGGAAACAGATGGAGGCTCGACACGCGGAGACCCTTTTGGCCAAGATCAAAGAGGGGCGTGATCTCGCGCACTTCGTCGACGTTTATAATGATCACCTTGGAGGTCGGCGCGAACCGAGATTTACCATCACGGGCGAAGTCACCAGGATCTTTTCGGTGCCGCCGCCATTGCACAGACGGCGCGCGATGCTCTCGCTCGATGCCAAGGCTGGCCAAAACAAAAACGATATCATCGAGATCAATCCCGATCACAAGAAAGCGACGGGGACTGCGGGAGCTCCGCGACACGAGAACGGAGACGATTCCGAGACCGAAACAGATGACGACGATAGCGTTGAAGCTGATGGATCTCGGCAAGCTATCGCTCGAGTGCGACATCGGCAGAGGGAACGGACTCCGTCGCCGCCTAAACCGGGAAACACTCGTTCGCGTTCGAAATCGCCAATTGCTCTCGAGTGCCACACGCGTACGAAACGCCTGAAACACCCATCTGCTGGCCGGTAAACACACAGATGAACGCGACCCTTTCTCTGTCGGTCTCTTTGTTTTTTGTGTGCCCATCTGCGTATCCCTCTTTCGTATCCTAAACATTTCCTGTGATCTGTACATACCATATCCTTGCGCAACATTCTACCCCATATTCTAACTGATTGCCTTTGTTTGCCCGTGTGCATCGGCGGGTCTGTAATGATTGATTAATCAGGAATAAAAGGGATCAACAAAGGAAAGAGAGAACGTGGAACATGCGCCCCGAACTCGTTGTTATTATTATCGCGGTCGCGCTTTCGGCGATCGTTGCACGTGCATCAGATGCGGGTTCTGGTTCACCGCCTTCTTCTCGGCCGTCAACGGTGCGTTCGTCCCTTAAACCGCAACCCCCGGCCAAAGCGAAGATTGTCGACATCACAGGTATCGACAAAGCACTGCTTCTCCAAAGGCTGTGGGAATCTCAGGTCCCATCGGTGGAGGAACTACAGGGGAAGAACGGACTCGGTGATCGTTTGGAAGATTTCAACCCAGGCGTGACGAACATCACTCGTTTCATTGAACGTCACCCCAAACTAACTGGACGAATTATATGGGCCGATCTTTCAAAGGACGCCGTTGACCCAACACTGTATGACCATAACGCTGGTCCAAATGTGTTTTCGTACGTAGTGAAGGCGATTCGAGACAACCGGGATGACGTGATTTCTGAGTATGAAATGGGAAGACGCTTGAAGCGCCGGTTGAGACGCTCTCGGCACATCGATCTCATAATGAACCAGATTACCTGCCTGATCAAGGTGTCTGAGGGTCTGGCTGCCGATGCAGCCACGTGCGTGTACGCCATGGTCTCCAGAGAATCTGGAGTCATGAGTTCCCACATAGAGACCGCCACGAAGAACGCGCGTCTGGCGTCAGATGTTGGCCGGGCGTATATCGATTCCACGCTGGCGTGTGTCGAGGAGCACAGCCAAGAATGCATGGATTCAACGGATCAATTTCTCAAAGCGATTACAGTGGCGCTTCATCTCTCGGAACGAGGTTCCGAGACGAACACGGAGCACCCGTAAATGACAACCTTCACGGCGACGAAGGTCACGTGTTATACGCGTTCGGATAAAAAATATAGCGCATGGGACGACAAGAAGAACGCCTAGTGTCCCTGTTAGCCAAAACATATGTATTCTTCATATTGCACGGAGAACAAAAAAACAACCTCTCAAATACAAACAGACTCCTTCATCTTTCCTTTGTCTATCTACCTACCACATGCAGCGTGTGTGTAAAATTGTTTCCGGCGTTCCGTTTTGTGTTTGCGTGCGTGTGATCATCACAGACTTCAAATCAATGTTTGGACGCATCGGCAAATTGCTCACGGTCGTCATGATCTCATTGGCGCTCATCGGCCCCGTTGCCGCCGACGGCGAGCGACTCGACTCACGAACAGTTCTTCGCGCGCGTCCGAGTAACTTCATGTTCGGAAATGGTGGTACCGAAAACGTACTGATGAGTACGTGGTTCACGCCGCTCGGCGCACACACGCCCGGAACTGTGAACCTCTTGGCGTCGTTTGTTCGATCCCCTATTCGTCATGGCCCACCACGGACACAGGAGTTTGGCTACGACTCGAATGGTTCTCTTTTCCTTTCGATTGAAGACTTTGGCGTGTGTTCCACCGGTCGAAACGATTGGGACGAAGGTCGCGGTCAGGCGAACATGTTGAGTGTTTACACGCGCATGCTCTCCGATCCTGAGTCAGGAACGGGTCAGATGAACTTGTCCGTGAAGATTTATCGCAACGGAGCAATGGTAAAGGAATGCGTAAATAAAGATACCATCGACATGTCCTATCTCGGTTACAGCGCAAGCGATTTCTCCATAGGCCCGGTTCCATCTATCGGCTACATGTGGGAATTCTTGGTATTCGATACCCCGACGCGTTTCACGGTAACGGACGCATCTGTCGCGCAATTGTACCGCTCCAACTCAGAGGCTGGCACGTGGGAACTGTGGTCTCTCGCCGGAGGAATCACAGACCACCCCGATGGCGACCAAGGAGTCTGGTTCATCTTTTCTTCGCCTGAACAGGCGGGGACCAAGATCGTGGCAACGAACGCACTTCACGCCTCCAACAAGCACGCGTTCCAAGGCGTCGATGTCGCATTGGTCTTTTCGAATTAAAGAAGGATATGTCAGAGTCGTCGCACTCCAACCAGCGTGTGGTTGACCTACGCGTGCGCATCTGAGGTCGTCTCATTTGTCGCACCCGCCGTTTGTTTTTATACTCTTTCAGATGCCCACAACGCGCGCGCGTCTTTCAGGGGACATGAAATACGACTTGAACGACGTGTTGTTTGCCTTCCTTGCCTGCCGCCTCTTTCGCCCCATCCCTTACTTCTCCTATCTCTTCACATTTTTGCGCAGAATGCACAATACCAGGATAAGTTCGTCGTCCGTGATCACCACTTTGCTTTGGTTGTATCTATCAGTCGAAGGAGCAATCGGCCAGACACTTTCACCTTCCGAAGCGTATTGCCCTTCTGACGGTATTGAACTCCGCGGAAGTGGCATCGCGTATTCTGCGCTTGTTCTTCCCGCCGGAACTCCGAAAGCACCGCCCGACGACCCGGATTATGTATGGGCTAACCCAGGTGGTTATGGAACGTTTATCAACATGTGGATCAAGCCGAAAGCTGCTCGTATAGATGGGGTCGGAAACACGCTCATGTACTTCGCAAAGAAGTATGTGAACAATCCCTCGGATTTCCGGGAAAATTGGATTGGGTACTCAGGGGAAGGATACCCGTACGTTGCCGCTGACGAAGGATTGTGCATCGACAACGGCATGTTTGCGACGGACGCATGGACTCCGGACATCGGAAGGTGGATCATGTTCTCTGTGTTATTCCAGCCAACTGCCGACAACACCTTGATGGTCACATATTTCCGCAACGGAGTTAATCTCCATACGTGCACCTTCTCCTGGCAGATGATTGGGTTTACAGTACACAACCTGAAGATCGGGCAAGAACAGGCATCTGGCGGAGGGCTACAGGTGGGAGAGATCTTGATAGTACAGAACTTGGGTGGTTTCGGCTCAGGGTTACCAGCTGAAATATACGAGGGGGGAAGCTCTTCTACCCTCGATCTCGGTGCCTCCCTTTCATTCGATGTTTCGAACCAATTTGGACCTCAGATGATATGGTGGCGCTTTCAAGACGGCGGTTTCAGTTCATCAGGGACAACGCCACTCCATGTTTCATCGAATTACGCGTATGCGTGGATTGCCAATGCCCAATATGGATTTGAGCGATATCTCTCGACTCAGCCGAACGCGGGAAGCACGACAAATAATGTGTTCTTCCATCAATGTGCGTGCGTCACGGCACCGAGTGGCTGTTCTCCTTGTTTATACAGCGGTCCATATTGCGCAACAGGCCACTTCACGAGATGTCTCGACGGGCCAACTACGGCGAATTGCACTTGTTCACCGGGGTATACAGGAACGTACTGCGAGACGAATATTGACGAATGCGCTTCACGGCCGTGCGCGAGTGGAGCGACTTGTGTCGACGGCATCAACAATTTCACATGCGCATGTGTTCCAGGTACATCCGGCGTTTCGTGTCAAATTGACATCGACGAATGCGCGTCGAATCCATGCAGAAACGGCGGTACGTGTGGCGACGTACTCAATGGTTTCATTTGTCAATGCGTGCCAGGATACACCGGTGCAATCTGTCAAACGGACACAGACGAATGCGCATCGATCCCCTGTACCGGCGGGAAAACGTGTATCGATCTTCTCAATGGATACGTGTGCGTGGACGGCCAGGAACCGTTCTGTCACCCTGCGTTGATGTTCAACGGAAGTACGGTAAACATCGCGCGATCTGGAGTTCTTGCTATGGCCTCTCAAACCGACTTGCGTCCGTTGAAGCCGTTCACCATGAGTATGTGGTATGCCCCGCTCCAGGAAGGAGGAGGGCCCGTCGATGAAACGACGTTGTATCCGTCTCATTTCGCGCTCGCCGACCAAGACGCGTTAATATTGGATCCGCCTAATCGAGGTTTGTCGCTTGGCATTGGCGTTTCGCCATTAGGTCTTACCGTTTGGTACGGAAACGTCTCGTGTATCTCGTCTTCCGCGGCTGTGTCGACGGGATGGCACCAGTATGTCGGGATGGGACGCCTGACTTCGGCGTCTCAAATGGAATTGGCGCTGTTCGTGGACGGCGTTCGAGCCAGTGCCACCAGTGGGACCTGCCTCTTTCCATTCGATCCAACGAGGGCTGCGGCGATCACCGGAAATCTACGTATCGAAGTCGGGCGGCAGACCAACGGCGCTTTGGCCAACATGCGTATGTGGCAACTCGCTTTCACAGACGCAGAGGTCCTCAGTGATTACAAGTTCCGCTCTCATTATACCTTTGGCAGTCAGCCAATGGTGTGGGTAAAGCAGTCGATTCAAACGATCAGCGCATCGTCCGCAGATACTTCGATCGGATACCTTCAACTCCAAGCAGGCGGTGTGCCGCTGTTGCAATCCAACGTCCAAGGCATCGCCGAGTTTCCTTCTCGTGTTTCGCTTCGTCCTTGTCGATGCCCGATACAAACACTTACTCCGATCAACCCCTGTTCCTCCAACTCTACCTGTGTGGACAATCCGAGTCTTGCGTTTGGAAAGACCATTAACCAGACGGCCCCATGTAACTGCAGTACCCCGGGCTACATTGGTTATTCGTGCGAACACAGAAGGAATGGGTGCGATTCGAATCCATGTCTTAACGGCGCGACTTGCTCGAATGGCGTTGGGCCGTTCCAGTACACTTGTTCATGTGCTTTCTCGTGGATTGGAAGTACATGCGACCAGAGGCATCCCGATTACCTGACTTCGCGTGCTTGCACGTACCCATCGAACCGGGCGCTGCCATCCGGGAGTTCGTCCGACATAATGACGAGAAGCCGATACCTGAGCATGATGAAACTTTGTAATCGTCTTTTCCCAGACGGAAGCCGGGTTTTCGATCCACTCACCGGGTGGTGTAAGCACAACCCTAAGTACTCAATGGAGATGTTTCAGTATTTCAGCCTCCAGCAATATTGCCCCCAACGAGGTGCTAACTTTATGATAAGTCAAGCGTACGCCAATGAAACTACTGCGATCAGTAGCATGTCCTTCAGCAGATCGGAATTCGCATGCGGGGTATTCCGCCCATGGAATCTTTCCGACATATCATATTTTGACGGCAGTTGTCCAGTCGGACAATTGTTCGACTTTACGAACTTTACCTGCGTCCCCGATGAATATGAAGAATATTGCGGTGTCGGCGCCCTGCCTTCTGGATCCTGTCAGTTGGATTGCTATACCAACAACACATGTACGCGTACGAACTCGAACTGCGAATGTGCAGCATCCGGAACCTCGCCACATTGTGGGTACAAGGTACAAACGGATCTATGTCTGACTGCCGATCTATACGGGAAACCGGGGAAGACCAATCTTTGCGACGTGTTCACAAAAGAATCCTTCAACCTCTGTCCGACGCCTGTGTATAATTCGACGGTATGCACCGAGGTCTGTCGCTGTGCCGGTGGCATGGGAGACGTCCCAGGATCGGGACGACGTTGTAGCGGGTATGAGCTTCCCTGTGCGCAAGAAGACGCGATTGACTTTTGCGGAAGTTCGTCACAAACATGCCGCAAACGATGTGACTTCAGTGCGGTCGTGAATGCATACACCCAGCCGACGGGGTATTGTGCATTCGTCGTTGGATCGTGTGGGACATTGGCACACCCCACAGAATCGTTCTGCGTGTTCGGACACTCAGAAGGTTCTTCTTCGTTGGTTCTTCAAACTTACAATTATAGCGCTTCTTTAGGCGGTTCAACCACACAGGTCTTAACAGCCTCCAAATACGGCAGCTCGTGCATCTGCAACCCAGCTTACACTGGTATTGGATGCGGACAAAGTAACTGTCCACTCGGATGCAGTTCGCACGGAACATGTGCGAATGGCAAATGCACATGTACTGCAGGTGTACCGAACCAGTATACTGGATGCGGATGCCAACTCGATCAACTTGCCGTGTGTATGACCAACGGCGATGGATGTTTGAATGAAACATCGGCATCTCAAGGATGTCAGCCGTGTTCAACATTTGGAACGTGCAGCCCGGCATACCAGAACGTGACATACGGCCCGTCGTACGCGTGTAAGTGTGATGCATCCCATTCGGGAGAATTTTGCATGGATGCCAGATGCCCGAACAACTGCATCTCACCGACACACGGCAAATGTATCGTCCCGACGGATGGTGTGACCGCGCCATATTGCATGTGCGTGACAACTGCAAGTTCCAACGATAAGGTATGGGGTGGTGCCGATTGCAGTGTTGATGTAACGAGTGCCTGTGGTGCCCCTGGCCCTGGCCAGAACACAATTACGTGCAACGCGCACGGGTCATGTGCATTCAACAGCACACTCGGAGCGTACGCGTGTACGTGCACCCAAGGATGGACCGGGCCGCAATGTCAGAACCAGCCATGCAATCCACCGTGCTCAACTCATTCATCGTGTGTCACCACGACTAGCACGGCTCAGTGCGTCTGTGACGATGGCTGGCTGAGCCAGAACCAAAACAACGCGGTGTGCACGACAAGTCTATGCGGTACTCTCGCTCTGCCAATGCCAACGGGTAAGAGCGATCCGAAGTTCATATGTCAATGTACCAATTCCTCATTTGACTCGACGACGTGTAACACAAACATCGTCGACAACACGAACAAATGCTGCAAGAATCCAGCATGTCCGATTGCGCAAAATGGACATACATGCGGAGACAACGCGCAGGTGAACCTTTACAACTTCTCGCCACTTCCTCAGTGTCTGAATGGAAACTGTCAATGTAACGCCGCGTATCGGTCCAACTCGACCTCTCGCACGTGTATCCCATATTGCGACCCTGACCCTCAACACTCGATTTCACGGCCGTGCGTTTCATCGGACGGCCTGACGTGCGTCGGGTGTAATTGCATGCCCGGATACGACCCGGGAAAGTTCTGTTACGAGACGATTTGCCAGAACGGGGGCACGTTAAACGTGGTCGGTGGAGCCCCGTTCTGCAGTTGTACTATGGATTGGGGAGGGCAAACCTGCACTGTCCCAGTGTGTGGTCCGGTAGGGCACGTGAATTCGACGACAGGGCATTGCGAATGTCCATTCCCCTTTTCCGGACAGTGGTGCGGGGAACATCTTTGTAAGAACGGTGGGTCGCCGGTTCCATTAGGCGGTGGTCTATATGAATGTGCGTGCCCGGCCATCTGGGGCGGAGCAACGTGTGACACCAATTCATGCCAACCCTATGGTTTCCCGGCTGCAAATGGAACGGCGTGTATTTGTGACGCAGCACACTCTGGGAAATTTTGTCAGACCTCTCTCTGTCTCAATTCAGGTGAAGCGCAGAACGGCACGTGCACGTGCCCAGATCCACAGTTCACTGGTATGTTCTGTCAGTATCGGCGCTGTTCTGTCACAGGGACATACAATGAACATGACGAATCGTGTACATGTTCGGAGACGGGCGTGTACAGATACAATATTTTTGAAAACAATTGTACACTTTCATTGTGTGGAAGTTTGGGTACACCGGCCGAAGACGGGATGTCATGCAACTGCATGGCCGGAACGATTCTGCGCGCTCGCCCGTTAACAGTCATCCATCCCATTTTCTGTGAGCCAGTCTGTCTAAACGGCGGCGTATTTTCTCCGTCTACCCTGAACTGTACGTGCCCGAATGGTTACGTACAGCCCTTCTGCTCAAAAAGCGGCGCCCCGACAACAACTTCATCCTCGTCGACTGGAGTCGGTCAATGGTATGTGATCTCATCTGCTTCACCGTCGCACAGGATACCATATCATCTGCACGTTCTCTTGCCGGCCATTGCCATTTCAGCAGCTGTGTTTGCGCGCGCCGTCGCAGGTGCATAAACAACGCGACATTGACAATCGAAACCTCTTCCTCTCTTTCTCTATCTCTGTATATTTTGCTCAATCTCCCCTCTCTTTCTCTCTCTTTCCTTGATGAGGAAATTTTTTCATTTAACAAAAGTTTCCATTCTTGTGCAGAATAGAATGAGATATTGAACGCGGAACAAAGTTAACGTCACAAACAAGAGTTAGCCATTTTGTGCTTCTGCCTGGTCGACCCAGGCACCGTAATCATCGTCTGTCCACGTGTCACCTGCTCCTTCAAGCAGCCCGACGAACGGGTCGAAACCACGCCAGTAAATCGTCCACCGTTGAAATCCTGACAACGCCACACCAGCTTTTTGATGTTCGCGTAAGGCGCGAGCGCAAGACGGACCGTACAAACCGTTCAATGATGGCAACGGGTTGCTCGTTAGGGTTTTTGATTTAACGTCCTGGACCGAGTTTGCTGTGGATTTGAATTCTGCGACCTTTGCGTCTTTCGAGGCACGCGTACGCAGCTTGCTTTTGGTTTTGTTTCGGATGCGCTTCTTAACGACCGGTTGTACTTCTTTCATTCCGCCCGATGCCGACTTAACATCGACCGAGGCCATCCTAAAAATCAAACACGAGACGAAAAATATGTTAGAATGAAATGCACACATGTGACGAAAGCAATCCGAATGGACGAGTGGGTAATAACTTAGTATCGGCAAGAAGCGGAGAGATTTTTCGATCCTTCCGTGTTTTGACACTTAGCTTTTTTAAGAATTCGGATTTTCGGATATGTTTGCGTCCGCAAAATGAAATTTTCTCCCGCCCCGACCCTAGGGGGGGGGGGTCCCTATGTTGGTACGGCATAAAAAAATTTGGGTAGATGGTCAGGCAGGTTCCATATGGGGTCACTTTTATATAGGGGTAAAATTTGACCCCCATATTTTAGCCTTATCTCAAGAAATGACCCCCTTCCTATCGTCCTCTTTTCAAAATTTTTTTTCGTTTCGAAATTTTTTGAAATTTTCCATGTAAAATTATGGATCCCTTTTCCTGAGATGAGGATAAAATGTGACCCCCATATTTCGACCCTATACAAAAGTGACTCTATGTGGAACCTGCCTGACCATCCACCCAAAAATTTTTATCCGTGTACCAACATAGGGGCCGCGCCCCCTCGGGCCGGGGCGGGAGAAAATTTCATTTTGCGCCCAAACATATCCGCAAAACCGGATTCTTAAAATCGCCAAGTCTTGATTCTGCCGCGAAACGCGGCAGGATTCGTTTTGCCGCGAAACGCGGGGGAATTTACGGATATGTTTGGGCGCAAAATGAAATTTTCTCCCGACCCGACCCCAGGGGGGGGGTCCCTATGTTGGTACACGGGTAAAAAATTTTGGGTGGATGGTCAGGCAGGTTCCGTATGGGTCACTTTTGTATAGGGTCGAAATAAGGGGGTCATATTTTAGCCTCATCTCAAGAAAAGGGACCCATAATTCTACACAGAAAAATTTCAAAAATT